>NZ_JBHVZR010000003.1:0-287301 GCF_042879835.1 Pseudarthrobacter sp. NPDC058329
AAGGTCCACTCCGGCACCGGCCACACCGGGAACGCCCTGCACAGCACCGGCGACACCCTGCACGGGGCCAAGGACAACGTCTCGGCCAAACTGTCGGATGCCGGAACCGCGATCAGCCACGCACCGGACCAAGTCAAAGCCAAAACCCAGGGCAACCCCCTGGCCGCCGGCCTGATCGCATTCGGCGCCGGGATGCTCATCTCGTCCCTGATCCCGGCCAGCGAAAAGGAACGCGAAGCCGCCCAGCAGCTCAAAACCGCCGCCGAGCCCCTCGCCACCCAGGTCACCGACGCCGCCAAGGACATGGTCCAGGACCTGAAGGAACCGGCCCAGGAAGCCATGGAAAGCGTCAAGGCCACCGCCACTGACGCCGCCCAAAACGTCAAAGCCGAAGGCCAAGGCGCCGTCACCGACGTCAAAGACCGCGCCACCGACGCCAAAACCAACGTCCAAAACACCTGACCCGCTACGCAACGCGGCACCCCAAGGCACGATCACCACCTGACAGGCCGGCCCCGCAGTCCCGCGGTGCCGGCCTGTCAGTTTTCGCACCCTTATCGAGAGGACGCCCCATGGCCACTCATGACTCTTCCGAGACCAGTACCGCCAAGGCGGGCCAGGCACCGGATCCAAATGATTCCCGGAAACCGGACAGCCCCAAGGACCTGGACAAGCCAAACTGGAAGTACATCCTCAAGAAGACACTCCGGGAGTTCAGCAAGGACCAGTGCCCGGACCTCGCCGCTTCCCTGACCTATTACGCCGTACTGTCGCTGTTTCCGGCCATACTTGCACTCGTTTCGCTGATCGGAATTTTCGGGGACCCACAGAAAACCACAGATGCGCTCCTGCAAATCGTGAGCGGCTTCGTCCCGGCCGAAACTGTGGGCACGATTGGCGGAGTGGTGGAAGACCTGGCCAACGCGCCGGCTGCAGGATTCACCCTGGTCATCGGCCTTGCCACCGCCCTGTGGTCTGCTTCCGGCTACGTCGGCGCTTTCGGCCGGGCAATGAACCGGGTCTACGAGGTGGATGAGGGCCGTCCCTTCGCGAAACTGCGCGGCACCATGCTGGTGGTCACGCTCCTGTCGGTTGTCATCATCGCGATCCTCGCCGGCATGTTGGTGCTCAGCGGCCCAGTGGCCGAAGCTATTGGCGGCCTGATCGGGCTCAGCGGCGTTTTCCTCGCCATCTGGGACATTGCAAAATGGCCCGTGATGGTGGGCCTCATCATCGTCATCATCGCCGTTCTTTACTACGCCACGCCCAACGTCAAGCAGCCGAAATTCAAGTGGATGAGCCTCGGTTCGGGCATTGCCCTGTTCGTCTTCCTCCTGGCGTCACTGGGCTTCGGCTTCTACGTGGGCAACTTCGGAAACTACAACAAGACATACGGCACCCTGGGCGGTGTCATCGTGATGTTGCTGTGGCTGTGGATCCTGAACATGTCCCTGCTCTTCGGCGCCGAGTTCGACGCCGAAATGGAACGGGGCCGCCAGCTCCAGGCCGGCATCAAAGCCGAAGAAACCATCCAACTGCCGCCGCGTGACACCAAGAAGAGTGACAAGCTGCAGAAGCAGGAGGAAGAAGACATCCAACACGGACGGGAACTGCGGGAGAAATACAGCGCGGAGAACGGCGAGGACACGGATTCGAACCAGAACGGCGACGCGGACTCGGACGGGAATGTCAGCGAGCCAACACAACCGCATCGGGACCGGGTGCGGGACAAGCTGCGCGACCGTGGCACCAGCCAGGAGTAAACAAATCTGCACCGGAAAAACA
Source organism: Pseudarthrobacter sp. NPDC058329 (assembly GCF_042879835.1). Lineage (NCBI taxonomy): Bacteria > Bacillati > Actinomycetota > Actinomycetes > Micrococcales > Micrococcaceae > Pseudarthrobacter > Pseudarthrobacter sp. NPDC058329. The sequence goes on from NZ_JBHVZR010000003.1 coordinate 1,786, forward strand.
GCGGCCGGCAGGCAGCAGCCGTAGTTTCCGGGGACTAGGCAGGACCATCAAGATAGGGGAAAATTGTCTTGGAGGTCCTGTTTAGGTTTCCCGGGTCAACAAGGTGTCCCGGGGTCAAGGCGGGGCCGGCGGTGAGATGGCCTCTTCTGAGACCGAGGCCAGTCCCCCCAGTCGCCGTCGGCCCCCTCAAATCCAGTGAGGGGCCCCCGCCCGACTGGACAAAGTGAGCCACGCTGCCATACCTTCATGATTACTCTGCTTGGTTCCTCCGGAGCCTGCAGGTCCGCTGAAGCAGATACGGCGGCATCACGGTCGACCCCGAATGAGCAAACATGCATGCTAGCCATTTTGAACAATTCACTGCTGAAGCAGTCGTCGCGGACAGGGAACCGGGACTTGGACTCGGACGAGATGAGCTGTACGGGCTCTACACCAGCTGGTGCCTGCTCCAAAAAGTGCCTCTTTTGGCTCCGGAAGCCCTCTGGGATGCACTGCAGGCACAGGGAATTGATCCGGACAGCAACAACTTGTCCATGACCGGCCCTGCCGCCGCTGACTACATCGTGGCCAGCGCGCCCGATCTGGTCTGATCTTCCCTTCCACACCTGTTGAAGCAACCCCTGGCTGGTTAGCATGGAGCATGGCCGGCGCATTTACCGTCCGCCGGTCACCAGCCGAAGGGAGAAACACCATGGGTTTGGATGACAAGATCGACAACGCCGCCGAGAAAATGGGTGGCAAGGCCAAAGAGGCCACCGGTGCGGCCACCAATGACGAGAGCCTTCGCACGGAAGGCCAGATGGACCAGGCCAAAGCGGACCTGAAACAGGCCGGCGAGAAAGTCAAGGACGCTTTCAAGAAAGACTGACTTTCACGACCGACTGGTTGAGGACCAGGGGGCTGCTGCGGACACACCGCGGCAGCCCCTCTTTTTGTCCCCGGGCAGCCGGCAAAAGATCAGGGCCGCTGCCCGGGCCGGAGGGATGCGTTCGTCCTCAACTTTCACGAGCCAGGGATGTCTCCAGGCTGAGTGCCTGGAGATATTTCCCCAAGCCGTGCGGGGCGCGCGCATGCGTCCTGCCCGAGGTCAGCACGCGGATGGTGTCTGTGGCCCTGACGTTGTACTTCAGGCGCCGAAGCCGCTCCGCCAGCACGCGGTCTTCGTGGGAGCGGTGCCGCGGGAACCCGCCGGCCGCCAGGTAGGCGGAGCCCCGAATCCCAAAATTGGCACCGTAAACGTACGGGTGGTCTTCCCGGAACAGATGCCGGGAGTGCCACCGGCGCAGGAGATCCGGCACCGCGCCGGCGGGGTCAATGTCCACCGATCCCAGCACCGCGTCCGCACCGGCAGCCGCCATCGCGGCCTGCGCCACCAGCCAGTTCTCCGGAACAAGTGAATCGGCATCAGTATTGGCCAGCCACAACCCGGCGGCCGCGCCAGGCGCAGTGTCAGGAATGGTGTCCGCTTCAGGGCCCAAAATCTCCCTGACCCCGGCGCGGCGGCTCCTTCCCACGCTGCGGAAACTGACGGCGAGGACGGAGAACCAGTTGATCCGGGCAGTGAAGTGTGCGGCAATTGCAGCGGAGGCGTCGGTGCAGGAATCCAGGACCACCAGTACCCGTACCCCAATCTCCGGTTGCAGCCGGTGAAGGGACGCGACGGCGGCCTCCACCCCGGTGAGCGCCCGCTCCAGGTGTTCTTCCTCGTTGTGCACCGGTATCACCACGGCCACGTTCTGGACCGCTGTCATGGTTCGGTTTCTGTTGCCGGTGGCGCGATGAGCGTTTCGAGCAGAAAGTCGCGCTCCCGGTACAGGCCGGCAGTCCGCCATTTCAGACGGTTCCTGGCCACCGTGTGGACTGTTTCACCGTCGAGCTCCCAACCGGAAACAGGATGCAGCCAATGGCAGAGCAGCAGGGTCCCTCCGGGCAGGATGGAGGTCCCGATGTTGTCCAACAGCTCGTCGTACTCCCGCGGGGCGAAGTAGTACCCCACTTCGGACAGCACCACCAGATCGTAGTTCCCTGCCGGCCAGGAACCGGGAAGAACCAGTTGCCGAAGGGTGACCCCCGGGAAAGGGGCAAGACGATCTGCTGCCCTTTGCAACGCGGTGCCGCTGGCATCCACAGCGACCAGGTTGGTGCACCGTGGTGCCAGCTCCGCCGTCAATGTTCCGATGGAGCAGCCGATTTCCAGTCCGGAGGAGTACTGTTCGGCGGGCAGCGCGGCCAGCGTCAGCGCACGCTTCCTCCGCTCGTACCAGCTGGTGGTGTAGTGCCAGGGGTCCGGTTCCCGGGCGTGAACCCCGTCGAAGATCTGTTCTGCCTGAACGCTGGTGTGCGGTCCCCGCGCCTCCGGGACATCACTTTTCCCGGGGAATTCGCGGGGTGCGGTCCAGGCGAAGGTCTCAAACGGGCGGGAAAAGTGTTGGAGGAAGGGTTCGCTCAGGAGAACCTCGTCCCCCGCATGCGGGGACAAGGGCTTTGTTTGGCTGACATGCGCCTGCATGGCATGTTCCTTGGCGAGCTGTTCCCCGGGTTCGAGGTGCACCCGGTTCCAGGATCGCCACCCGGGGTGGCCGGGGGTGGCCCATAGCCAGTACCAGATGGGGTACTCCAGCAGGGCGTGGCCGCGGCTGGCGGCCACGCCCGCAGCAACCTTTCCCAGGGCATCATGGTCGGCGTGCCCGTCGGAGCGGTAGGGTGCAACGATAGCGAGCTGTCCCGGAGGGCCTCCCAACCGGTCGGCAGCACCCCGGACCTGACGGGTGAGCTCTGCGGCGTGCTCCTGCAGGCCACTGTCCGGGAGGCTAAGGTACCGCCAGCAGTCCTTAAGTCCCAGGGATTCCATCCCGGCCGCAAATTCCTCCAGGCGGGTGGCGGCCAGATCTTGGGGTGAAACGGTTGGCGACGCCGGATGGGAAGCCTCGCCCGCCGTGCACAGGAGTACGTTGACCTCAGCCCCGATGCTGTGCAGGCGCGCCAGCAGGCCGCCGGCCCCCAGCGTTTCGTCATCCGGATGGGCGGCCAGGACCAGGAATTTCATTGCAGCCAGTTCCCCCAGGCCGAGCGGGAGCTCGGCGATGACAGGCAGGCCGCTGGCCGCCCAGGCTGATTCGTCCGTCCCAGCATCTGCGTGCGTGAACGTCACCATGCGGCATCACCCTTCAGGGTCAGCGCCCCAAGTTGGGCGTCATCGCGCATGGCGTGATGCTGGCGGACGTAAAGGGCCAGGTCTGCCATCCGCTTGGCGTACTTTTCGTCGAAGGCAAGCGGTCCCGGTCCCCGGTTGCTGCTGACCAGCGACAACACACGGTCCACAGCCGCGGCGCAGGTTCCTCGCACCCGCAACGCGTCGCTCCACGCCGAAGGCCGCTCCCCGGGCACACTCTTCCCGCCATCGATGGCCGACGCCGTCTGCGCCAAGTACTGCAGCGCGGAGGCCAGGGTACGGTCCAGCTCACCAAGACTGGCCAGCGCAATCTGGTCAGGGTCGCGGCCGGCCCGGGCCCCTGCCTGCAAGGAGTCCCGGTAGCCACGGGAAACGCCCACAGCGCCACCAAGCCAGCAGGCCGCAACGCCCATTCCGCCCCAGGCAAAGCCCGGGCGGCTGAAGTACCAGCCGGTTGCCTGAAGACGCTCTGCAGGAACGCCATCGAAGTGCACGGTGCCGCTGGGTATCTCCCTCAGGCCCCGCGCCACCCACGACGGGTCCTCGCAGGTGACCCCGGCTGACGGAGGTCCACCGCGAAAGCCGCCCTGCCGCCGTCGTCCGTGTGCGCCGTGACGACCGCATGGTCCAGGACCGCCGCCAGGGAGCACCACGGTTTGGTGCCGTTCAGTGTCACTGCGCTGCCGTTGCCCTGTGCTTCCAGGCGGACGCCTGGCCCTTCAGCCGCGAACACTCCCCAGGCGCCGCTCACTGAACCGGGATCCCGGCCTGCCTGGGACAGGATAGCCAGGGCATCCAGGTGCGGCTCGAAAACGCGTGCGGCCGCCACATCGATGGCCGCCACCGAGGCAAGGAGCTCCCACAGAAGTCCCGTCATGCCTTCGCCGGGCCGCGGCCAGGTCCTCCCGGCTTCGCGGGCAAGGCCGAGCAGGGCCGGAACATCCGCGGCGGCAGCAGCGACGGCTTCAAGCAGGCCGTCCCTTGCATCGAGGGTTCCGGACGCAGCAGAAAGGCGTACGGGTACTGTGTTTCCTTCCCCGGAAAGCGCACCCAGTCCTGGGCTCTCCGCCGGCGAAGTGGGGAGGGCGCCTATTTGTCTGCCGGTCCGGTGACGGGCGCCGAGGCAGCCATGGTCTCGGCGTTGACCATCCATGCAAGCTGTTCCAGCCGTTCGATCGCGGCGTGAAGCAGATCTGCGCTGGTGGGGTCTTCCTCGTCCACCTCATCATGGACGTCCCGCATGGTCTGGACTGACCGTTCCAGCCGTGCTGTGACGAGCTTGACGGTGTCCTTTGTGCTGGTCAGCCCTTGCGGAAACTCCTCCAGCCGGCTTCCTGCCGAAACAGTGCTGCTGCTGCCGTCGGGGAGGGCATGCAGGGCCCTCATTCGTTCTGCCACCTCGTCGGCAAAGAGGCGGGCGGCTGCAACGATTTCGTCCAGCTGAAGGTGCAGGTCGCGGAAATTGGTGCCCACAAGGTTCCAGTGGGCCTGCTTACCCTGCAGGTGCAACTCAATAAGGTCAGTGAGCACCAACTGCAGAGCACTGGCAAGGGTGGGCGACGCTTTCATCATTTTCCTCCACGGCGGCTTCCTGCCCGGCTGCGGATCAACCGGCGAATTACTCTAAGCATACTTATCAGTTGGAGCCGGCAGGCAAAGAGGATGCCCTACCGTATGCGGGCGAGCGCAAACCCGTCCCAGCCCTTTGAACCGACAGTCTGGATGACGGTGGCATCAAGCCGTGGATGTGAGCCCAGCAGCCGAAGTGCATCGACTATTCCCTGCGCGTTGACCGGGTCCATTTCGGGATCGAGCACCGCACCTTCCCAGATGGTGTTGTCCAGGACCACGGTTGTCCCCGTGCGGCCAAGGCGGAGTGCCCACTCCAGGTAGCGGCTGTTGTTCTCCTTGTCGGCATCGATAAAGATGAAGTCGAAGGGTTCCCGGTCCTCTTCCGCCAGGGCTGCGAGGGTCTCCAATGCTGGTCCAAGCCGGATCTCGACCTTTTGCCCCAGACCCGCGAAGTCGATGTTGGCCCACGCCACTTCCGCATGCTTAGGCAGGAATTCGCACGTGACCAAAGTGCCGTCGTGGGGCAGGCCCTGCCCCATCCAGATGGTGCTGAAGCCTGCCAGGGTGCCTATCTCCAGGATGCGGCGGGCGCCGGAGAGCTGAACGAGGAGTTTGAGGAGCTTGCCGGCGGTGGGCGCCACCTCAATAGCCGGCATGCCTGCCTCGGCGGCCGATTGGACGGCGCGAAGCACGGCGGGATCCGGGTGGACCACGACGTCGGACAGGAACTTTTCCGTGGCGATCCACTCCGGCCGGGGCTTGTGCTCAAACATGGGCACAGTTTGGCACGTGGCCGCGCGCGGGTCCAGAGAAATCAGCGGACGACGGCGGCAGCGACGTCCGTGTTCAGGAACCGTCGGAGAGCGCGTCTTCCAGGCGGTCCACTTTGGCGGTCAGCTCACCTGAGTAGCCGGGCCTGATGTCCGCCTTGATGACCAGGGAAACCCGGCTGCCGTAGCGGCCCACCGCCTCGGTGGCGCGCTTTACGACGTCGAACACCTCATCCCATTCGCCCTCGATGGTGGTGAACATGGAGTCTGTTTTGTTGGGCAGCCCCGACTCCCGGACGATCTTCACGGCGGCGGCGACGGCGTCGTGAACGGAGGCGTCACCCGGCCGGGAACCTTCGCTGGGAGAACCGGACGGGGCGACAGAAAACGCAAGCAGCATGAAGCCCAGTGTGCCACGGTGCGGGCGGCGGTGGAGTGCAGGACGGCCGGGGCCGCCGTCACAAAACCCCCTACCCTCCAGTAACGGTGAAGGCCGAAGGCTCCGTTGCTAACCTTTTGGCATGAGCCTCGCAGTCGCCCGCAAGCCGCTCCGCGCCGACGCAGCGCGGAACGTGGACAAGATCATCACGGCGGCGCGCCAATGCTTCCGCGAGTTCGGCCCGGAAGTACCGCTGCAGACCATTGCGGCCACGGCCGGCGTAGGCCCGGCCACCTTGTTCCGGAACTTTTCGGACAAGGAAGAGCTGGTGCTTGCAGCCCTCAACCGGCAGCTGCGGCTCACCGTGGACCCCGTGGTAGACAGCGCCCTGGCCGATATCGACGCTGCCGCCGGACTGCTGCGGGTTATGGAAGCCCTGATGGCCGCCGCGAGCGACGACGCCAATCTTTTGGGAGCCGTTGCCGGCCGCCGGGAGCTCCTGACCGGCATCACGGGCTCGCTGATGGAATCGATGAGTGTGCTTTTGGTACGGGGCCAGGGGCAGGGCAGCCTGCGCGCGGACATCTCCATGACGGACATGTTCCGGCTGCTCGCCATGCTCATAGGAGTGGTGGACACCATGGAGCCCGGGTCGGACGCCTGGCGCCGTCCGTTGGCCCTGGTGGAGGACGCCATCCGGTCGGTCCGGCCAGGCCGACCGCTTCCCGTCCATGTGCCGCTGCCGGCCGCGTCCCTGGCGGGTCAGCAGCCAATCTAGCCGCAGAAACGCTGCCCGCGGGATGCCTGATCACCCCATTGTGGGCCTCCAGCGGGTGCAATACACTTCAAGTGGGTTACGCAGCCAGCCTCTGTACCTTCCAGATGGAGCACCCATGACACAGTTCCTGCACCTCCGGCGTACGGCCGCAGCGCGATGAACAGTTCCAGGCTTTTTCACTTCATCAACGATCCGCGCGGCCCCGAGGAAGTTCTGCCCACCCTGCCGGCAGAGGAACTGGCGAAACTTTTGGATGCCCTCTACCAGAACCTTGACACCCCCGAGCCTGAGTTCGGCGCCCAAGCCTGGTACGAGATGGCGGTTGAAGAAAGCTCACGCCGGTCAGCCGCACCTGACGGCGCTGCGCACGGGGTAGCCTGACCATTTCCTTTCACGACGCCGGCCCGCTGGAGCCCGGACGTTTCCTGCGGTCCACCTGCTGTCCTGGGCCCAACTTCCTGATGCCTGGCTCCGGTTACTCCCTGCCAGCCGCTCCCCTGGCGCGGATTTCGCGGCGCACCATGGCCCGCAGCGCGGGAACCTGCGATGCAGGGTCCACATCCATCGCCCTCATGAGGCTTTCGGAGAGCGCCTCCAGATCCTCTGCAGGGACATCGGAAATGGCGGAAAAGCGGGTAAAGAAGCGCTTGGCGGGCAGTCCCGCGCGCCATCGGAAGTTTTTGTGGACATGAGGTCTACCGGCCTTTGCCCCGGACGCGTGCAGTTGATGTTCCATCGATGCCATTCATGCGGAAAGTCGGGGCCAACTGCATAGCCGCTCTCATAGTACAAACCCACTGCGGGCAAAGAAAAGGGATCCGCGTTATGTTCTTGCCGGCGGCTTAGTTCCAGCCCAGCATCCGCAGCAGCGCGGCAGTGCCCGCACCGGCCACCACCACCACAAGAAACGGTGCACGCAGTGCCAGGGCGATCGCTGCTGCAGCGAGGGCACCCAGGCGTGCATCGGCCGCCAGCGACTGCCCTGAGGCCACCGCGTTCACCACTGTGAGGGACGCCAGCAGCCCGATGGTCATGGTGCCTGCAACCCTGGACATCCGGGGATTTTCCAAAAACCTGGCCGGGACAAAGTAGCCCACCAGCTTCCACGCGTATGCCAAAACGCAGGCGATCAGCAACCACATCCAGAGGTTCATGATGCGTCCCCCGAGGTGCCGCCATCACGGCGGTAGTGTGGCTCATTGCCGCGGCGCTCCCCGTGCTGGTCAGCGCCGCGCTGCTGCCCAGCGCTTCCGTGGTGAGGCTCGCTGCTGTGCTGCCCAGGGACTGGGTGGTGGCGGGACTCACGGTAGGGCTCCACGTCCGGTTCCAGGCCCTCATCGCTCCGGCCGTGGCTGAACCAGCCGAACAAGGCGGCCACAACGGCAGCCACCAGGATCGGCACACCGGCCGGAACGAACGGCACTGCCACCACCGTGGCCAGGGCGCATACCACCGCAATGGCTATCGGTTCGCGGCCCTTGAGTCTTGGCCAGAGCAGGGCCAGGAACGCCGCCACTGCTGCCCCGTCCAGTCCCCACTGTTTGGGATCCCCCAGCCCGCTTCCGGCGAGCGCCCCCACCGCGGTGAACAGGTTCCAAAGCACGTAGATGCCGATGCCGGCCGCCCAAAAACCCCGGCGCTGTTCGGCGGGGTCGGTCTGGCCGGTGCTGGTGGCAGTGGATTCGTCAATGGTCACCTGGGCGGCAACGTACTTCCGCCACCCGGTGGGGTGCAGCAGGGCGTTGAGTTGCATGCCGTAGATGCCGTTGCGCATGCCCAGAAGCGTGGCTGCACTCATAGCTGCTATGCCCGAACCGCCTCCGCCCACTACCCCGATGAAAGCGAATTGTGAGCCGCCGCTGAACAGGAGCAGGCTGAGCGCCATGGTTTGCCAGAAGTCCAACCCGGACGTGACGGAGAGTGCTCCAAAGGATATCCCGTACAGGCCGGTGGCAACGCTGATGGAGAGCCCCACGCGTACGGCAGGGGAAGCCAGGATTTTCACTGCCACGAACCCCGTAAAGATTTCCTGAGGCTCCACGCCCAGAGGATAAGCGGCGCCTGAAGCGGGAAGCGAAGAGTGTGGACCTGGCGCTGCCGAGGGGTCCCCTGCCGGTTGTAGGCGCGGCGCAGGGCATCGGCATGACCGGCCAGGAACGCGGTGAACATGGCGGCGAGGGCGGTTGCGGTCGCCTTCCGTGTCAGTGGGACCAGGATGCCGACGGCGGCCGCCAGTTCCAGCAGGCCGCTGACCGCGATCCATTCCTCCCTGGTCATCACGGCGAATGGACGACGCCGGCGCACTTCCGCGCCGCCGTCAAAGGCAGCCGTGCCGCTTGAGTCAGCAGTAGCCGGGGCAACCGTGCCGAATGAGTCAGCCGTAGCCGCGGCAGCCGTGCCGGCGGCCGGGGCAGCGCCGGCGGCGGCAGCACCGCCGTCGACCGCTCCTGGCCGTCCGGTGCCTTCGAGGCAGAGGTAGTCAGGCACTACCTGGCGGTAGAAACCGGGGTCGCGGAAGTGTTTCATGGCACTGGCCAGCAGCAGGGCGCTCATTGCTGCAGCGGAAAGGCTCTGGCGGGCCCGGGCTGCCCGGGGAAAAGGCATGGCACCACTCAATCACAAGCGTGGCAGGCCCTCGAAACCGTCAGGCCCGCGCACTCCGCCCAATTCTGCCTGAACCGGCAGCCACGGCGAACCGTCAGGCCCAGCTGAGGTCTGAGCTTCCGTAGGGCACCGGTGGACTGGTGTAGTCGAGGGGTTCCCCGTCCACCAGGAGGGGCGGCAGGGCGTAACGAAGTTCCCCGTAAGCGCTTGCAAGAGTCCGAAGCTCAGGTTCCGGCAGCGGGCTTGCCCCACCGGAAGGATGCAGGGCGGGCAGGGCGAAAAGCTCCTCCGCGGTGCGGACCAGCGACAGCCGGCCCCACCCGCCCAGGCCGGTTTGCCGGCGCCGGGCCAGCAGCGCGATGGCCGCCGCGGCCACACCATACCCGGTGGCGTGATCCAGGGCCTGGACCGGGAGCGCACCAGGCCGCCACTCGCCGTCGTGATTCTCCGCCCCGTAAAGGTCGGCGATTCCGGTGGCCGCCTGGACGATGCTGTCGAAGCCGCGGAGGCCACTCCATGGGCCCACGCTGCCCCAGGCGTCCAGGGAGACCACCGCCAGCTCCGGCCGGGAGGCCAGCAGCCCCTCCGGCTCCAGTCCAAAACGGTCCAGGGCACCGCGGCGGTAACCGGTGATCACCACATCGGCGTCGCCCAGTAACTGGTGCAGCCGGTGCCGGTTTCCGCTCGCAGCCAGGTCTGCCTCGGCGCTTCTCTTATCGAACCCGGTGTCCACAAACTGGTCGGTGATGTCCGGCAGTTGCGGTGGATCTATGCGCAGCACGTCGGCGCCCAGTGCCCCCAGCAGCCGGGTGGACACAGGTCCGGCGATGACACGGGTCAAATCCAGCACGCGCACGCCCTCGAGTGGGCGCCGGGGGTGTTCGGCGGACAACCGCAGCGCGCGTTCGACGCCTGTGGCCCCGCCGTCGGCAAGGGTCCAATCGATCCAAGGCGACGCGGCTGCATTCCGGCCCATCCCGGAGTCCAGCCACTCCTTGCGGCTTCGCACGGCTGCGGCGACACCGCCCTGGGATTGGATGGCGGCCTCCGCCTCCAGGGACGCCATGGTGCGGAGGGCGGACGCCACACCATCTGCGGTGGTGGTTTTCAGTGCCTGCATCAACCGGTGCTCATGGTGCGGATAGTTGGCGTGAAGCCGGATCCAGCCGTCACTGGTCCGCCGGAAGCCGGACAGCGGGGCGAAGCCCTGGATCTTCCGCCCGTCAATGCGCAAGTACCCGAAAGAGTCAAAAGCACCGGCCGTCATGCCTGCCGTGGTCGCAAACCGGTCCGGCACACCGACGAGGAAGTTCAAGGCTGCGGCAGCGGCTCCAACGGCGCCCAAAGCCAGGCCTTCCACGTCCAGCGCGCCGCCCCACCAGCTTCGGTCACCGGACCAGGACGCTGCGGCGATGCCGGCCTCCATGCCTGGATCACCGGACACCGGCGCGAAGCGACCGGGTGCAGGTGGGAAGCCGCCGAGCACCGGCTCGAGTTCCCGGAACAGCGGCGGAACGCCCGGTGGAGGAACGCCGCGCGAAGCCTCGCCCACGTGGCTGCCTACCTTCCTTGTGGCGACGCGACCTGCAGCTGGCTAAGGACTCGCGCCGGGACGTTGGTGGTGATTTCGTGCACGCCCAGGCCCTGGCACAGGGCCACGTCCTGTTCCGAGTCCACGGTCCACACCCGGAATCGCCGGCCCCGCTCCAGCCATCGCTGGATGGAAGCCGGGTGATGGCGGACGTAGTCCACTCCGGGACCTGCCAACGCCGCCTCGCCGTGGTCCAGTATCCGCTCGCCTTCAAGCTGGGCGGCCTTCATCACGTTGGCGATCGCACCACCGGTGATCAGCCCCAGACCCAGTTCCTCGCGGAGCTCACGCACATCCACGTCATCCACCAGCTGGCAGACGTACTCGGATGGAACCGAGCGGAGCAGGCGGCGGACAGATTCCGGGCTGAAGCTCATGAAGGTCACGGCTACGTTGTCCAGAGCTGAGCCCTTGGCGTCCCACCCCTCGCTCCGGAGGACCTCAAGCACCCGGTCTTCCAGTTTGAGCTGGTACGGGCTGGGGTGCTTGAGCTCGATCGCCAGTCGCACAGGGCGTCCTGCCCCGCGGAGGATGTCCAGCAGTTCCGGAAGGGTCAGGAACTGCTCGGACCTCGCGCCGTAAACCTCGGGGATGCGCACGCCCTTCCAGGAGGAAAAGTCCAGGCGGCGGAGCTCCCGCAACGTCCGTTCGGCCACCGGCCCGGTGCCGTCCGACGTGCGGTCAAGGTTGGCGTCGTGCAGGAGGATGACGTGCTGGTCGCGGGTCAGGTGGACATCGCATTCCACGCCGTCCGCCCCGTCCGCAAGCGCCTGCAGGTAGGCTGCGCGGGTGTGCTCGGCGAACGCGGCGCTCGAGCCCCGGTGGGCAAAGACCAGGGGCCGCTGCGGCACTGACTCGTCAGTAGTCATGGAGACACGGTAGCCGACCCGGCCCCCACTGCGGGACTAGGCTTGGCACATGCAGGTGAACTCTGAGCCAACTACCCGCGAAGCACCCACCACGCCCGCACCGTCGGCGCCGCCCGGCGGAAACGCGGGCGCCGCCGTCGTCAGCCAATTCAGTGCAGGTGACGCCGAAAAGGCGGCAGCGCTGCGGAAGATGAAGCTGGTGGCGCTGGGGCTGCTGATTGCCATGGCGGTGATTTTTGTATTCGCGTTCGCGCTGCAGAAAGAGTATCCGTGGCTCCAGTACGTGCGCGCCGCCGCGGAGGGCGGGATGGTGGGCGCACTGGCGGACTGGTTCGCCGTCACCGCGCTGTTCAAGTACCCCATGGGCATCAAGATCCCGCACACCGCGATCATCCCGCGCCGGAAGGACCAGATCGGCGCCTCGCTGGGCGAGTTCGTGGAAACCAATTTCCTTTCCGAACAGGTGGTCCAGGAGAAACTGGCCAGCGTGAACATCGCCCGCCGGGCGGGTGAATGGCTCGCCACGCCGGCCGGAGCCGAGCGCGTCGCCAAGGAAGGCGCCGCCGTCATCCGGGGCGCGTTCAAGGTGTTGAATGACGACGACGTCCAGGCGGTCATCGAGGGGATGGTGCGTAAGCATCTGCTGACTCCGCCGTGGGGACCTCCCGTGGGCAGGATGGCCGAGCGGATCTTCCACGACGGACACCACCACAAGCTGGTGGACCTGCTGGTGGACAGGGCCGCGGACTGGGTGGATGACAACCACGACACTGTCACCCATCTGGTCTCCGACCGATCCCCCACGTGGGTCCCACAGTTCGTGGACGGCCTGGTTGGCGACAAGGTGTACGTGGAGATCCTCAAGTTCGTCCGCGCGGTACAGGCTGACCCGAACCACGAGGTGCGGCAGTCCATCGACAAGTACCTGAATGACCTGGCGCAAGACCTGCAGCATGATCCGGCCATGATCGCTCGCGCCGAGGACATCAAGGCACAGGTCCTGGGCGATCCCGAGGTGCGGGAACTCGCCTCCCGGACGTGGGGCACCGTGAAGAACGCCCTGCTGGGGGCCGTGGATGATCCCGACAGCGAGCTGACTATCAAGTTCAAGGCGGCAGTCCGCGACTTCGGCTCCCGCCTGGTGAACGATCCTGAGCTCGCCGGAAAGGTCAACGCATGGATCGGCGACGCCGCGGGCTACCTGGTGCGGACGTACCGCTCCGACATCGCCGGGGTAATCACCGATACCGTCGCCCGTTGGGACGCCGAAGAAACCTCCCAGAAGATCGAGCTGCAGGTGGGCAAGGACCTGCAGTTCATCCGGATCAACGGCACGGTGGTGGGTTCACTGGCCGGGCTCACGATCTTTACCGTGGCGCACCTGATTTTCGGCTGACCATCGCCGGGCGACACGCAAAACCGCACTAGACGCGCAAATTACCTGGCGCTGCCCACATTCCCCATTTGGGTTGCGCTGGGTAATCTGCGCGTCGACATTTGTGGTGTCAGCGAAGCTGCAACTAGGCGAAGGACTCCAGCTCCACGCCGGCGGCTTCGAGGCCAGCCCTGACTGCGGCAGCCATCTCGACGGCACCGGGGGTGTCCCCATGGATGCACAGGGAATCCGGCTGCACCTGCACCAATGTTCCATCAAGGGCCAGCACCTCACCCTTGGTGGCCAGGCGCACGGCCCGCTCGACGATCGAGTCGACGTCGTGCAAAACTGCACCTTCCCGGGAGCGCGGCACCAGTGTTCCGTCCGCCATGTAGGCGCGGTCCACAAACGCTTCGATAAAGACGGGGTGCCCGGCTTCCTGGGCTTGCTTGAGTAATTCCGAACCGGGCAGGCCAAGGATGGGCAGGCCCGGATCATAGGAGTTCACGGCTGCCACCACGGCCGAGGCCTGGTCCGCGTCGTGGACCAGCCGGTTGTACAGCGCGCCGTGCGGCTTGACGTAGTCAACGGAGGCACCCACTGCGTGCGCAACTCCGTCGAGCGCGCCCAGCTGGTACAGCACGTCGCCGAACAGCTCGTCGAAGGACATATCCAGCGAACGGCGGCCGAAGCCGGCGAGGTCGCGGTACCCCACGTGGGCACCGACGGTCACGTCCAGCTCATAGGCCGCCCGGCAGCTGTCCAGCATGGTGACGGGGTCTCCGGCGTGGAAGCCGCAGGCCACGTTGGCGCTGGTAACCAGCCGGAACATGGCGGGGTCGTCCCCCATGTTCCAGGAGCCGAATGATTCGCCGAGGTCAGCGTTGAGATCCAAGGTTGTTGCCTTCCAGCGTCAGGTTCTGCGGTGCGGCGGCGTTGAGCTCGCCGGGGATGGTTTCCGGCATGGGACCAAACGCTTCCTTTGCGTTGGACACCACCGCCCGTCCCATGATGAGGTTACCGGCTCCGCCCACCACTGCGCCGATGCCGAACGGCAGTGCCCGGCCGAACAGCGCGGTGCCCTGGCGTTTCAGGAGGTTCTTGAGGAAGGCTTTTTGGATGCGGTTCCGGACGGAGCCGAAGCCGGGAACGGTCATCGACTTCGACAAGACGTTGCCCCACGCGCTGGAGGCACTGATGCCGTTGCCTGCCGCCTGGCCGCTGAGCGTTCCGAGCAGTGCAGTGCCTTCCTCGCCTAGCATCAGGGCCATGACCATGGTGCTGGCCTTTTCCGGGTTGGTCAGGCGGATGCCGTGCAGCTCCGCGAGTGAGGTGGCGTAGAGGGCGGTTGCCTCCAGGAATCCCACGGTCGCCGCGGCGGAGAGGCCGAGGGAGGCCACAGTGCCAACACCGGGGACGACGGCGGTGGCGCCCACCACTGCACCCCCGCCGGTTACGGCACGGAGGTAGTCACGCTCCAGGATGTCCGCCAACTGGGCGGCGGTGGCGCGCGGGTGCTTGCGCTGCAACCGGCGGATGTAGGCGAGGACCAGCGGACGCTGGATCTCCACCGCTTTCAGGAGCATGTTGTGGACGCCCGGCTTCGGTTTGCCGTCTTCGTCGAATACGGCCTTGTGGGCGGTTTCGTGTGCGATTCGTACTGCGGGATTGCTGCGCTTGGCCATGGTCACCTCTGTTGGTCTCGCCGGCCGCGTCGGATGCGGCCCTTCCTAATACTAAGGTTGCTTAACACTAGGCCACGGCACCCCTGCCCCACGTCGCCTTGAGGGTCCGGCCGGCTGTCCGGGGGTCCGGCCAAAGCCTAGACTTAACCCTATGCCCGCCCCTAAAGCCCTGCGGCCGTTTGCCCATCGTGAGTACCGGGTACTGATTTCGGCGCTGGCCATCTCCATTTTTGGTTCCGGAATGTGGGCCGTCGCCATGGTCTACCAGGTAATCCATCTGGGCGGCGGACCGCTGGAGCTGTCCCTGGTGGCTGCCGCCGGCAGTGTAGGCCTGGTGGCCTTCCTCCTGGCGGGCGGAATCGCCGCCGACCGGGTTCCGCAGCGCCGCCTGATCATCGCTGTGGAGGGCGCCAACCTTGCCGTGATCGCGGCCGTCAGCGGGCTGGCCATGACCGGGTGGCTGCAACTCTGGCACCTCGCTGCAGGTGCATTCGTGCTGGGCGTTGGGGCGGCCTTCTTCTTCCCCGCCTATTCCGCCATCCTGCCGCGCATCCTCCCTCCAGAGGACCTGCTCGCAGCGAACGGTGTGGAGGGTTCCATGCGGCCGGTGCTCCAGCAGGCTGCCGGTCCTGCCGTGGCGGGCATCGTGGTGGCCGCGCTCTCGCCGTCCCACGCCGTCACGGCGGTGGCTGTCTGCCACCTTTCGGCTTTTATCGTCCTGAACTTCCTGGGGCAGCACTCACTGGACGCGCCCGTCAACGGGGCCGAAGACGGTTCATTCGCTGCTGGTGCCGAGCGCGGCAAGTCGTCCTTCCTCCAGGACCTGCGCGAAGGCGTCCTGTACACCCTGCGCACCCCATGGCTGCTGTGGACCTTGCTCTGGGCTTGCATCTCGGTCCTGTTCCTGATCGGCCCCATCGAGGTGTTGCTTCCGTTTGTGGTGCGCGACCAGCTGGGCGGCGATTCCCGCATGTTCGGCTTCCTCCTCGCCGTGATGGGCGTCGGAGCAGCCTTGGGTTCCCTGCTCACAGCGTCCTTGAGGCTGCCACGGCGCTACCTCACGGTGATGATGGTGTCCTGGGGCGCGGGCAGCCTGCCCTTGGCCGCCGTCGGAATCATGGACAACTTCTGGGTCATCGCCACCGCACTGTTCATCTGGGGCGTGACCGGCAGCGTGGGCATGGTCATTTGGGGCACGCTGCTCCAGCGGCGGGTCCCGCCCCATCTTCTGGGCAGGGTCTCCAGCCTGGACTTCTTTGTGTCCCTCGCCCTGATGCCCGTGTCGATGGCACTGGCCGGGCCCGCCGCCGAGGTCCTGCCAATCTGGCTGATTTTCCTCGTGGCCGGCGTGGTCTGCCCCATCATGGCGGTCATCGCCATGATGGTGGCGCGTATGTCCGACGACGAACTTGCCCACCCCCTGGACAGGGCGGCTGTTGTGGAGCGTTCGACGGCGGCCGGAGACTAGGCGGCGGGGCGCGCCTCCGCGCGCGGTTCCCCCGGCGCGGTTCCCCGCGCGGCATTTAGCTGCTGGCGTGCACCACAGGAATGCTCGCCGTCGGATGTCCGCTGGGGAATACCGTGGGTTCCGGTTCCGGGACGGGTTGGAGTGCCACCTTTACGGGCTCGGCGCCAACGTTGAGCAAGTTCCCGCGCACATCCACCTCAAGGGCTTCGCCGTCCTGGACGGCCAGGGTGATAGCACCGGCCTCGAGTTCGACCAGCAGAAGCCGGCCGCGGATTTTGAGGTGGAAGGCGAGCCCTTCCCACTCGGCAGGCAGCCGCGGATCGAAGTACGGCACCGGGCCCTGGTCCCGCAGGCCGGCGAAGCCGCAGACCAGGGAGCTCCACACACCGCCGGTGGAGGCGATGTGCACACCGTCGATGGTGTTGCCGTGCGTATCGTCCAGATCGATGAACACGGCGTTGGTGAAGTGCTCCAGTGCTTCGCGGGAGTACCCCACCTCGGCGGCCATGATGCCCTGGACGCAGGCGGAGAGCGTTGAATCCCCTGTTGTCAACGGGTCGTAGAAATCAAAGGCCCGCTGTTTTTCCTCTGCGGTGAAGTCCTGCCACTGCAGGAACATGGCCAGGACGGTGTCCGCCTGCTTCAGGACCTGGTGGCGGTAGATGACCAAAGGGTGGAAGTGCAGCAGCAGCGGGTACTTGGAACGGGGTGTGGTCCAGTCCCACGATTCCAGCGTCATGAAGTCGTTATCCTGCGAGTACACCTGCATCCGCTTATCGAAGGGCAGGTGCATACGGTTTGCCGCAGCCGCCCAGAGCTGCCGCTCCTCCTGGGAGATGCCGGCATTCTCCAGGGCGGCGGCAGCACGCAGGTTAAAGCGGGCCATCACATTGGTGTAGAGGTTGTCGTTAACCACAGCCGTGTATTCGTCCGGCCCAGTGACTCCGTGGATGTGGAAGAGCCCGTCCTTGCCGAAGAATCCCAGCGAAATCCACATGCGCGCCGTTTCAATCAGCAGTTCGGCGCCCATACCGTCACGGAACGCGGCGTCGCCGGCGGCCCAAACGTAACGGTTGGTGGCAAAGGCAATGGCGGCGGCAATGTGGAACTGGGCCGTGCCGGCGGCGTAGTAGGCGCTGGCTTCGAGCCCGTTAATGGTGCGCCACGGAAACAGCGCGCCGTCCACGCTCAGTTCCTTCGCCCGGATCTTGGCCTCCGGGAGGATCCCGTGGCGGAATTCCAGCACCCGGCGGGCGCCGTCGGGATTGGTGTACGTCAGGTACGGAAGGAGGTAGACCTCTTGGTCCCAGAAGTAGTGCCCTTCGTAACCGGAACCGGTCACACCCTTGGCAGGGATCCCGGCAACGTCCGCACGGGCCGTTGCCTGGGCCAGCTGGAACAGGTTCCACCGGATGGCCTGCTGCAGTTCGGGCTGGCCGGTCACGACGATGTCCGAGGTGGACCAGTAGTCGCGGTAGTGCGCTTCGCTTTCGGCGAAGATGTCCTGAACGGAACGCAGGTTTTCTTCTGCCACGGCGGCCGGGTCAACCGACGGTTCCTGGATGGCGGCGCCGGCCGCGTAGCTGACGCTCTTTTCCAGGCGGAACGGCTCGCCGGCACCAACTGCCAGGACGTAGCGGACGCTGCTGTCGTCCTGGTCCACCAAGGTGTCAAACGGCTGGTGTCCCGCGGACGTCCAGTGGTCCACCGCGACGCCCACCCGCTGCTTGGATTCGGCGGCTTCCCAGGCCAGCCGGAGCGATCCGTCCCCACCGTCGAGGCGCAGGGGCAGCAACACGCGCCCGGCGTGGCGGCCAGCCCGGCGCGGGTCGTGGACGGAATGGTCTTCCACCGGCTGGTCCTGGCGGTTGATCACGGACGAGGTGACGTCCAACGAGACATCGCGGTCGGTGGACACCTCCAGAGAGATGCCAAGGGTTCCCCGGGAAGCGAATCCGACGGCGCGCCGTTCGGTGGTGGTGGCAGTCGCGCCGGAGCGGCACTGCCAGGTGGTCCGGCATTCGTAAACGCCGGTGGAGAAATCAAGGGAGCGCCGGTACTCCAGCACTTCGGAGTCAGCCAGGCTCAGGGCTTCGCCGTCGATGATGACTGAAAAGTTGTTGACGTCCGGGATGTACAGGATGCGCTGGCCGGTGCGGGCGAAGCCGAAGGCGTTTTCGGCGTGCTTGATGTCCCAGATTTCGTGGAGTCCGTTGATGAAGCTGCCGGGCAGGTCAGAGTCGGTTGCCGCCCAGTGGGCGCCGCGGATTCCCAAGTGTCCGTTACCCAGGGCGAAGAGGGTTTCCAGCGTCCCTTCGGTGCCCTGTTCGTGGCGTGTTTCCACGAGTTGCCAGGGTGTGTTGGGGAACCTTTCGCGGTCCGCGGAGATCAGAGCCATGGTGTTGGGGTCCTTGTGCGAGTGGCGGAGATGCCGGCCTGGCCGGCCCGTCCTGCCGAGGGGGGGTTGAGGGATTACGGATACTGCCGGGGAAAGCAGCGGGCGGCTGCCCGGGGAAGGCTGCCTTGGGGTGAAATTGCGGTGCTGCTAAAGGAGCTCGTCGAGGTCGTTGACCACAACGGTGGCTCCGGCGTCGAACAGTGTCTGCCGTCCAGCGCCCCGGTCCACCCCGACAACGGAGTGGAACGAGCCGGCGCTTCCGGCCTGGACACCGGAGACTGCGTCCTCCACCACCACGCATTCCCCGCTGGGCAGGTCCAGCAGTGTGGCAGCGTACTCGTAGGTGGCGGGGCTGGGTTTGCCGGGCAGGCCTTCCCTGGCTGCCACCACGCCGTCCACCACCACGCGGAAGTGTCCGCTGAGTCCGGCCGCCGCCAGGACGGCGGGTGCGTTGCGGGAGGAAGAGACGACGGCGACCTTCAGGCCGCGTTCCAGTACGGCTTCCAGGAACCGCACCGAGCCCTCGAACGGCTCGACGCCGGCACCCACGATGTCGTTGAAGATTCCGTTCTTCCGGTTGCCCAGGCCCTGCACAGTCAGGTTGGCAGGGTCGTCGTCGGTGGGACCCTCGGGAAGTACGATGCCGCGCGAGGCCAGGAAGTCCCTGACGCCGTCGAAGCGGGGCTTTCCGTCGATGTGGTCGAAGTAGTCGCTTTCGCTGTAACCGGCAACGTGCGGCTGCGACGCGAGGTAGCTTTCGAACAGTTCCTGCCAGGCCTGCTCATGCACGGTGGCTGTGGGTGTCAGCACGCCGTCCAGGTCGAAAAGGATGGCGGACGCGCCGACCCAAGCCGAAAGTTCGGCAGTTGCGTGGTCGGGAGCCATATTTTCAGTCATCAGCGGTGCGTTGTCCTTTCAGGACGGCGGGCAGCCTCAAAACGGGGATGCTTGGAATTGGGGAGGCCACGGTGCCCTGGCGACCTGCAGGTACGGCACACAACCGCCGGCGCGGGAGAAACACCGCAGCCGCAAGCTTGCTGATCGCTATATCCCATCATGGACGTGTTTCCCGCCACAGGACAAGCCGGCAGGGCACCCGACGCGGATTGCGACGGCTATGACACCAGCCCCTATCGGGCCGCAGCAAACCATCCCCACCGCACTGATCTCCTTGTTTGCCCAGTTCACAGCCGCGATAACGGCCGAAGAAGAGTGTAAGCGCTTACAAATTTGGCTTGCAACTGTTTTTTCTACAGGCGCCGTGTGACGCAGTTCACCGGCAGGGCGAACGGCAAGATTATGTAGCCGCAGGTCCGTTCGTCGCCAGCACGTAGTGTCGCAGGAACGCACTGACATCCACCATTTCCGTTTTGGACATCGCGTGCCCCATCCCCGGATAGGTCCTGGCGGTGAGGAGCGTCTTGTCCTGGAGCCACTCCCCCGTGTACGCAATGGCGTCTTCGTTGATGACCAGGTCAGCCTTGTCCCGCCCCCAGAAGAACGGCGGCCTGGTGTCGAAGGATTCAGTGAGGGACAGCAGTTCATTTTCGAGCACAAAACCGGAAAGCCCTACAACAGCCACGTAGTCCTTGGGGTGGAGGCGCAGCAGCGTGCTGGCCATGGCCATGCCCTGCGAGTAGCCGAGCAGGCTCACACTGGTGTGCTGGCCCTTGACGGTGTTGATCCAGGTCTGGACGGCGCTCGAGGCCTTGATGACGTCGGCGAAGTCATTGGCGAGGAAGTAGTCCAGCAGGAACCAGCCGTAGTGGTCGCCGATGGGCATGGGTGCACGCAGGGCTGCGCAGGTGAATTCCGCAGGCAGGTACTCAAACAGCCGGACCATGCGCGACTCGTCCGTGCCGTAGCCGTGCATCATTACCAGCAGCGGGGTGCCCGCCCGCTCGGCCTCGGGCTTGGACCACACAACTGTTTCCATCGCATCAGCCTAACGAGGCTGGTGAAGAAGGAGCCTGAAGCCGTGCCGGTCCAGCGGTGCGGAGCTTGCGGACAGCAGCACGACGCCGGTCCCGGCCTTCCGATCCAGCCCCATCCATGAGCGGAACCCGCCCGTGGCTCCGCTGTGCAGCGTAACGGTGTGACCCTTAACGTCAAGGCTGAGCCATGCCGCGCCGATGCGTGCAGCAGGCCCGGCGAAATCAGCCACGGGATCAAGGGCCGAAACTCCGGGCGCATGACCGTGCAGAAGGGCACGGGCCAGTTCCCCCATGTCGCCGATGGTCGCCCGCCACCCGCCGGCCGGAGCCAAGGCTTCGCCGGTCCACGGCTGCATGATCCGCCCGTAACGGCTGCGGCCGGGCAGGGCGGCTTGCTGGAGCTCTCCGGTTGACGCCGGAGCGTAGAGGGACGCCAGGCCGAGCGGCCCTGTGATCCGCCTGGCCATAAGCTCCCGGTATGTGGCACCGGCCCCGGCAGCCACCGCATGCCCCAGGAGTTCGAAGCCAAAATTGGAGTAGCGGGGACGGGGAGACTGCAGCCGCGTGGTCCTTGCCTGGGCGAGCAATTCCTCCAGGGTTTCCCCGTACGGGTTAGCTCCGCGGAGCCACAGGGCGAGCGTTCTTTGCACCGTGGACTGCGATGTGGCGAGCCTGGGCAGCCCGGAAGCGTGGCGGGAGACTGATCCGAGGGTGACCTTCGCCGGCCCGCAGTCCTGCAGGGGCAGCAGGTCCCCCAACGTGGTGGCACCGTCCAGCTCTCCGCGGTCAACAGCGTCCGCGTAAAGCAGGCCGGTAAGACCCTTGGACACGGATCCGATTTCGTAGTCGGCCCCAAGCGGGGCGTTGACGCTTGCCACTGCCAGCACTCCGTCCCGGACCAACGCAACGGCTGCGGGACCCATGGCACCCCGGCTGGTACGGCCCGGCGTGGAGCGGTGCCCGCCCGAACCCTCAAGCCACCGCCGCCGCAGGCTGCCAAGCGCCTCCCGGGCACTGGGGTCGCCATAAAACTGGACGTTTCGGCGCTCTTGCATTCCGTCTTCAGCCTTATCCCCCATGTCCCCAGTATTACAAGCCGACTGCCACCTCAACCACGTCTGCCCCACGCGTCCCACGCACGCCAAGCGCGCAAGTCACCCCTACCGGCCATTGAATACGGCATCTCCGCGCTGTAGCGTGACGCGTGACGGACAGCATGCTTAGTAATCCCCTGCCGGGCAGCAAAAACGCCCTCTCCACCACGACAAGGAGCAACAGTGAGAATCGGATCCTCCATCTTCCTCATCGCCCTCGGTGCCATTCTTGCCTGGGCGGTTGCCCCGGGACTCATCCCCTTCGTGGACCAGGTACTGGTCGGCTACATTCTGATTGCCGTGGGGGTGATCGGGCTCATCGCCTCGCTGATTCTCGCCTCGCCGGGCCGCAGCCGCCGGGTCAGCGAAACGCGGTCCGTCGTGGACCCCAACACGGGCGAGCGGATAACCCGGAACGAAAGCCGGGATGCCGGGCTGTAGCCGAAGCAGAAGGAACAGACGTGATCCCGAGGAAGCCGGGCCGGACCACCGCGGTCCGGCCCGGCTTTCTTCTGCCCGGCAGCTTCTGGCGTGGTGGAGGGGTCCAGCCCGGATGTGCCCGTTGCATGGACGGGGACCCAGCGCACACTTTGTTTCATGTGGGTTTCCATTGACAAACCAACAGAAGCAAAGATAAAGTCAAGTAACTCAACATCGTGTGATGCCAGTCACGCACCAGGAAGCCTTACGCAACGGAGGGTATGTGTTCGCCGAGGAGCGCCAGCAAAAGATTGCCGAGCTTGTCGCCGGCACCGGCCGGGTCAGCGTGACCCTCCTGGCCGAGCGCTTCCGCATCACCACCGAAACCGTCCGCCGGGATCTAGCCACCCTCGAGAACGCCGGGACCGTCCGCCGCGTGCACGGCGGGGCCGTGGCGGCAGACCGCTTCAGCACCACCGAGGAAAGCGTGAACGAGCGGGCCATCCAGCGACCGGACCAGAAAATCCGCATTGCCGAGGCAGCCCTGGCGCTCATTCCCCGCAACTCCCCCGGCAGCGTGCTGATCGACGGCGGCACCACCACCGAAGTACTGGCGGACCTGCTCTCCCGGCGCACCGCCGTCGAGCCTTCCGACTCCACGGAACCACGCGCGGAACTGGTGGCCATCACCCACGCGGTCCCCATCGCCGGCAAGCTGTCCAGCATTCCCGGAATTGCCCTGGAGGTCCTGGGCGGCCGCGTACGCGGATTGACCCAGGTTGCCGTCGGCCAGTCGACTGTGGACTCCGCCGGCAGGCTCCGGCCGGACATCGCATTTATCGGCACCAATGGGATCCACGCGTCGTTCGGCCTCAGCACTCCCGACCCCGAAGAAGCCGCCGTCAAGGCAGCTTTTGTCCGTTCGGCACGCCGCATTGTGGTGTTGGCCGACTCCTCCAAGCTGGACACGGAAACCCTGGTCCAGTTCGCCTCCCTGAAAGATCTGGACACCTTGATTACAGACAGCGAACCCGGACCGGAACTTGCAGCCGCTCTTGAAGAAGCCGGCGTAGACGTGGTGATCGCATGATCGTCACCTTCACGGCCAACCCGAGCCTGGACAGGACAGTGGCCCTGCCTGGGCCGCTGGAACGCGGCGAAGTGCAGCGCGCCGTCTCCGTCAGCCAGGAATCGGGAGGGAAGGGCGTTAACGTCTCCCGCGCCCTGGTGGCCTCCGGCCTGGAGTCCGTAGCGGTCCTTCCCGGCGCGGACAACGACCCCGTTCTTGCAGGCCTGCGTGAGAGCGAAGTGCCTTTCGTTTCCCTCCCCATCAATGAGCCGCTCCGCACCAACGTTGCGCTCACCGAGCCGGGCGGAGTCACCACCAAGATCAACGAGCCAGGCCCGCTGCTCGACGAGGACCAGCAGGAAGCCCTGATGAAGCTGCTGCTGGAGAGCTCCCGCGGCGCCAGCTGGGTGGTCCTGGCCGGATCGCTTCCGCCAGGATTCCCCGAAGATTTTTACGCGACGGCGGCCGCCCGACTGCGTTCAGCCGCCGACGGCGCCGCACCACGGATCGCCGTCGACTCGTCCGGCCAGCCACTCGCCTCCGCCCTCGCAGGTGGGGCGGAAGGCATGCCGGACCTCCTCAAGCCCAATGCCGAAGAACTGGCTGAGCTGGCTGCCGCAGCCGGCTTCGCCTCCCCGGCCACCGCTGACGAACTGGAAGCGGACCCGGCTGCTGCCGCTGCAGCAGCCGCCGCCGTCGTACGTTCCGGTGTGGGTGCTGTGCTGGCAACTCTCGGATCCAAGGGAGCTGTCCTGGTAACGGCCGACGGCGCGTGGTTGGCCACGCACCCGCCGGTCGCCGCGGTCAGTACGGTCGGGGCGGGCGATTCTGCCCTTGCCGGTTACCTGCTCGCCCACGGCCAGGGCGCCGCCCCGGCCGATTGCCTTCGCCAGGCGGTGGCCCATGGTGCCGCCGCCGCCTCCCTGCCGGGGTCCACTGTTCCGGCAGTCCACCAAACCAACCCGGATGCCGTAACCATCACGGCCCTTCGAAAGGATTGACAGTGACCCAGCTCATCACCACGGAACTGGTCGAGCTCGACCAGAACCTGGGCAACTCCCCCGAGACGGTGATCCGGCACTTGGCAAGCAAAGTAGCTGCCACCGGACGCGCGTCAGAAGTTGAAGGCCTCTTCGCGGATGCCTTCGCCCGCGAGCAGAAGACGGCCACCGGCATCCCCGGCGGCATCGCCATCCCGCACTGCCGCTCGGCGGCCGTTACGGAACCCACCCTGGCCATGGCCCGCCTTAACCCCAAGGTGGACTTCGGCGCCAAGGATGGCCCGGCGGACCTGATCTTCTTCATCGCAGCCCCGGACGGCGCCGACCAGCAGCACCTCAAGCTGCTGTCCAAGCTCGCCAGGTCCCTGATCAAGAAGGACTTCACCGCCTCCCTGCGCAACGCCTCCTCCCGCGAGGAGATTGTGGAACTGGTGGATGGCGCGCTTGCTGACAAGCCTGCCGCCCATGCAGCGGCGGCTCCCGCTGATGCAGTAGCCACTTCCGGGGCGTCGGCCGCCGGCTCGGTTTCCGCGGACCCGGCTTCGTCAGGTTCATCCACGGGATCCGGACCCAAGCGCCTCGTGGCTGTGACCGCGTGCCCCACGGGCATCGCCCACACGTACATGGCAGCTGATTCCCTTGTTGCCGCGGCCCAGGAAGCCGGCGTTGACCTGCAGGTGGAAACCCAGGGCTCCTCCGGCGCCAAGCCGCTGGACCCCGCCGTGATCGCTGCTGCCGACGCCGTCATCTTCGCCGTCGACGTGGACGTGCGCGGCAAGGAACGCTTTGCCGGCAAGCCAGTGATCAACGCTCCGGTCAAGCGCGGCATCGACGAGCCCGCCAAGATGGTGCAGGAAGCGCTGGCTGCAGCAACCGACCCCCATGCCCGCCGGGTCCCGCACTTCGGAGCCGAGGAACAGGCCGAACAGGCAGCAGCCGAAAAGGGCGAGCACATCGGCCAGAAGCTGAAGAGGGCCCTGCTGACCGGCGTCAGCTACATGATTCCGTTCGTAGCCGGCGGCGGCCTGTTGATCGCCTTGGGCTTCCTGCTGGGCGGGTACGACATCACTGAGGTGGCGGACGACGTCGTCCTCCAAAACAACTTCGGCAACCTGCCGGAAGGCGGCCTGGCCACCTACCTCGGCGCTGTGTTGTTCAAGATCGGGGCCCTGTCCATGGGCTTCCTGGTCCCTGCGCTGGCGGGCTACATCGCCTACGCCATCGCTGACCGCCCCGGCATCGCTCCCGGTTTTGTTGCCGGTGCAGTGTCCGGGTTCATGGGTGCCGGCTTCCTCGGCGGCATCGTCGGCGGCCTGCTCGCGGGCTACATGGCCCACTTGATCGGCACGTGGCAGGTACCACGCTGGCTTCGCGGCCTGATGCCCGTAGTGATCATTCCACTGCTCGCCTCGATCTTTGCTTCCGGGCTGATGTTCCTGGTGCTCGGCGGCCCCATCGCCGGCCTGACCCTGGCCCTCAACGACTGGCTCTCCGGCATGACCGGCGCCTCCGCCGTTGTCCTGGGCATCATTCTTGGCCTCATGATGTGCTTCGACCTCGGTGGTCCGGTCAACAAGGTGGCTTACGCCTTCGCTGTGGCCGGCCTCAGCGCCGGCAGTGCCGACAACCAGGCGCCGTGGCAGATCATGGCCACCGTCATGGCCGCCGGCATGGTTCCCCCATTGGCGATGGCCCTGGCGACAGTCCTGGACAAAAAGCTTTTCAGCCTGGCCGAACGTGAGAATGGCAAGGCAGCCTGGCTGCTGGGTGCATCCTTCATCTCCGAGGGCGCCATCCCGTTCGCCGCGGCCGATCCGCTGCGTGTCATCCCCGCGAGCATGGTGGGCGGTGCCCTCACCGGGGCGCTGTGCATGGCATTCAACGTCACCTCGCAGGCACCACACGGCGGTATCTTTGTGTTCTTCGCCATCGGCAACGTGCTGATGTTCATCCTCTCGATCATCGCCGGCACCATCGTCAGCGCGCTGGCCGTAGTGGCGCTCAAGCGTTGGGCAGCCCCCAAGGCCGCTGATACCGTGGAGTCCGTTCCCGCAACGGTCTGACCCTGCCCTATCCACCACCTATCAACGGCGCTGAACCACCAGGGCGCCGAAAGACAAAAGGAGCAACAATGCCAGAACGCACCGCAACCGTCGCCAGCCGAGTAGGCCTGCACGCCCGCCCCGCCGCCATCTTCGCGGAAGCCGCCGGCGAGTACGACCTGGATATCACCATCGCCCGCGAAGGCGAGCCGGCTGACGAGGCCATGGACGCGGCCAGCATCCTGTCCCTGATGAGCCTGGGCGCCTCACACGGCGACGTTGTGGTCCTCCGCGCTGAGGGCACCGGCGCCGATGACGCCCTGAACCACCTGGTCCAGATCCTGGAAACGGATCACGACGCCGAGTAGCAGCGACGCTGTCCAGGCAGCAAAGCAGTGCGGCCGCCGTCGGGCCTTCCCCACAAAGGGAAGTACACGACGGCGGCCGCTCACGTTTTGCCCTCCCGGCACCTCAACCGGGTAGCGCGAAGCGTCGTTTTCTTTTGGGGGGTCAAAAGGACTTGGCGCTGTTTCGTTGGCTGGGTTAGCCGCGTTCGGCGATCTTTTTGACGTCCGCCACCAGTTGGTCCCACATGCCTTTGGAGTGCTCCGCCGCCTCCGCGCCCGGGTTGTTGTCCTGCGACAACACCAGCTGCGTCCGGCCGTCCTTGTCCGTCAGCGTCCAGGTCAGCGTGTGGTAGTTTTCCGGCTTGTCCTCCTGCCCCGTCAGGGGACTGAAATGTGTGTAAACAAGCCTGAGGCCAGGTTCGACCTCAAGGACCACTCCCTTGTCCTGGTAGTCCTTGCCGTCCCAGGTGCCGTTCCAGGTGACAGGTCCGCCCACCGTCCAGTCCGTGGTGAGCTCGGCGCCGAACATAAACTCCTTGGTGGCGGCCGGGTCCGTGATGACGTCCCATACTTTGGCCGGGGGCGCATCTATGGCCGCCGAGGAGGTGGCAGTGAAAGCACCCGGCATCAACCCTTGGCCTTCCTGGCCGTGAACAGCAGGTACTCCCACTCCATGCGGAACGGCGAATCGCCATGGGCGTCACCGAACGACTCAGCCAGGTCCGTCAGCGCCTTGTCCAGTTCCTTCACCTTGTCCCCGTCCTCAGCGATGAATTTGTAGACCGAAATGGTGGGGCCGTAGTGGGACTTGAAGTAGCGGACGAAGTCCTCCGGCTGATGGAAGCTGTGGATGCCCAAGGTCTTTTTGCGGGCGCTGGCTTCGGTGATCCTGCTCCCTAAGAGCTCGCGGACATGGTCCTCGCTCCCCCACAGCGGCGCCGGCTGCGCACCCGGTGGCGGCGGCGGGGCAAACGGCTTCATGGTGGCGAACATCCTGCCGATGAACCCCTCAGGAGTCCAGCTGAGGAGCCCGATGGTGCCGCCCGGTTTGCAAACCCGCAGGAGCTCATCGGCTGCCGCCTGGTGGTGCGGCGCAAACATCACGCCGAGGCAGGACATCACGGTATCGAACTCATCATTGCCGAAAGGCAAAGCCTCAGCGTCCCCTTCCTTCCATTCAAGCTCCACCCCACGGTCCGCTGCCTGGTGGCGGCCGGCGTCGAACAGTTCCGGCGTGAGGTCGCTCGCCACTACCTTCGCGCCCATCATCGCGGCGGGAATGGCGGCATTGCCTGCCCCTGCGGCAACGTCGAGGACCCGCTGACGTGAGTTGACGCCGCAGGCTTCCACCAGGATGGCTCCGAGCTCGGGGAGCAATTCACTGGCCAGCGCGGGGTAGTCCCCTGAGGCCCACATGGTCCGGTGCTTCTGCTTGAGCGCCCGGTCCGCCTCCAGGACATCTGTCTGGTCTGTCATGACTGTGCCTCTCTACTGTGGTGGTCCGTCAGTGAGTGAACAGCGCGCTGCGGGCACAGCGGAGGCTGTGATGCGACTCATTGTGAACTCGCCGGCCTCCGCTGTAAAGAGACGGACTGTAACGAGGGCAGCCCTAACGGGGGCATCCCGCAGGACCTGCTCATGGCGGCCCGGCCGTAAAGAGGCACCGACTACCGGGAAGCAAGCCGGCTTAGTAGTTTCGTACTCATGGCATTAACCCACGGAACACGCGCCGCAGGCCACGGACCATCACGCCGGCTTGCGCGCCCTGGTGGTGGTTGCCTTGCCAGTACTGGATTTAGCGGCGGGCTTGTCAGCGGCCTTGGCTGCCGTGGATTTCGCTGCGGTGGACCTGCCGGCAGTGGACTTTTCCGTGCTGGACGTCGCAGTGCTGGACTTTGCCGTGCCGGTCTTGGCCCCCGTGGACTTCGCGGCGGTGGACTTGTTGGCAGTGGACCTGGCCGTAGTGGACTTCGTGTCGGCAGCCTTACCCGCCGTCGACTTGCTGGCCGTGGACCTGGCCGTGGCTCTCTTGGCCGCCGGCTTGGCGGCTTCCTCGTCGCTGCCGGCTTCAGCGCCCGAGTCCGCGGCGGAAGCATCGGACCCGCCTCCGCGTTTCCGGTCCAGGCTCCGTTTCAGTGCCTCCATCAGGTCAATGACCTCGCCCTTGCCGCCCTCGCCGGCTTCCACACCAAAGGTTTCCTCGGTATCCAGGGAATCGCCCTGCTCAAGCTTGGCCTCGATGAGCTGGCGCAGCTGCACCTGGTAGTCATCGGTGAAGTGCGCCGGGTCGAAGTCAGCCGCCATGGACTCCACCAGGGCCGCGGACATGTCCCGTTCCTGCGGGGAGATCTTGATGTCCGCCTCCAGGGATGGGAAGTTGGCTTCGCGGACCTCGTCAGGCCACAGCAGGGACTGGAGCACCAAGGTGTCGTCCTTGATCCGCAAGGCACCCAGCCGCGTCTTCTCCCGCAGCGCGAACTGGACGATTGCCACCCGGTCCGTGTCCTCCAGCGCCCGGCGCAACAGCACGTAGGCCTTGGGCGACTTGGAGTCCGGCTCCAGGTAGTAGCTCTTCTCGAACATCATCGGTTCAAGCTGCTCGGACGGGACGAACTGCACCACTTCGATCTCGTGGCTGTTCTCCGCCGGAATGGCCTTCAGTTCGTCCTTGGCCAGGATGACCGTCCGGCCGTCCTCCTCGAAGGCCTTCTCGATGTCCGAATAGTCGATGACCTGGCTACAGACTTCGCACCTGCGCTGGTAGCGGATCCGGCCGCCATCGGCATTGTGGACCTGGTGCAGACTGATGTCATGATCTTCGGTGGCGCTGTAGACCTTCACGGGTACGTTGACCAGGCCAAACGCGATGGCACCTTTCCAGATGGCTCTCATTCCCTAAGTCAACATCACACAGCCCCGGAGGTGAAGCCCCATGGCCGCCGCTAAGGAGCGTGTCCGCGTTGCGGGCAGGGAATTGACCCTCACCAACCTGGACAAAGTCATCTACCCGGAAACAGGCACCACCAAGGCGGACGTGCTCGCCTACTACGCGGCGGTGGCCCACGTCCTGATTCCCGCTGCCGCCAGCAGGCCGGCCACTAGGAAGCGCTGGGTCAACGGTGTGGGAACGGCCGGGGACCCCGGCGAAGTGTTCTTCCAGAAAAACCTTGAGGACTCCGCTCCCGGCTGGCTGCCGCGGGCCGCGATCACCCACAAGGACCGGACCATCCATTATCCGATGGTCAACGACCCCGCCACACTCACCTGGTTCGGCCAGATCAACTCGCTGGAAATCCACGTACCCCAATGGCAGGTGGATTCGCACGGCAACCAGCTGAATCCGGACCGGCTGGTCCTGGACCTGGACCCCGGCGAAGGCGCAGGCCTGGCGGAATGCGCGGAAGTGGCCCTCCTGGCCCGCTCAATCCTCAAAGACGTGGGCATGGATCTTGTCCCCGTGACCAGCGGCAGCAAAGGGATCCATTTGTACGCCGCACTGGACCGGAGCCAGACCTCGGAGCAGATCTCAGCTTTTGCCCGCGAGCTGGCGCGGGCTTTGGAGGCGGACCACCCTGAGCTTGCGGTCAGCGACATGAAGAAGGCCCTCCGCAAAGGCAAGGTGCTGGTGGACTGGAGCCAGAACAACGCGGCCAAAACCACCATCGTTCCGTATTCGCTGCGTGGCCGTCCCACCCCGATGGTGGCCGCACCGCGGACCTGGCAGGAGATCAGCGCACCGGGACTTCGGCACCTGGACTACCAGGAGGTGCTGCGGAGGGTGCAGGACGGCACGGAGCCCTTCGCCGCCGTCGTCGGCGCCTCAAACCCGGGCGCGGACGTTCCGGATCATCATCACGACGGTGACCCCCGCCTGGGCAAGTATCGCTCCATGCGCGACCCACGGAAGACACCGGAGCCCTTCGAGGGCGCGGCCGGCAGCGGTGACGCATTTGTGATCCAGGAGCACCATGCCAGCCGGTTGCACTTCGACCTCCGCCTGGAGCATGACGGCGTCCTGGTGTCCTGGGCGTTGCCCAAGGGAGTCCCCGAATCTGGGGGCAAGAACCACCTGGCAGTCCAGACCGAGGACCACCCCCTGGACTATCTCACTTTTCACGGGACCATTCCCAAAGGGGAGTACGGCGCCGGTGAGATGACCATCTGGGACACCGGCACCTACGAACTGCATAAGTGGATCAATGGCCGGGAGGTCATCGTCACCCTCACCGGCTCCGAAGGCGGCGGCTTGGGCGGCACCCGGAAGTTCGCCCTGATCCATACCGGCCGGGGGCAGGGCCGGGACGCCGAAGGCCAGTGGCTCATCCACCTCATGGACAAGGACCACCCGGGCAGCCGTCACCGTCACGCGGCGGCGCCGCAGGAAGATTTGGAAGAGCCGCAGGACGAGGCGCGGGAGGAAGTGGCAGAGGAGCCGGTTGAGGCGGCGGACCCGGAAGAGGCTGATCAGACGGAGGAGGCTGAGCCGACGGAGGAGGATGAGGAGCCAGACGAAGCCGAAGCTCCGCCCCAGGATCCGCCGTCACCCGCCGCTTCAGCGTCACCGGAGGATTTCAGCCCCATGATGGCCACAGCGGGGACAACGGCAAACCTACAGGGCAGCAATTGGCAGTTCGAACTCAAGTGGGACGGGGTGCGCGCCCTCCTCGTGGCCGACGAGGAGACAGTGAGGATCTTCAGCCGCAACGGGAACGACGTCACCAGGACCTACCCCGAGTTAACGGTCAGGGGCTGTTGGCCGCCCCAGCCGTTCGTCGCAGATGGTGAGATCATCGCCGTCGGGCCTTCAGGCAGGCCGGACTTCGGGCTGCTCCAGGGGCGCATGAAGCTCACCCGGCCCGGCGACGTCGCCAAGGCACGCAGGGCCATTCCGGTTCGCTTGATGCTTTTTGACCTGCTGTACGACGACGGGACCGACCTTCGCAGGTTGTCCCTCGCCAAGAGGCGCCAGCGGCTGGAGCAGTTCTTCAGCCCGTCCGACTGCCCGGTGGAGCTTTCCACGGTCCTTGAGGACCGGGTGGAGCACATTCTGGAGAGCGCACAGGAACTGGGGCTTGAGGGCGTGATGGCGAAGCGCACCGACAGTAGGTACGTGAGCGGCCAGCGCACCCGCACCTGGGTCAAGCTCAAGCTCGACCAGACCCAGGAGGTGGTGGTGGGCGGCTGGCGGCCGGGCAAGGGCGCCCGCCAGGACTCGGTGGGGTCGCTGCTGGTAGGCATCCCGGATGGCCGGAGCCTGCGTTACGTGGGCAGGGTGGGAAGCGGCTTCAGTTTCCGCGAGTTGTCGGAGCTCCGGCAGACCGTGGACCGTCTCGCCCGCAAAACGTCCCCCTTCCAGGATGTCCCGCGCGAGGACTCGGCGGACGCGCACTGGGTCGCCCCGCAACTTGTCGGTGAGGTGACGTACAGCGAATGGACCGGGACGGGGCGGCTCCGGCACCCGGTCTGGCGCGGTTGGCGGCTGGACAAGGATCCGGCCGACGTCGTCGACGAGGCCTGATGGGGCCTACGGGAGGAAAAAGAATGGGGACACCGGAATCCCGGTGTCCCCATGCTTTTAGGGTCCTACGCCACCCTCAGGACGAGTGCGGCATTTGCGGCCGGCTGGTCCGGTGGACAGCCGTCACGGCTGCACCCTGCCCCATGCGGCCGTGGCTGGAGCCGTTGTCCTTGGGGTGCCGCTTCTTGCCGCTGCCATCCGGCCAGGAGCGCTGGGCGCCCGTTCCCGTGGGCGAAAGCGGGGCGGCCGCACCGGGCAGGTCGGGGGCGTCCATTGCCTCCGCCAGGTGATCCGCCAACTCCGGCGCTATGTGTTTTTCGATGTTTTCGTCAGCCATTGTTCTTCCTTTCCGCAACGCAATGAAATGAAGTGCTACAAGTTTCAGGCCAAAAAGGCCTTCGAGACTGAAGGATCGGCCGGCAGGGGCCTGGCCGCAGGCGTCCGCCTACTTGAAAGTGAGTGTTCCCATGGCATAACCATAGGGAAGCCCAGCGCACCTGTGAACCCCTAATCCAGCGTCGGCTGCGGGCAAGGACGACGGCGGCCCTGCCGGCTCCTGCGGGAGGGCTGCGGGCGCCGTGGGCCGCGTCACTTTTCCGCGCAGATCCGGGATAAAAGGGGGTTGCGCGCGGCCAAAATGGAAAAGATTCGGTAACGGTGGCGCCGGACGCCGCCGATCCCAGTGATGGCGCGGGAAAAGCCGGGAAAGAAAGTTTCTGGAACTGTCAGGAAACGCGCCCAAAAGAGGTGACCTTACGGCATAAAGCGAACGGGCGCCATGACATTCGCGTAAAATTGAAGGCCTGCCCAGAGCGGGGCAGCTACAAGTCGCAAGCAAATGACCTCCACGGGAGTTGCCCAAATGCCCACAGACCGAAGCATCACCGACTCTTCCGCAGGCATGCACAACGCCTCCGGAACCAACCAAGCTACACCCCCCGGCAGCCCAACTGCGGCCGCCAAAGGTCCACGGAAGCCGAAAATTCTGAAGCGCCGCCGGCTCAAGGAGTCGGACGTCAACGTTGTTGACCAGCCCATGCTGAAGAAAGCCCTGGGCGGAACCATCGTGGGCAACACCATGGAATGGTACGACGTCGGCGTGTTCGGCTACCTCATCACCACCATGGGGCCCGTCTTCCTGCCGGAGTCCGATCCCACCACCCAAACTTTGTTCCTGCTGGGAACCTTCGCCGCCACGTTTATCGCCCGCCCGCTCGGCGGCGTGATCTTCGGCTGGCTTGGCGACAAGATGGGCCGGCAGAAGATCCTCGCCACCACGCTGATGATCATGGCGGCCAGCACGTTCGCCATCGGGCTCCTTCCCGGTTACGCCCAGATCGGGCTGTGGGCAGCAGGCCTGCTGGTGCTGCTGAAGATCGTCCAGGGTTTCTCCACCGGCGGCGAATATGCCGGTGCCACGACGTTCGTCAGCGAGTACGCCCCGGACAAACGCCGCGGCTTCTTTGCCAGCTTCCTGGATATGGGCAGCTACTTTGGCTTCGCCCTCGGCGCGGCGCTGGTGTCCGTCCTGCAACTGACCCTCGGACAGGCTGCCATGGAGGAGTGGGGCTGGCGCATTCCGTTCCTGGTTGCCGGTCCGCTCGGCCTGATCGCGGTCTATTTCCGGAGCAAGATCGAGGAGTCTCCTCAATTCCAGGCAACCCTGGACGCGCAGGAAGACCTTGCGAAGCACGCCGCGGCTTCCGATCAGGCAACTGTCAAGGGCCCGGTGGGAATCGTCAAGGCCTACTGGCGCTCGATCATTGTGGCGATGATCCTGGTAGCCGCGGCCAACACCGCCGGTTACGCCCTCACCTCCTACATGCCCACCTACCTCACGGAGGCCAAGGGCTACGACGAGGTGCACGGCACCCTGCTGACCATCCCCGTGCTGGTGGTCATGAGCCTCTGCATCCCGCTCACCGGCAAGCTGTCCGACCGGATTGGCCGCCGTCCCGTGCTGTGGATCGGTGCGCTGAGCACGGTGGTCCTGGCAACCCCGGCCTTCCTGCTGATCGGCATCGGTGAAATCTGGTCCACGCTGGCGGGCCTTTCCCTGATTGCGTTCCCGGTGACGTTCTACGTGGCCAACCTCGCCTCCGCGCTTCCGGCCCAGTTCCCCACATCCAGCCGCTACGGCGCCATGGGCATTGCGTACAACTTCTCGGTGGCCATTTTCGGTGGAACAACCCCGTTCATCGTGGCAGCCCTCATCAGCGCCACCGGCAACGACATGATGCCCGCCTACTACCTCATGGGCACCTCACTGGTGGGCGCCGTGGCCATCTACTTCCTGAAGGAATCAGCCCAGCGCCCGCTGCCGGGCTCCATGCCGAGCGTGGACACCCAGGCAGAGGCGCGCGAGCTGGTGGCCACGCAGGATGAGAACCCGCTGATCAACCTTGACGAACTCCCGTTCGAGACGCAGGACATCACGGATTCGAGCTCTGCCGGGAAGGCTCCGGCCACGGTCTAGCCAGGCAGCAGCAGGCAGGCGACAGCGCCCAGGCAGTCCCCCAGCGGCATACCTTGTAGCAACGCTCCCGGCCCGTCCTTTGCAGCTTCTGCGGAAGCCGCAAGGGGCGGGCCTTTGCCTTGCCGTCCTTGGCCGTGCGGTTGGTGGCATTGCGTTGGACGCTGCCGCTGAAGCCTTGCCGCTGTTTCCATTTATGTCCCGTGACCCTCCGGTAAATGGCCCGGATGGAGCTGCCGGTGATAGGTTCCGAACGGCCCGGAAGGGATCCAGTGACAAGCAGGGATGGTGCAGCATGAAGCTTCTCGTGGAGCAGGTGCGCGCCCTCCACCGGCTGGAACCGGCCAACCGGGACCACCTCGCAGCCCTGCGGGTGGCCCTCAGCGTTGCAGTTCCCTCGCTGCTGCTTTTCGCCGCCGGCCGAACAGACCTCATCATGTACGCCGTCTTCGGGGCCCTGACCGGCATGTACGGACGCTCGGAGCCACACCAGCTCCGCCTCCGGCACCAGGCCCAGGCCGCGGTAGTCCTGCTCGGCGGAGTTGCGGCAGGACTGTTCCTGTCCGTCAACAACCTCCACTCATGGTGGCTCGTCGCCGTCGAAGCGTTGCTGGCCGGCGTCGGATCAGTGTTTGCGGACCGGGTCCGGCTCAAACCCAACGGGCCTTTCTTCGGCATCCTCGCACTGGGAGCCTGCGCTTCGGTACCCATGGAAGTGCCCTGGCAGACCGCCCTGCTCATCGCCGCAGGGTCGGCCGCCTTCTCCATCCTGGTCGGATTCGGCGGCTGGATCCGCAGCAGGTCATGGCAGCGCGGTGCTGTCCGCAGCGTCCCTGCCGTCCACCCCGCCGGCAAGGCGGAGTTGTTGCTTCACGCTGCCCGGTACGTCCTCGCTGTAGGGGCAGCGGGCACGGTGGGTGTCCTTTCCGGCAGCGGCCACCCGCACTGGGCGATGGCTGCCGCGGCCGTTCCCCTCGCGGGCGCGGACCTTCCCAGCAGCGTCCGGCGTGGTATCCACCGCATCGTGGGGACGTTCGTGGGACTGGGGGTCACCGCCGTCGTCATTCTTCCCGCGCCCTGGTCCCTGGCAGGGCTGTTCCCCGCCAGGCAGGCCGTGATGCTGGCACTCCTGGTCATCATCTTCCAGTTCACCACCGAGCTGTTTATGGCCCGCCATTACGGCCTTGCCATGGTCTCCTTTACGCCCGTCATCCTCCTGATAACCCAGCTTGCCCACCCCATCGACCCGGGGGTCCTGATCCTGGAGCGCGGTGTCGAAACGCTGGTGGGTGCGCTGGTGGGAATTGCGGTGGTGGTGGTTGTCCGCCGGGCGGGGACGCGCAACCCGGCGGTTCTACTTGGGTTTGCGCGCCGGTCCCGCCACTAGCCTTGCCGGCGCCACCCTCGCTACAGCCGCCACGAGCTTGTACCTCTTGGACGGGATGGACACCGCCTTGCCCCGCTGGTTATCCGCCAGGCCCTCCCGCACTACCCGCTCGGCGTTCAGCCAGGCCCACGATGGTGCCACGGACTTGTCCATTCCCATCCGATCGTGGAACTCCGTGTGGGTAAAGCCCGGGCACACCGCCGTGACCCTGACGCCGCGCCGGCGGTAAGTGAGGTTGGCCCAGCGGCTGAAGCTCACCAGCCACGCCTTGGCCGCCGAGTAGGTGCCCCTGGGCAGGAACGCGGCGATGCTGGCCACATTGATAATCCGGCCACCGCCCCGCTCCAGCATGCCCTTCAGCGCAGCGTGGGTGAGCTCCATAGCCGTCTCACCGTGCAGCTTCAGGTGCTTTTTCTCCTCCGAGATGGGGTTGTCCTCGAAGTTGTGCAGCAGCCCGATCCCCGCGTTGTTGATCAGGATCCCCACCGGCCGCTGCGGATCGGACAGGCGTCCGACGACGGCTGCCACCCCGGCGTCGTCCGTCAGGTCCGCGGGCAGCACCTCAGCCCTGATTCCGTAGCGCCGTTCCAGGGCCGCCGCGGTTTGCTCGAGGCGGGCCCGGTTCCGCGCTACCAGTACAAGGTTGCAGCCTTGGGCTGCGAGCTGGCGGGCGAACTCGGAGCCCAGGCCGGCACTGGCACCGGTGATGAGGGCTGTTGTCCCGGGGAGGTCTGCAGTCATGGTGCAAGCCTAGCCACCTGGGAGGTGCTGAAGCGGCAGTTACTTCCCCGCGAACCTCGCCAGCGGGTTCGCCAGCCGCCCGGCCATCTGAAGGCCGCCGGACGGATCCGCGAGGTCCAGCATCTGCTGGTTGTTCCGCAGTTGAAGCCGGTTGAGGCAGGACAGCTCAAAGTCGGCGGCGAAGAGGTCGTGCCGGGTGAACTGGCCGGCGAGCCCGGGATGCTGGCTTTGGTAGTCCTTGATGGCGGCGGCAGCGGTGCGCCAGAACTCCTCCTGGCTAAGTTTGCCGTCCTCCTCGAGGAGTGCTGCGAGGAAGCGGAAGATGCAGTCGAAGATATCGGTAAAGATGGCAAGCACCTTCTCGCCGTCCGGGATGGCGGCCTTGATCCGGGACACCTCTTCCGGCAGGTCCAGCCTGTCCCCCATCACCACGATTTCCTCGGCGATGTCCTTCATGATGGCCCGGACCGGCACACCGTCCTCGAGCACAAGGATCACGTTCTCGCCGTGCGGCATAAACGCCAGTTCGTACTGGTACAGGCAGTGCACCAGCGGAACCAGGTAGGCCTCGAAGTACCGCCGCAGCCACTCCTGCGGCACCAGCCCGGAACGCTGGATGAGGGCGGAAACCACCGGTTTGCCCTCGGAGTCCACGTGCAGGAGGGAGGCCATGGTGGCCAGTTGCTGCCCGTCCTGAAGGAGCGGCAGGGGACTTTCGCGCCACAGCGCCGACAGCATCTTCCGGTAGGGCGAGCCCTGGGCGGATCCGGCCTCGTAGTAACCGTTGTGGTAGCCGATAGCAGCAACTTCACCAATCAGGGTGAAACCGCGCCGCTGGAGTGTCCCGTCTGAGTCAAGAAGGTTCCGCAGCCAGTCGTTGATAGCCGGGGTGGCCTTCATGTACTGCGGCGACAGCCCCCGCATAAAGCCCATGTTCAGCACGGACATGGCGGTCTTGACGTAGTGGCGGCCCGGGGCGCTGGTGTTGAAGAACGTCCGGATGGACTGCTGCGCCTGGTAAGTGTCCGTTCCCGTGCCCAAGTGGACAATGCGCTGCCGGGCAATTTCCGCCGCGAAGGTCACGGTGAGCTTGTTCTCCCACTGCCACGGATGCACGGGCATCAGGAAGTACTGGTCCGGGTCCAGGCCCTGCGCCTGCAGTCCGGCGTCGAAAGCCCCGAGCAACGGGCCGAGCTCTGCCTCCAGGTGGGCCCGGTAGTCCAGCCCGGCACTCGAGGTAAAGGCGGCATGGCTGCGGTGCACGGCAATCCATTCCAGCTGCACCGGGGCGCCGGTTTCGGGGGCGAAGGCACGGTAATCGCTCATGCCGAAGCCGAGACGACCGTTGTTGGCCACGAAGCACGGGTGGCCCTCGGTCATGCTCCGCTCAATGGCCTGGAAGTCAATAGCCCGGTCCAGACCTCCGGTGACCCCCGTCGCGAGTTCCGCGGCCGACGGCTGGCCGGCCCACTGCTTGTAGGCGTGGCTTGCCATGGTGCTGCTGATCTCCTCGAGGTACACGGGGAGCATCTGGATGTTGATGCCCAGGGTGCCCGAGAACGCCGTGACGAACTTGAGCACGTCCAGCGGCGCTTCGGCGCCGTCCTTCAGGTACCGGATGGAACCGGCGTCGATGGACCAGTGGTCGAGCTCGAGGACGCGGGCACTGAACCGGTACTCATGCGTACCGTCGTCGCTGCGGACACGGTAGCTGGCGTTCCCGGCTGGCACGGTCCCGCCACCCGCCCGTTCATCCCCCAGACGTTCCGGGGCAAGGATCCGCTCGTGGGAGAACTCGGCGAGCGCCTTGCGGAGCAGATGCCGGTTGGCGTTGTCCCATCTATCGCCGGTGAGGTGGGGAGTGGCAGTAGTTGCGGCGGTGGTGCTGAGGGCAGGTGGGGTGGAGTCGAGGTGGATAGTCACAGTGATGCTCCCTGCGGGACGGGGGTGGAAAGAGTGTCAAGGGCCTTACGGGCGGCCTGGTAGTCGTCGCGGCTGCAGAAGCTCAGCAACGCGTCCTTGTCGGGAAGCGTCACCACGCCGACGGGCTGGAAGCCCAGCCGTTCGTTCAGGGCATGGATTCTGGTGTTCCGCGCGTCCGGTTCCACCACGATGCGGTCCACTCCGGCCTTGGCGAACAACCGGTCCAGGACCGCGTCCATAACCGCCGCGGTATAACCGGGGACCGGAGGGCCCGCCGGCGGCGCCACCAGCAAGTGCATCCCCAGGTCCCCGGAGAGGACCGGATACACCGCTGCCAGCGGCGAGGACGCCGGCAGGTATTCCTCCATCAGGAAGGCGGGGACGCCGCCGTCGAGCCCCAGCAAGGCGTGGTGGTGGCCGCTCGCCTGGATCTTTGTGTATTCCTCCACCACGTCGTCCACCCCGGCGGAGAGCATCCCCCAGAACGAGGCGTAGGGCTGCGTCACCCAGCTGTGGAGGAGCGGTGCATCGGCTTTCGCGTCGAGGCAGCGGAAGGTGAACCTCATGCCGACACCGCCGATGCAGAGTCAGCCGCCGTTCCAGGTCCAACGCCGGACGGCGGTTCAGAGCCCGAAGGCGCGCCGATATCCACGGGTGCCCCGAACTGCTGGAACGCGATGCTGCGCTCCACCGGATACACCTCGCGGCCGGCAATCCCACGCAGGATGCAGGAGTTCCGGTAGGCGCCCATGCCCAGGTCCGGGGCGGCAAACCCGTGCGTGTGCAGCTCCGCGTTCTGGACAAAGATCTCCGCGGGTTCGACGCCGGTGCTGTAGTTCCGGTCCACGGCGAACCTCCCTGCGCTGTCCCGGGCGATCCGGTCCTGGATGCCGGCCAGGAAGCCTGGTTCCCGGTAGCCGTAGCCCGTGGCCAGCACCACCGCTTCGCTGTCCAGGGTGTAGGACGTGCCCTGCTCCCCATGCTGAAGGTGCAGGGTATGCGTACCGGTTTCCGGATCCCACCGGGCAGCCGTGAGCGTCGAGTGGGTCAGCAGCCTCGTGTCCACCAGGCCGGAGATGCTCTTGCTATAGAGCAGGTCGTAGATCTCGTCGATCAAGCTGGAGTTGATCCCCTTGTAGAGGTTCTTTTGGGTCATGTTGAGATGGTCGCGCTGCTGCTGCGGGAGCCCGTGGAAGTAGTCCACGTACTCAGGCGAGGTCATCTCGAGGGTCAGTTTGGTGTACTCCAGCGGGAAGAACCGGCCGGAGCGGGTCACCCAGTTCAGCTGGTACCCGTGTGCGTCCGATTCCTGGAGCAGCTCACAGTAGATCTCGGCGGCACTCTGGCCGCTGCCCAGGATGGTGATGCTTCGCTGCTGCTGCAGTTCCGCCTTTCGTGCGAGGTAATCAGCGTTGTGGAGGACCACTCCCCCACCGCCGGCAGCCGCCTCGGCCAGAATGCCTTGAGCCGACGCCGGCACGTACGGGGAGGTCCCCGTGCCCAGCACCAGCCGGCGGGCCAGCAGCACCTCATGCCCGCCTGGGCCCGAGGCGGAAAGCCGGTACACGCCGTCGTCGTACGCCACATCCAGCACAGCTGTGCCAAAACGCACGCAGGGCAGCTGCCCCGCCACCCACTGGCAGTACTGGTTGTACTCGGCACGCAGCGGATAGAAGTTCTCGCGGATGTAAAAGCGGTAGAGCCTCCCTGTCTGCTTGAGGAAGTTCAGGAACGAGTATGGCGACGTGGGGTCGGCGAGGGTGACGAGGTCGGCCATAAAGGGAACCTGCAGGTGGGCAGACTCCAGCATCATCCCGGGGTGCCAGTCAAAGGATTCGCGGCGCTCGAGGAAGATACCGTCCAGTCCTTCCACAGGTTCAGTGAGTGCGGCGAGGCCCAGGTTGAAGGGTCCGACGCCGACGGCAGCGAAGTCGTAGATGCGACTCATGCGGATACCTCGCTCTGCAGAAGTCCGGCACCGGTGCGGCGCAACAGCGCGACAATGCCGGCAATGTCCTCCAGGGTGGCCTCGGCGTTGAGGAGCGTGAACTTGAGGTAGTGCCGCCCTCCTACCTTGGTACCGGCAACCACAGCTTCCCCGGAAGCAAAAACGGCGGCGCGGATGGCCGGGTTCAGGGCGTCGGCGGCGTCTTCGGAGAGCCGCCCGCCGGAGTCCAGGCGGGGCCGGTACCGGAAGACCAAGGTGCTGAGCTGCGGCGGTGCGGCGAGTTCGAAGTCGTCCTCGGCCGCGAGGAGCGAGCCGACGCGGGCGGCAAGGTCGATGGCTTCGTCGAACAGGGCGCCAATGGCATCCGCGCCCATGATGCGGAGGGTGAGCCAGAGCTTCAGGGCGTCGAACCGGCGGGTGGTCTGGATACTTTTGTCCACCTGGTTGGGGATCTCGGCCAGGGCTGCGCTTTCCGGGTTGAGGTAATCG
Source organism: Pseudarthrobacter sp. NPDC058329 (assembly GCF_042879835.1). Lineage (NCBI taxonomy): Bacteria > Bacillati > Actinomycetota > Actinomycetes > Micrococcales > Micrococcaceae > Pseudarthrobacter > Pseudarthrobacter sp. NPDC058329. Next base: position 42,833 of record NZ_JBHVZR010000003.1, read on the forward strand.
GCGTAGTAGGTGATGTGGCGGAGCATGGCTCGCTCGCGGACCAGCAGTGCGCTGGAGCTCACTGGCTGGAAGAAGGTCTTATGGAAGTCCACGGTCACGGAGTCGGCGAGCCGGGTTCCGTCCAGGAGGTGGCGGTAGCGGCCGGAGACCATCAGGCCGCCGCCGTACGCGGCGTCGATGTGGAACCAGGCGCCATAGGCCCGGGCCAGCGCCGCGAGCTCCGCGAGCGGGTCGACCGCGCCAAAGTCGGTCGTCCCGGCGGTGGCGACAACTGCCATCGGTGACAGGCCGGCGTCGCTCGCTTCCGCCATCGCCTCCGCAAGGGCGGCGGGGTCCATCCGGTGGTCAGGCGTGCACGGCACGGTGATGACGGCGTCAAACCCCAGGCCCAGCATCGACGCCGACTTCTGGATGCTGAAGTGGCTGTCCTCGGAGGTGAAGATCCGGAGTGTGTCCAGCAGTGCCGGAAGCCGGAGGCGGCTCCGGGAAGGATCCTGCCGAAGCCCGGCCACTGCGTGGTTGCGGGCGATCAGCAGCGCCTGAAGGTTGGACTGGCTGCCGCCGGAAGTAAAAATCCCGTCGGCATCACTGCCCAGGTGCAGCCTGTCCGCGGCCCAGTCCACCAGGCGGCGTTCAATCATGGTGGCGCCGGCGCTCTGGTCCCAGGTGTCCAGTGACGAGTTCACCGCGGACAGGATGGCCTCGCCCACCAGCGCCGGAATCACCACCGGGCAGTTCAGGTGCGCCGCGTACTTGGCGTCGTGGAAGTAGACGGCGTCGCGCAGGTACACGTCTTCGAGTTCCTGCAGCGCCGCAGCCGTGTCCGGCAGCGGCGTTTCAAGGTCCACGGCACCCACCCGGGCCTGCAGCTCCGACGGCACGACGCCGGTGAACGGCCGGGTGGTCCGTTCCAGCTTGGTGGCCACGGCAGTGACGCCCTGCAGCACCTGCGCCACGTAGCGGGGCGAATTCCGGGCATTGAAGAGGTGGTTGGTGGCCCCGAGCGCGAGTTCCACGCGGGAGGCGAAATCCTGCCCGGGCGGCTCCTGGCTCCCTCGGTGGTGGTCCACGTGTAGCTCTTCAAGGCGGGGCATCAGCGGCACTGGTCTTCCTTCTGTCGGCAGTTCCTGGCAATTGCAAAGGCCAGCCTTACTTAGGTAACCCTTTTAATCAAACTTTTGTGATGTATTTCCACAAAAGAGTCTGCGAAGCGCCGTTTTTGCCCGGTTGGGCGTCATTGACTGGCAGGCCCAATCACTCCTCCTGCACAATGCCCCGCCATCCCCACCCGCAGAGGGCCCACGCCAGCGGCGGACGGAGGCTAGGGTTGGTTTACGGGCAGCCGGAAGGCTGCGATCCATAAGGGGGAAGCATGGAGCAGCCATCGGGTGCGAGCGGGTTCCGGGAAGTGGGCCCGGATGGAAACCCCATAATCGAGGAGGCTCCGTCCGCAGCGGCGGAAGACCCGACGGGCGGCGGGGCCGTCCCCGTCAACCCGTTCATTGTGGTTCTGTGGCTGATGGCCGTCCTGCTGGTGGGAGGCGGCCTCTCGGCCATCCTCAACGCAAACCTGGCGGTGGGGCCGTCAAGCGGAGCGACGCCGCTGCCTTTTGTGATTTTCACCCTTGCGCCGCATATTGTCCTGGGTGGCATCATTGCCGCCATTTGCCTGCTGCTCTGGCACGCAAACCAGTGGCAGCGGCGGCGCCGCTAAGTGCACTAGCGAGTACCCGCCGCCGGGCGAAAGTGAAGGCTGGAACTGTGCCCTGGGCCACAGGTGATTTGCCGAAGCATTAGTAAGCATGCTTAGGTTGTGGGGTAATTGAACCTCCGCAAGCAGTTCGCGGCGGTGCTGCCAATGCCGGCAGTTCCGTGAAGAAGCCCAAGGACGAACATCGTGACCACCGCAGTACAAGATCAGTTGGCAGCTCCCGAGGGACCGGAAGCAGCAGCAGAACCTCCCTTGAGCTTCTTCCGCCCCGTGGACGCGGGACTGCTGGTCACCCTGAGTTCACGAATGCACTGCCATGCCCCCATGCAGCTGGTGGATCCGGACGCCATGCCCCTCTACCAGCCCGTCCACGTTGACGGCGCCCAGGTTATTCCGGTGGGCGCCGGCTCCCGGCCCGCCAGCGTGGACACCTACCGCTGCGCCTGCGGTTTCACCATCGATGTCCCGCCGGCCAGCCTGCACGCCCTGGCCAGCTGATTCTGGCGATGGGGCGGCGCCGGCCTTCAGGCTCCTGAGCCGTTCCTCACCGGGCTGTCCGGCCAGTCGACACACTGCTCGTAGCCCTCGTGGTTGCGAAGGTATCCCGCGATGAACGGGCAATGCGGGATGATCCGCTTTCCCGCTGCCACCACGTCATCCAGCGCGAAGTGTGCGAGGACCTTGCCAAGGCCCTGGCCTTCAAAGCCCGGCGATGTCTCGGTGTGGCTGAAGTCGATATGGCCGGGAAGGTCCCGGTAAAAGGACTGGACGGCGAGTTTGCCGCCCACCAGAAGTTCGTAGCGGTGGTCCGCGTCGTTGCGCCTCAGTGAGACGTCGGGGGCGAACCTATCCTCGGTGGACATCGTGTTCTCGGTCATGGTTCGACACTGGCACTACTTCACCCTGCTGGCAATGCCCCGGCTTACCCTTCAGCATCACAAGGGCCCGGGCAAAGCACACCGACCCATTCCGGCAGTTCGGGCGTCGAGCCGCTCAGGGCGGTGGTCACCGAAAGAAGATCACGACGGCGGCGCCCAGGAACGCAAAGAAGGAGGCCAGGATCATTGTGTAATCCTGGCCTCCCCTCCGGGAAGAGCTGTTGGGCCGATACGAGGACGTGGCGTGCTCCAACCCTTTGTATTTGTCCGGAAACTCCAGGAGGTTGGGCGCCCCTACCGGGTGAGGGTGGCCAGCATGGTGCTGGCGAAGCTGCCCGCGGACTGGTCCCAGTGGCCCAAAAGCCCCTGGAGATTCTCGCCGTCGGACCGGTGTCCGGGCAACTGCTCCTGCAGGGTTGCGAGGACGCCGGTGCGGAGCTCTGTGTTGAAGTTGACCTTGCCAACGTTCATGGACGCGGCCTTCACCAGCTCCTCCGCGGGGATCCCGGAAGCCCCGTGGAGGACCAGCGGGATGTGTGTCCGCACGGCGATGTCCTGCAGGACGTCCCAGCGCAGCTGCGGCTCCCCTTTGTACTTGCCGTGGACGTTCCCGACGGCGACAGCCAGCAGTTCCGCTCCGGTCCGGGACACAAAGTCCTCCACCTGCGCGGAATCCGTCAGCCCGGCCACGGCTACGCCGGACTGGTCGGCACCGAAGGCGCGGTCCTCGTCCCCCGCGAGGCCGCCCAGCTCGGCTTCCAGCACCACGTCGGGGCCCAGCAACGCGCGGGCCGCCTGGACCAGGGCGATGTTGTCCTCGTAAGGAAGGGAGGAACCGTCGGCGAGGACCGAATCCGCCCCTGCCGTGACGGCGTCCGCCATCACCCGAAGGTCCGTGGCGTGGTCAAGCTGCACGGCCACCGGGACGGACGCGGCGTCGGCGAGGCCCCGGAGGGCTCCGATGAGGCGCAGTCCGTTGGACGTGGCGGCAGTCCTGGGGGCCACCAGCAGGATGACGCCCCGGCCGGATTCCTCGGCGGCGGCCACCACGGCAAGTGCGGTGGTGAAGTCGTAACAGGTGAAGGCCGGGACTGCGGATCCCTGCTGGAGGGCGGAGGTGACCAGGTGGTCGAGTCGGGTGCGCATCAGACCCCCAGGCCTCCTACCAGGATCCAGGCCACGAAGGTCAGCGCGAAGCCGGCCAGGCCCAGGATGGTGGTGAGGACGGTCCAGGTCTTCAGGCCGTCCGAGACGGTGAGGCCGTAGTAGCGGACCACGGTCCAGAAGCCGGCGTCGGTGACGTGGGACAGTCCCAGCGAGCCGAAGCCGATGGCAATAACGATCACTGCGATCTGGGCCGGCGTATAGCCGCCTTCCATCACAGCCGAGGTCAACAGACCGGTGGTGGTCACGATGGCGACGGTGGCCGAGCCCTGTGCTGCACGGAGTGCCAGTGAGATCACGAAGCCCAGCGCGATGACGGGCAGGCCCAGGTGGTCCAGGGTCTGGGACAGGGCGGCACCGATACCGGAGGTGCGCAGGACTTCGCCGAACACGCCGCCGGCGGCCACCACCATCAGGATGGAGGCGATGGGAGGCAGTGCGCCTTCGAAGATTTCGCCGGTTTCCTTCAGCGACCAGTTGCGGCGTACCGCGAGCAGGAAGAAGGACAGCGCGACGGCCACCAGGAGGGCGAAGAACGGGTTGCCGACGAACGCGGCCAGGCCGTACCAGGAGTTGTCCTTGGGGATGGTGAGGGTGCCCAGGGTGCCGATCAGGATCTGCACGATGGGGGCGGCGATAAGGAAGATGATCAGGCCGGGACGCGGAGGTGCGATGGTGGCAGCACCTGGGCCGTCATGGCCCACCTTGACGAGGGAGTCGGAGCCGAATTCCTCAACCTGCGCCTTGACGGACGGGAGGAGTTCGTAGTCCTTGCGGTTCATGATGCTGGCAACCCAGTAGGACAGGAAGCCCAGGGGAACGCAGATGGCCAGGGAGATAAGGGTGATGAGTCCGATGTCCGCTCCGAACACGCCGGCTCCTGCAACGATGCCGGGGTGCGGCGGCACGGCGACGTGGATGGCGAGCATGATGCCGGCCATGGGCAGCCCGAACTTGACCGGGTGTACGTTGGCGATCTTGGCGAAGGCGTAGACGATGGGCACCAGCACGATGATGCCCACTTCGAAGAAGACGGGGATGGCCACCAGGAAGCCGACGGCGGTGAGCGCCACTGCGACGCGCTTGGCACCGAGCTTCTCGGTGAAGTGGGTAGCGAGGGACTGCACGCCGCCGGATACTTCGATCATGCGGCCCAGGACGGCGCCGAGTGCGATCAGCAGCGCCACCTTGCCCATGGTGCTGCCCACGCCGTTGGCCACCACCGTGAAGACGTCCTTCAGCGGGATCTGCGCGGCGACGGCCACCATGATGCTGACGGTGAGCAGGGCAACGAAGGCCTGGATCTTGAAGCGGATGATCATCACCAGCAGCACGGCGATGCCGAGCGCGGCGATGGTCAGCAGCAGCGGAGTGCCGAGCTCCACTGCGGGTTTGATGGCTGGAACATCAGCCGCCCGCACTATCAGCGGGTTCATCAGGTGGTTCATGACGGGTGTCTCCTTTGACGTGCCAGTCTTCCAGAAGACGGGCAATCAGGCGCTGGTTTTTTCTCAGGGGGAATGGTGGGGGCGTCGGGGGAACGCTGCGGAAGTACGGCGACGGCGGAGGGGGGACCGCCGTCGTCGTCCATCCCTGGAGTGTTTGGACAGGTATCGGGACCTGCGGGGATTCAGGCCGCCGTATCTGCCCAAATACTCCGGGAGGGGGTGGGGTCAGTTAGTGCGCTTGGTGGGGGCGACGACCCTGATGACGGCGGAGTCATCGGCGGCGGCGAGACCTTGGGCCTGGCCCAGCAGGTAGAGCTGCTCGGCTGCTGCGGCAACGGGGGCTGCCAGGCCGGCGGCGCGGGTGGCCTTGCCCACGATGCCCATGTCCTTCACGAAGATGTCCAGGCGGGAGAGGACCTCGGCGCCTTCCTCGTTGTAAGCCTCAAGGATCCGGGGACCGCGGTTGGACAGCATAAACGAGCCCGCGGCACCGGCTTCAAGGGCTGCGAGGGTCTTTGCCTGGTCAAGGCCCAAAGCGTCGGCGAGGGCCATGGCTTCTGCGGCCGCGGCGATATGGACGCCGCAGAGCAGCTGGTTGACGGTCTTCAGTGCCTGGCCGTCGCCGGGCTTGTCGCCCACCACGGTGAGGGTGGAGGCTAGCAGTTCCAGTGCGGGGGCTGCCTTTTCGCGGGCTTCGCGGGAAGCGCCGACAACGATCAGCAGGTCGCCTTCGCCGGCACGCTTGGGGCCGCCGGAGAGCGGGGCGTCCACGAGTTCCACGCCGTACTCGGCCAGCTTGGCCACCGTGGCGGGGATGGCGTCGGTGCCTACGGTGCTGCCGAGGATGACGACGGCGCCCGGCTCCAGCACCGAGGCCACGCCGTTCTCGCCGAAGAGGACGTCGGTCAGCTGTTCGCCGTTGCGGACGGCAAGGAGCACGGCGTCGGCGCCTTTGGCGGCTTCGCGGGCGGAGGCAAATGTGGCGATGCCGGCTTCTTCGGCCAGCTTGAGGCGGGGCTCGGCGATGTCGAAGCCGTGGACGGTCAGCTGGGAGGCCATGCGGGTAGCCATGGGCAGGCCCATGGCGCCGAGGCCCAGGACGGTGACGGTGTAGTTGCTGGTCATGGTGTTCTCCATTGAATTTTGGCGGGAATTGCGGCGGGGGGGTATCTAAAAGGTGTTGCTGAGCTTGCGGGTGACGTCGGCGAGGGACTGGTCGTCACCGACGTTGCCGGCGAAGACGATGTACGGGATGCCCTTGGCGGGGCCGTCCACCGGCTCCCAGAGCGAGACGATGCCCGGCAGCATGGGCCCGCGGACAATGGCGTGGCGGATCTCCAGGCCGTGCGCGGCAACGTCCGAGGACGTGATGCCGCCCTTGGCGATTACGAACCGGGGCGGGAACGTCTTTAGGGTGCGGTTCACGACGGTGACGACGGCGGCGGACACGGTGCGCGCGATCCGCAGGCTTTCGGCCGGGTCCTCCGTTTTGATCAGCAGGCGGCTGGTGTGGACGATGACGTCGCCGCCGCGGAGGGCTTCGACAACCGTGTCCACTGTCTGGTCCAGGTGTGCCGCCGCTTCGGTTTCGCCTGCGAGGAGCCTTTCGACGTCGATTTCCACGATGCGTGCCGCACTGTGCTGTTCGGTCAGGGCTTTGAGCTGGCGGGTGGTGACGCCCACATGGGATCCGACGACGATCAGGCCGCCGGCTTCGGACGGGGTGTTGCCGGCGTAGGCTTCGGCACCGGTGAGCTCGGTGCGGATCTCCTGCCCGATGCGGGCGCGCCCGAACGGCGGGCCCACTCGGTAGAGGAGTTTCTTGCCGCGGCGTTCAGCTTCTTCCAGGCCGAGGGACAATGCCCGAAGGTCGTTTTCGGTGACGATGTCGGCCACGATCGGGGTGGAATCCGTGGCGGGTTCAATCGCATCGGCGATGGCGTGGGCGCTGATGGTTGCGCCGGCGGTTGCGTCTTTGGCTGCGGCCCCGGCGCGGATGATGTTCAGGTCCAGGACGATCACCGAGCCGGCGGGGAAGCGGCCTTTCGACTTTTCTTCGACGTAGTTGGCCATCACGGAGGTGGCGAAGCCAAAAGTGGCATCCTTGGCGAACTCGGTGTCGGACACCGGGGTCAGCGTGCCGGCTGCATCGCCGGTACCGCGCATGTAGTGGACACCGCCGATGGTGACGCGTCCGGCGTCGGGGAAAGCGGGGACCAGCACCACGCCGTCAATCTTTTCGCCGCTGGCGTCCGCCACCGTGGCGGCGATGACGTCCGGCTCCAGGGGGTAGTGGCCGCGGAGGGTGGAGTCGCTGCGGCTGACGAACCCGAGCCGCAGTTGCTCAGGGGACCCGGCGGCGGCGAGGGCGTTGCGGACCACTTCTTCGTTGCGGGCGGCGGCCTCTGCGGGATCCAGGCTGCGGGTATTCGTGAGGACGTAGACGGCGGGCTTGGACTGGCCGAACGCCCAGATGAAGTCTTCTACTTCCCAACGGGTGAGGACGGGCAGGTCTGCCACGGACTGCGTTCCGGTGGGGTCGTCGTCGAGCACTACCAGGACACGCGGTGTCTCCGCGTTGGAGGCGGCCAGGGTGCTGGCCACCAGTTCGGCGGGAATCCGGACTTCGGCCGGGTAGGCGGCCAGAACGTCTGCTTCAAGCGTCACAGTGCACTCCGTTGTGTATGAATCCGGGGGCGGATCCTGATGTAAAAGGTATCTGTAAGATGTCTGACATCTTGCATTTGAATGCTAGTGTGGCACAGGACATAAAGACGCGCAAGTAGACTTGTCTGGCATATCCGCGCAGGGCATCGATGGGGGCAGCAATGGCAAGGAAGTCGCTGGTAGGCCAAGTGGCTGACGAGCTTCTTGACCGCATCATCGCAGGCGAATTTCCGCCGGGCGCCATTGTGCCCGGCGAGCACGAGCTCAGCGCCAGGCATGAAGTCAGCCGGATGACCGTGCGTGAAGCCATGAAGACCCTTGAGGCCCAGCACATCCTCAGTGTGGAGCGCGGGCGCGGTACCTTTGTGAACCCGCTCAACCGGTGGGCATCACTGGAGGCGGTGCTGCGCGCAGCCTCTGAGGGCAAGAATGAAGCCGAAGCGTCCGTTCAGCTGATCGAGCTCCGCCGAATGCTGGAAACCGGCGCGTGCGAACTCGCCGCGGGACGGATCAGCGATGCTGACATCCAGAAGCTTTTTGGCTTCGTGACAGCAATGCGTTCCGCCCATGAGGTGAACGACGTGGCCGCCTTTGTGGAGGCGGACCTGGCATTCCACGATCTGATCCTGCATGCCTCGGAAAACGTCTTTGTGGCCGTGCTGTTCGAGCCACTGCACCGGGTGCTGGAGAAGAGGCGCACCGAGACCTCGGCAGTGCCCCAGATCCAGGAGCACGCCATCGGGCACCACCAGAACATCGCGGAAGCCCTGGAGTCCCGGGACGCTGCACGCTCCCGGGAAGCCATGGACGCCCACATGCAGCAGACCCTCGACGATCTCAAGAACCTGGTGCTCGAGGCAAAGTAGCAGCAGCTTTCCCCGGCCCAGGGGCTGGCCAACGTTCTTGAAGTGCTACTAGTCTTCAAGAACGGCCCGCAACCGGGAGCCCCAAGGCAATCACGAGGAGCGAAGTTGTCCAACCACACGTACAGCATTTCTGAAATTGTCGGCACGTCGGATCAGGGAGTGGACGACGCCGTCCGGAACGGAATCGCCAAGGCATCCCAGACCCTCCGCAACCTCGACTGGTTCGAGGTCAAGGAAATCCGCGGCCATCTGGAAGAGGGCAAAATTGCTGATTGGCAGGTCACCATCAAGCTCGGTTTCCGGCTGGAAGAACACTGATTTAAACCCAAACTGGCCCGCAGTCAACGTCACTCGCATGAGGACGCCGGCTGCGGGCCAGTTTGGGTTTAACCGGAGCTAACGGGCCGGGGCGGCAGCTGCCGCGCGCCTCCGCCAGACGGTGGGAACGCCGTCGAACGCCGGAAAGACATGGCCTTCGAAGAAGGACAGCACGGTGTGGGGGTCGAGGTCCGGGCTCCACAAGCCGGAGACCGGGCAGTGCGAGCCGGTGGCGGTGGACGGGGCGCCTGTGGCGGCAGAAGCCTGGCGCTCCTTCAGCAGGGCGATGCGTTTCATCGTTGAGACATCCTTGGAGTGAGAAGTTCGTGCCTTCAGCCTAGGAAATCCGCGGGACGTTCCCAATGGGCTCGTGGCCAGAATCCGCCCTTGCCGCTGGCCAAATGTACAGCCGCACCGCTTCCGCCCGAAGGCAGGACCGGCACTCCGAAAAGAACGGGATGGGCCCTGCCTGCTGACAGACCGGCCAAAAGTGCATAGGCTCAATACCGAGCCAAGCGGAAACCGCTTTCTCATGGTCGAGCCAACGGCACCCACCCGCACCTTTCAAGGAGCCACCCCATGTCAGAGCTGACACTTAACAACGGCATCACTGTCCCCCAACTTGGTTTCGGTGTTTTCCAGGTCCCACCCGAGGACACCCAGCGCACCGTGGAGGACGCCCTCGAGGCCGGATACCGCCACATTGATACAGCCGCCGCCTACCGCAACGAGGCCGGGGTGGGAGCTGCGATCGCGGCTGCCGGCATCGCGCGCCAAGACCTCTTTATCACCACCAAGCTCCGGAACGGCGACCAGGGCCGGGCCCAGGAAGCGTTCCAGAACAGCCGCAAAGCACTGCGCCTGGACTATGTGGATCTTTATCTCATCCACTGGCCTGTCCCCTCACAGGGCTTGTTCGTGCAGGCCTGGAAGGAGATGGAGCGGCTCTATGAAAACAACCAGATCCGCGCCATCGGCGTCTCCAATTTCCTCCGCGAGCACTTGGATGAGCTCCTGAAGTCTTCGGAGATCGTCCCCGCGGTGAACCAGTTCGAACTGCACCCGAGTTACCAGCAGGCGGACCTTGCCGCAAAGTGCCGGGACCTGGGAATCGCCGTGGAAGCCTACAGCCCCCTGGGCCAGGGCGCGGACCTCAACGGAAATGCGGTGACGGCCATCGCCAACACCCACAACGCAAGCACCGCCCAGGTGGTCCTCGCCTGGCACCTGGCCGCCGGGAACATCGTCATTCCCAAGTCCAGCCAGGCATCACGGATCCGCGAAAACTTCGCCGCCTCCACGCTCACGCTTTCCGACGAGGAAATTTCAGCCATCACGGCACTCGAGTCCGGTGCGCGCCTCGGGTCAGACCCCGCCGTCGCGTCCTTCACGCAGCTGTAGCCGGCCCCAACCGCCGACTCGGCAAGCCCGGCATCGAAAGGAATCACAATGCAATACACCCAACTGGGCCGCTCAGGCCTGAAAGTCTCCCGGCTCTGCCTGGGCACCATGAACTTCGGTCCCCAGACAGAGGAAACCGAAGCCCACAGCATCATGGACTCCGCACTTGACCAAGGCATCAACTTCTTTGACACAGCCAACGTGTACGGGGGCTCCGGCCACCGCGGCTGGACCGAAGAGATCATCGGGCGCTGGTTCGCCACAGGCGGCGAGCGCCGCGAGCACACAGTGCTTGCCACCAAGCTGTACGGGACCATGACGGACCGCCCCAATGAGTCAAAGCTGTCCGCGCTGAACATCCGCCGCGCCCTGGATGCGAGCCTGAAGCGACTGCAGACGGACTACATCGACATCTACCAGTTCCACCACGTTGACCGGAACACCCCGTGGGACGAGATCTGGCAGGCCATCGAGGTCGCGGTCCAGCAGGGCAAGATCCTGTATTCGGGCAGCAGCAACTTCGCCGGCTGGCACATCGCCCAGGCGCAGGAGGCTGCGCGGCGCCGCAACTACACCGGCCTGGTCAGCGAGCAGTCAATCTACAACCTGTTCATGCGTCAGGTGGAGCTGGAAGTTATTCCGGCCGCCCAGCAGTACGGGCTGGGGCTCATCCCCTGGTCACCGCTGCAGGGTGGACTCCTGGGCGGGGTTCTGAAGAAGGAGCGGCAGGGCGTCCGGCGGACTGAGGGCCGGGCCGCGGAGACCCTCAAGAAGCACCAGGACCAGATCCAGCAGTACGAGGACTTCGCCGATGATTTGGGCAAAGAGCCCGGCGATATCGCCCTCGCCTGGCTGCTGCACCAGCCCGCCGTTACGGCACCTATTGTGGGGCCGCGGACCCAGGAACAGCTCGACGCCGCCATCCGGGCTCTGGACGTTACGCTCGACGCCGATGCGCTCAAGCAGCTCGATGGCATCTTCCCAGGGCACCGCACTGCGCCGGAAGACTACGCGTGGTGAACCCGCTGGCTGGTGTGGCCGATACGGTGGCGCCGAGGAGCATCCTTCTGATCGGCGGCACCGGGGTCATCAGCGCGACGGCGGCACAACGCGCCGTCGCGCTGGGCCACCGTGTCACAGTCCTCAACCGGGGCCAGTCCGCCAGGCCGGTCCCGGAAGGGGTGGAAACCCTGACGGCGGATGTCCGCGACGTCACCGCGGTCCGGGAAGTGCTGGCCGGGCGGGAATTCGACGCCGTCGCGGACTTCATCACCTACAAACCGGACCAGGCCAAGGCCAGCCTGGACCTGTTCACCGGCCGCACCGGGCAGTACGTGTTCATCAGTTCCGCCTCCGCGTACCAGAAGCCGCCCACCCGGCTGCCGATCCGGGAATCCACGCCCCTGAAGAACCCCTTCTGGCAGTATTCGCGGGACAAGATCGCCTGCGAGGAACTCTTCTTCGAGGCATACCGGGAGCAGGATTTCCCGCTCACAGTGATCCGTCCGTCCCATACGTATGACCGGACCAAGATCGCGATGGTGGGCAGTTGGACGGACATCCACCGGATGCGAGCCGGTCTGCCGGTCATGGTGCACGGCGACGGCACGTCCCTCTGGACACTTACCCACAGCAAGGATTTCGCCAAGGCGTTTGTGGGGCTGCTGGGCCGGCCGCAGGCGGTGGGCGAGAGCTACACCATCACCTCTGACGAGTACCTGCCCTGGAACCAGATCTACCAACTGTTCGCCCGGGCAGCAGGTGTTGCGGATCCGGAACTGGTCCACGTGGCATCGGAAACCATCGCCGCGAACAGTGAGGAACTGGGACCGAACCTCCTTGGCGACCGCTCGCACTCAGTGGTTTTTGACAACACCAAGATCAAGTCCCTGGTCCCCGGCTACTGCGCCACCATTCCGTTCGCCGACGGCGCCCGGGAGATCGTGGACTGGTACGACACAAATCCAGAACTGCAGGTGGTCAACCAACAGTTCATGGACCTGAGCGACCGGATGATTGGCTGGGCCCGGCGCGGCGCCTGATCCGGCCCCGGCTGAGCCGGTTGGCTGACGCGCCGCAGTGGAAATCGCCGGAACGGTGCGGGCACGCTGAACCGGATCAGCGTCCCCGCACCGTTCCAGCGTCCCCGCACCGTTCCAGCGTCCCCGAGCCGTTCCAAGTCCCCGGCGACGGAACCTGTTAGGCAGTGTGCCGCCAGCCGCGCGCTATTTCTACAACGTTCTAAATACCTTCGAACCCACGATGCCGCAAGGCTTGTTTTCTCCACACCCCACCACTAAGTTACTGGGGAAGCGCTTTCCCGAACTAGAAATTGAAAGGATTCATCGATGAATCCGAGCAGGAACTCCGCCCGCCTTCTTTCAGCAGGTGCCCTGGGTATCGCCCTCTCCCTCGGCTGCCTCGCAGCCCCGGCCTCCGCCGTCGAACGTTCCCCCAAGCCTGGCGCCCCCGGCGTCCAGCTGGACCACCTCGACCGCGGCCTGGTGGCCGCCAAGACTTCGGAAGGGGTGTTCCTCAGCTGGCGCCTGCTGGGCCACGAAGCCACCGGATCGTCCGCGACGGGCCTGACCGGCACGGACTTCAACGTTTACCGGGATGGCGAGAAGCTGGCAACGGTCACGGACAGCACCAACTTCCAGGACACCGCTGGAACCGCAGCGTCTGAATACGAGGTGCGGGCCGTCGTCGGCGGCGTTGAACTGGACACCAGCGCAACCGCCACGTCCTGGGGCGCCAACTTCATGGATATCCCGCTGAAGAAGCCGGCTGACGGAGTGACTCCCACCGGCCAGGCGTACACCTACGCCGCCAACGACGCCTCCATCGGCGATGTGGACGGCGACGGCCAGTACGAATTCGTGGTCAAGTGGGACCCGAACAATTCCAAGGACGTTTCCCAGGTGGGGTACACCGGGAACACCTACGTGGACACGTACAAGGCAGATGGCACACTGCTCCACCGCATCGACCTCGGTGTGAACATCCGCTCGGGCGCCCACTACACCCAGCTCCTGGTCAACGATTTCGACGGCGACGGCCGCGCGGAAATGATGATGAAGACGGCGCCGGGAACCAAGAGCACCAACTTTAACGCCGACGGCAGCGTAGCCTCTGAGAAGTTCATTTCCTTGCTGCAGTCGGACATCCAGGCCGGCTACTCCAACTCGGACGACTACCGGATGAGCGCGGCCGGCTACTACGAACACATGGTGAAGACCTTTCAGGGCTGGACCGAGCACCCGGAAGTGAAGGCCGGCAACTGGCCCGCCACACTGGAGGAAGCCTTCGGAATCGCGCCGAAGTACCAGTACCCGCTGTCCCCCACAGATGCCGAAGCGTTGACCGACTACTTCATGGACGTCTACGCACCGTCGCGCAGCCCCCGGAACGTGCTGCGGGCCTTCGAGGGTTTCATTGTGTCCGGCCCGGAGTACCTCACCGTTTTCGAGGGAGCTTCCGGCAAGGAGCTCAAGACAGTCGCCTACGAGCCGGGCAGGCACGACGACGGCCTCATGTGGGGCGATTATGCCATGGCCCGCATCGAGCCGGGCAACCGCGTGGACCGGTTCCTCGCCGGCGTCGCCTACCTGGACGGCAAGAAGCCGGCGGCTGTCTTTGCCCGCGGTTACTACACACGCAGCACACTGGCTGCGTACACCTGGGACGGGTCCAACCTCTCCCCCGTATGGAACGTCGATTCCGGCTGGACGCCCATGACCAACCCGTTCAATGATGGGCCGCACGGCCGAAACGGCACCGATCCTGAGTTTGGCACGCTCACCACGCAGGGCTTCCACTCATTGAGCGCCTCGGACGTGGACGGGGACGGCAAGCAGGAAATCGTCTACGGCTCGGCCACGATCGACGACGACGGGTCGCTGCTGTACAGCTCGTTCGACACCATGCCGCAGGGCAGCGCCACCCCGGGTGAGGAAGCCCGCCTGGGCCATGGCGACGCCATGCACGTCACCGACATTGATCCGGCACGTCCGGGCAAGGAAATCTTCAGCGTGCACGAGGGCGGAACCTTTGCCCCCTACGGCTACGCCATGCGCGATGCCGCCACCGGCGAGGTGCTTTTCGGTGCCTACTCCGGGAGGGACACCGGCCGCGGCATGATCGGCGACGTTGATCCCGCAGTGCCCGGCATTGAGAACTGGGCCATCGGCATGCAAGCGGCCGACGGCGGCAAGCTCTCCTCCTCCGGGCCCGGCACCAACATGAGCATCAAGTGGGCCGCGGACATGACCACGCAGATCGTCAACGGCTCAGCGGAACAAACGCCCACCATTGACGACTGGAAGCGCGGCCGGCTCCTCACCGCCACAGATACCCGCACCAACAACGGCACTAAGGGAAACCCCAGCCTCGTAGCGGACGTCGTGGGTGACTGGCGCGAGGAATTGCTGGTGAGGACCACGGACAGCTCGGCGCTGCGGATGTACCTCAGCACCGAGGTGACCAACCACAAGCTCTACACCCTGATGCACGACCCGCAGTACCGTGCAGAAGTTGCCCGCCAGAACACCGCCTACAACCAGCCGTCCTACACCGACTTCTACCTGGCCTCGGACATGGACTTCGCGAACGTGCCACTGCGGGCAGCCTGGCTCCCGGGCAGTGTGAAAGCGCTGCAGCATGTGGTGGAAGACCTGACCGAATCAGGCGACGTGGCTGGGCCGGTAGGCAGCCAGCTCAAGGCGAGCATCCAGCAGGCGGCGAAGGCGGTTGCTGACGGTGACGCCGCCAAGGCCGGCCAGGCACTGCAGCGCTTCGTTGACTTCCTGGGCCAGCAGAAGGGCCCGGACAAGGTATCGGACACCGCCCGGGTGGCCCTGACCTACAACGCCGAAAACATCCTGCGGGCGTTTGGGGGCTAGGACGGCCACCACATAGGGGAGACACTGTTGCCATGACACTCGCACCGCTGATCAAACTCAATGACGGTTACTCCATCCCGCAAGTGGGACTCGGCACCTGGCCGCTGGACGACGACCAGGTGGCGACCGCCGTCGTGCAAGCCCTGGAAGCCGGGTACCGGCACATCGATACCGCTGTGAAGTACGGCAATGAACAGGGCGTTGGCAACGGACTCCGTGCCAGTGGCGTGGACAGGGATGAGGTGTTCATCACCACCAAGGTAGACGGCCAGTTCCAGGGCAACGACCGCGCAGTCGAGGGACTGGAGGGTGCGCTGAAGCGGCTGGGGCTCGATTACGTGGACCTGCTTTTGATCCATTGGCCGCTGCCCCAGCGCGATGAATATGTTTCCACGTGGAAGACTTTCGAGCGGCTGCAGGCGGAGGGAAAGGTCCGTTCAATCGGGGTTTCCAACTTCAAGCCCGCGCACCTGGAGCGGCTGATGGCGGAAACAGACGTAGTGCCGGCGGTGAACCAGATCCAGCTGAGCCCGGCTATTACCCGGACCACGGAACGGGAATTTCACCACCGGCATGGCATTGTGACTCAGTCCTACAGCCCGCTGGGAGGGGATGGCGCTGGTCTTTTGAGTGCCCCCATCCTGTCGCAGCTGGGGGAAAAGTATGGCAAAACGCCCGGCCAAATGGTCCTTCGATGGCATATCCAGAACGGAATTGTAACGATTCCGAAAACGTCGAATCCGGAGCGGATGCGGGAGAACCTGGACATCTTTGATTTCGCCTTGGACCCGCAGGATCTAGCGGAATTGGCCATACTCGACGACGGGCCTGACGCAGGCAACGATTCGGACGCCACGGGTCACTGAACCGGCCCTGAAATGCGGCTTTCGTTAGAAACGGGGTTGGCAAATCAATAGTAAGCATGATTACTATTGAGGCAGAAGGATGAAGTGCTTCCGGGATCCGGAGGCCTCCTTTACTTAGGAAGAGGAACAAAAAATGGGATTCATTGCATTTCTAATTCTCGGACTTATTGCTGGTGCGATCGCTAAGGCGATCCTCCCGGGCCGACAGGGTGGCGGCTGGATCATCACCCTTGTCCTGGGTGTCGTCGGAGCACTGCTCGGCGGCTGGATCGGCGGCATGCTCTTCGGCACCGGTCTGCAGGAGTTCTTCTCACTGCAGACGTGGCTGCTGGCCATCGGCGGCGCACTCATCGTGCTGCTGGTTTACGGCATGATCACCAAGCGCGGCGCGCGTCGCTAACCAGCGCGCCAGCCAGGAAAACCGGCCTGGGGACAACATCCCCTGGCCGGTTTTTCCTATCTCCCGGCCTATCTGGCCGGAACTGAAACCTTCTCACGGAGCAGGAGTTCATCATGAAAAACAAACTTCTTTTGGGCATCGGAATCGCCACCGGGTACGTTCTCGGATCGCGGTCCGGCCGGGCAGCCTACGACAAGCTCAAGGCACGCGCAGCCGGCATTTGGGACAGCAAGCCTGTCCAGGACAAGGTGTCCGTAGCAACGGAGGCCATCAAGGAGAAAGCCCCTGAAGTTGCGGATCAACTGACTGAGGCGGCCCGCCGGGCAGGCACCGTCATCGGTTCCGCGATGCACCGTGACGGTTCGCCCGGGGACAGCAAGTCCACGTTGGCCGACGGCGGTGCAGCGGGTACCTCCGCCGGCAACGCCGGGACTCCCAGCGTTTCCGGCCTTGATGGTGGCCACATTCCTTCGCACAGCACCCACCCCGAGACGCTCAACCTGGATACCTCCAGCGGCGAACCGGAATCAAGAGCGTAGCTAACGCGACTGCTCACCCCGAGCGGCACCCCTTGTGACAGGAGGCCGCACCGCGGATGTGCTACAACTGGATGGCTTTGCTGGCCGTCGCGATCCTTGGGGGACGCGGCGGCCAGCGGCGTCTCCGGCCACTTACCCCCGCTAATTGGACACCGGACATCAACTCCGGATCAAGGGCGGCCGAAGTTTTCCACATAGCGCCTTTGGCGGGCAAGAATGTCGGTGGTCTTTGGCAGAGTTGTCCTATGGAGGCCATGGGGGATCAGCTTGCGGAGTTCGGCGGTTCGACCGCCGTGCTGACGCGGGCCGGGGGCAGGCCCGCCGGTGGCTCTGCGGCGTACGACGACGGCTCTGCGCCGAATCCTGCCGCCCACCTTCGCGTCGTTCCCGGCACGCCCGCCCGTGACGCTGCCGGGCCGGATGACGCTGGGCAGGATGATGCCGGGCCGGATGACTTTGCGCCCCAAGCCCCGGCCACCGTGCCGGGTCTTGACGCGCCGCTGAGCCTGACGGAGATTAACAGGCTGCTGGCTGTTGCCGCCGCTGCCGCACCCGCGATGCTTGTTGCGGCCGACTATGTTGAGGCCGCCAATTTCGCCGGCACCGTGGAGGAGGCGTCCCGGTCCATGGATTACCTGCAGGTCCTCGCCGCCGGTACCGTGGACCGCACCCGAACACAGGCCATCGCCGCCGCGGACGCCGCACGGGCCAGCCGCTCCCGGACGGGCAAGGGCTGGGTCACCGGCTGGGACAACGGCGTGGAAACCCTGAACGAAACAGACGCCGCCTGGCCCGAAGGCCCGGCGGGCAAGGGTTCAGCCACTGACCGGGTGATCACGTCGCCGGCCGATGACGGGTGCGCCAACACCGCCGAGTTCCTCCGCCAGCGGCTCAGGATCGGCAAGAGCGAAGCCCACCGCCGGCTCGCCCTCGCCGCGGACATCCTGCCCGCCACCACCCTCACCGGCGACACCATCCCCGCCCCACGTGAACACCTCGCCACCGCCCTCACCCCCACACCGGCCACCACCGGCATTGACTCCCATGACACGGCCCCCGGCCAGGACCCGGTAGCCGGCCCGGCGGTCTCTTCCCGGGCCGGGACCATCATCGCCCTGACCTTGAACCGGCTCCAACACCTCACCACACCCGACACCCTGGTCATCATTGAACAAGACCTCGCCACTACCGCCGCCACCGCAGACCCGGACTTCCTCACCCGCGTCGCCCGCCGCTGGGCCGACACCATCGACGCCGACGGCACCGAACCCAGCGAAGAAACCCTCCGCCACACCCAGGGCGCATTCATCCGCAAACCCCGCCACGGCCTGCACCACATCGAAATCCTCGCCACCACCGACCAATACGAACACCTCCTCACCGTCATGAACACCGCCACCAACCCCCGCACCACCAGCACCGGCACCGGCACCGCAGCCCAAACCGGCAGTGGCTGTGGCAGTGGCAGTGGACAGGAACTTTGGCGGGACGGCGGCCCCGACCTGGACCGCCGCACCCGGCCCCAAAAACAACTCGACGGGCTCGTCGGCGCGGCAAAGGTCGCCCTGGGCACCAACGCCCTGCCCGCCACCGGTGGTAACCGCCCCCAAATCATCGCCACCATCAACTACCACGACCTCCTCCCCCACCCCGCAGGAGAAAACTCTGCCCGCACAGGCACCGGCACGGGTACAACGGGGAGCGATGTCGCCACCGGCACGGGAAACTTCGTCTTCACCGGACCTGTCGCCGCAGCCACCCTCCGCAAAATCGCCTGCGACGCCGACATCATCCCCGCCCTCCTCGGCACCCACGGCGAACTCCTCGACCTCGGCCGCAAAACCCGGCTCTTCACCCCCACCCAACGCCTCGCCCTCACCGCCCGCGACCAAGGCTGCACCTTCCCCAACTGCACCATCCCCGCCCCCTGGTGCGAAGCCCACCACATCACCTACTGGTCCCACGGCGGCCCCACCACCCTCAACAACGGCACCCTCCTCTGCTCCGCC
Source organism: Pseudarthrobacter sp. NPDC058329 (assembly GCF_042879835.1). Lineage (NCBI taxonomy): Bacteria > Bacillati > Actinomycetota > Actinomycetes > Micrococcales > Micrococcaceae > Pseudarthrobacter > Pseudarthrobacter sp. NPDC058329. The sequence continues at coordinate 62,001 of NZ_JBHVZR010000003.1, forward strand.
CACCACCACCTCATCCACAAAGATCAATGGACCATCACCACCACCAACGGCACCCCCTGGTACACACCCCCAAAACACATCGACCCCCACCAAAAACCCCAACAAAACCACTACTTCAAACCACCCCCACCACCCCAGCCGTTCCGGTCATGAAGGGTGGGTCCAGGAGGAGGCCCGGGTGCAGGCGGTACTAGGTGCAGGACGGCATTTGCCTGCCGGCTTCCCTTGGGCCAGGACGTCCTCGACCAAGCTCCAACCGGACATCCCACTGCCCAGCATCACGATGACGCACGAAACTTCGCACCGCCGATCCACGGCCCGGAACGTCGCACCGCCCGGCCCACCGCCCGGAGGGAAGAAGCGCCCAGGGTCGTATGCCTGCCACCGGGCGCGGACACGTGAAAAGCGCGTCACTTACTGACCGCGTGGGCCGCCGACAACGATTGTGCCGTCCAGCTCCTCAGAGTGGACAATCCGTGGGGCCAGTCCTGCAGCAGCCACAAGGGACGCCGTACCGGCTGCCTGACGCTCGCTGGTTTCGATCACAAGATAGCCGTTCGGATCCAACCACTCCGGTGCTTCCCGGATGATGCGCCGGTGGAGGTTCAGTCCGTCCGCGCCGCCATCCAGCGAAAGCGGCGGCTCGTGGATTCTGGCTTCGGGAGGCATCGTCGGCAGCACTCTTGTAGGCACGTAGGGAGCGTTCACCACGATGAGCTGCACTCGCTGCTTGAGCCTGGCAGGAAGGGCAGAATACAAGTCGCTTCGATGGACGTGTCCGCCCACGGTTGCCACGTTTCGTCGGGCGCACTCCACCGCGATGGAATCGATGTCCGCCGAGTGAAGTTCCCGCAGGGACACCCGGGAGGCCAATGCAACGCCGACGGCCCCCGACCCGCAACATAGATCCACAACGGCTGCGGACGATGACGCCGGCGCAATGTGTTCCAGCATGAGCGCGGCGGCCTCCGAAACAAGCAGCTCAGTGCGGCGACGCGGCACAAAAACGCCTGGGTCAACGGCTATCCGGAGTCCGCAGAACTCGGCCCAGCCAACGATGCATTCGAGCGGTGCACCGGCAACGCGGCGTTCCACCCATTCGAACAGCTCAGCGGGACTTGAAGCTTCCGACAAGAGAAGTTGCGCCTCATCTTCGGCAAACACGCAGCCGGCCGCCCGCAGCATTGGAACAAGGTCGGCAAAGCGCGGAGAAGCAAGAGATTCAGGACCTGGCATAAAACGCCTTTCGGTGATCCGGTGGGCAGCTCGCTCTTTACCAGGCCGGCAGGCCCGAACGGCACAACCGGGAATTGCCCGAGACTGATGAAGCAGGAATCGGGCTCACCTCCTTTGTGACCGCTGGAATCCAATGCTAATCCTGAGTTCCCCGGCTTAGGGGCCTTTTCTTGGCAGGATAGTCCCATGACTTCCCCCGCCCCGCACCCCATCATTTGGACCGGCACTTACACTCCCGACGGCGGCGGACGCGCGGAAGGGATCGGTGCGCTGGCCGCACACCCGGATGGCTCGCTCGAATGGTTGGGTACAGCGGCCAGGACTGACTCGCCGTCGTTCGTTGGGGTTCACCCCACGTTGCCGGTGGTGTACGCAGTGGCCGAGCAACGCCAAAAGGTCAGGGCCTTTCGGCGCACAGGTGATTTTGGCCTGGAGCCCCTGGGCGATCCGCAGCCCTCCGGAGAAGCTACCTGCCACGTGGCGGTGGACCCACGTGGCCGTTTCGTCACGGCCGCCTGCTGGGGCGACGGCCAAGTCCTGCTGTACGAGCTGGATTCCGACGGCGGCATCAGTGCACGCTTTTCTGCGCCGCCCTCGGTGGATCCGCACGCCAGCCAGACACCAGGCGAGCCCCGGCAGAGCCGCGCCCACGCCAGCCTGATGCTGCAGGACGGACGCATCATGACGACGGACCTGGGCCACGACACCCTTCGCATCTGGAATTACGTGCCGGGCTCGGGCCTGGTTGCTGACCACGAGGTGGCCCTTCCCTTCGGGTGCGGTCCGCGCCATCTGGTGCAGCACACCGGTGGCAGCGTTTTTGTGGTTTCCGAATACTCGGTGGAGGTCTTCGTCGTCAAGCCGGAAGCCGGAACGTTCGAGCTTGTTTTCCTGGGCCCGGCCACCTCCGGCGGCGGTCTGCCGGACGACTCGGCTGCGGAGATCAGCCTCAACCAGGATGGCAGGCACGCGTACGTGGGCGTGCGCGGCTCCAACCTGGTGAGTGTGCTGGCGGTCGGTGCCGGCGGGACGGAACTGGTGCCGGTCCGCGACTTCGCCAGCGGAGGGGACTGGCCGCGGCACCATCTAGTCAGCGGCCGCTGGCTCCACGTGGCCCACGAGCGGTCGGACAACATAGCAACTTTTGAGCTGGACGCCGTTACGGGCCTGCCCGGCCCCATCGTCCACAACCTGGAAACGCCCTCCCCCACTGCCTTGGTGCGCGCGCGGTAATCCGCCCCCTTTCCGGATCGGGCCGGCATCCGCAGGAAGGCGGCAGGGGGCAGGATGGGCCAGCAGGAGACAGGCGCAAAGCCATGCTTTTCCTAAACGCTGGAGTTATTCAGTGCAAGCGCTTACTCTTGTGACTTGGTTCACAGGGCGCCCCGATGGCTTGCAGATCGGGCAGCCTCATCCCGATGCATTGCAAAACGGGCAGCCCCATGCCGAACCCTTGCCCCGGCAAGCCTGTACAGCAGCGCCGCTCCCAGGAAAGGTCTCCTGCCTTGAAAATCCGCACCCTACCCAGCGTTCCCCCAAATGACAGAAAAGGCGTGAAAATACGCGCCACCAGAAACACCAAAACAACCGCCGCTGCCGCGCCCCACGCCACAACATCCAGCACCGATGGCAGAAAATCCGCGGCACGGACTGCCGTCGCGTTCCTGGCAGCGGCGGTGGCCGTTTCAGCTTCGGTCCTTCCAGCGCAGGCCGCCCCGGGCCCCAAAGACCCGGGCTCCAAAAACCCAGGTTCGACGTCGGCCCTGCACAGCCTGCGCGCGCCCGTGACGGACGAGAATTTCTACTTCGTGATGGCCGACCGCTTCAGCAACGGGAGCACGGCCAACGACCAGGGCGGGCTGGGCAACGACCCCATGGTGTCCGGCTTCGATCCCGCCCACAAGGGGTTCTACAACGGCGGGGACCTGGCCGGCCTGCTGGACAAGATCGACTACATCCAGGGCCTGGGCACAACCTCCATCTGGCTCACCCCGAGCTTCAAGAACAAGGCCGTGCAGCCGGAGGACAAGTCGGCCGGGTACCACGGCTACTGGATCACGGACTTCACACAGATTGATCCGCACCTGGGCACCAATAACGAACTCAAGGCCCTCGTCGACGAAGCCCACAGCCGCGGCATGAAGGTGTACTTCGACATCATCACCAACCACACCGCTGACGTCATCGGCTACGAGGGAGCCGCACGCAAGGGGTACACCTCCAAGGACGAAGTGCCCTACAAGACGGCGGCTGGCGACGACTTCGACGACCGGGACTACGCGGGCACCCAAAGCTTTCCTGCACTCACACCGGAAACATCGTTCCCCTACAATCCCGTCCTCGAACCGGGCGAAGAAACCCTGAAGGTCCCGGGCTGGCTCAACGATCCCACCCTGTATCACAACCGCGGAGACACCACCTTCGCGGGCGAGGACTCGTTCTACGGCGACTTCTTCGGGCTGGATGACCTCTTCACCGAGCACCCCAGGGTGGTGGACGGCATGAAGGACATCTACAAGACCTGGATCAAGGACTTCGGTGTGGACGGCTTCCGGATCGACACCATGAAACACGTCAACAACGAGTTCTGGCAGGAATTCGGCCCGGACGTCCTCAACTACGCGAGGGAACAGGGCAAAAACGAGTTCTTTATGTTCGGCGAGGTCTTCGACACCACCAAGAGCTTCACCTCGCAGTTCACCACCCGGAACGGTATGCAGGCGGTACTGGACTTCCCCTTCCAGGACGCGGCCCGCAACTTCGCCTCCAAGGGCCAGGCCGCCAGCACGCTGGAGACCTTTTTCTCGGCTGACGACTGGTACACCGACGCCGATTCCAACGTTTACCAGCTGCCCACCTTCCTGGGGAATCATGACATGGGCCGCATCGGCAGCTTCATCGCCTCAGACAATCCCGGTTCAACAGACGCCGAGCAGGTGGCCCGCGACCAGCTGGCCCACGAGCTCATGTACTTCTCCCGGGGCAACCCGGTGATCTACTACGGCGACGAACAGGGCTTCACCGGCGCCGGCGGCGACCAGAATGCCCGGCAGACGCTGTTCGCCAGCCAGGTGCCGGATTACCTCGACGACGACCTCCTGGGCACCGACGCCACCCACGTCACGGACAACTTCAACACCCAGCATCCGCTCTATACAAAGATCAGCCAGCTCGCAGAACTGACCAAGGAACACCCGGCACTGCGCGATGGCGCCCACCAGCACCGCTACGCCTCCGAAGGGCCCGGCATTTACGCCTTCTCCCGTACCAACGCCGACGACCAGCGCGAGTACGTGGTGGCGCTGAACAACAGTGAGCAGGCGCAGACGGCCGATGTACCCACCTATATCGCCAAGCGCAACTACACCCGCGTCTACGGCGAGGGCGCTGCCGAGGCCAAGTCGTCAGCAAACGCCACACTGACAGTCACCGTTCCCCCACTCTCCGCTGTGGTCTACCAGTCCTCGGGCCGGATTCCGCACTCCAAGGCAGCGCCCGCCGTCGTCCTTCAGGAGCCCTCGGCCGCACAAGGTGACAATGGGCGCCTCAAGGTAACGGCCGACGTCGACGGCGCCTCGTTCTATCAGGTCACCTTCGAGGCGAAGACGGCGGCGGGGGCGTGGGAGGCCATCGGCACCGATGACACGGCGCCGTACCAGGTGTTCCACGATGTCGCAGCGCTCGAGGCCGGCACGTCCGTGGAGTACCGCGCCACCGTGCTGGACAACGGAAGGCACACCGCAACGTCACAGCCCCTCACGGCCGCGGTTCCGGCGCCGATCCTCACCCTGCAGAAGCCCCTCGAGGGCAGCAACGTGGAAGGCTCAGTGGAGCTCGGTGCAACTGCGGATCCCGAAAAAGCCAGCCATGCGGTCTCGTTTGAGCGCAGCGTAGCCGGCGGGGCGTGGACGCCGGTGGGTTCGGATAATTCATCACCGGTGTACTCGGTCAAGGACGACATCACGAAACTGGTGGATGGCACGCAGGTGCAGTACCGGGCTGCCATGACCGGCCCTGGTTTCAATGTGGTCAGCGACGTCCGAACGGTGACCGTGGGCGAGGCACCGCAGCCCGGTTCGGTGACAGTTGCCGGATCCTTCAACAAGGCAATGGGCTGCGCCGCCCCGTGGGACCCGGCCTGCACGCAGGCAATGATGACCCTGGACCCGGCTGACAAAATCTGGCGCCTGACCGTTGAACTCCCCGCCGGACAATACGCGTACAAGGCTGCGCTGAACGGCAACTGGGACGTGAACTACGGGGCCGGCGGTGCGTTCAACGGACCAGACCTCGTACTGGACCACCCCGGCGGCCCCGTAACGTTCCGCTACGACAACAGCACGCACGTGATCACCGCCGGCTAAAGCCTTAAGGCTGCAACAACAAAGGCCATGTGCCGCCAAACCGGAACCGGCGGCACATGGCCCTTGCTGTTGTTGAGGGGTGCTACCCCACCGAAAACCTAGTTTCGCACCGCGTGCCCGAGGCTGGTGATCAGCCGCCGTACCGCATCCTCCGCCGTGGGCGGCGGCCCGAACACTTCCCGCTGCCGGGTGGTGTCAGCCACGTACCGACCCGTCTGGAACCAGGCAATCATTGCTGCCAGGTCCCTGGCCATCGGGTTGACCGGCCCCAGCAGTGTCCCCGCCGCCCGCAGGACGCGCAGGGGGACCGGCCGGACACGGATCTCCTCACCGGTCAACTGCCCCGCGAGGTCGGCGAACTCCTGCATGGCGATGGGCCTGTCCCACCCGATATCGATGCGCTGTCCTTCCACTCCCGGAGCATCCACGGCCGCGGCCAGGTACCCGGCAACGTCCGGAGTGAGCGTGAAAGTCAGCGGGATGCCGGCCGAGCCGAGCCACCTGACCTGGTGCATGCTGACCGGGTCGCCCCCGAAACGGGTCACCTGGTCCAGGAAAGCCCCGGGCCGCAAGGCGACAAACGGCACGCCCAACGCCTGGAGCCGGTCCTCCATGAGCCTCTTGTGCCAGAAGTGCGGGACTTCCGGTGTCTGGTCGCAGGTCAGGATGCTGGTAAGGACAAACCTGCGGACCCCCGCACTTTTGGCTGCTTCAGCGAGGTTCGAGTTCCCCCGAGTGTCGGTTTCCGGGGTGTCCCCTTTACGGTGCCGGGTGTAGCCGGCAGCCGTGGTGACCACTGCGTCCACCCCGGCCATGGTCCGCCGCAGCGATTCAGGATCCATCATGTCGCCACGGGCAACCTCTGCACCCGCAGACTCAAGCCGGGAAGCATCCGTGCCGGGGCGCACCAAGGCACGCACAGGCTTTCCCCGGTTCAGCAGTTCCGTCACCACCTGGCCGCCCAGCATGCCGGTGCCGCCCACTACCAGTACTGGTCCCTCACCCATCGTGCCCCTCCTGACTGTTGCCCTGCCCGGCGCTATACCGCCGCACAGCCTAGCCGCGCAACGCCCCCTCCACCGCTGCCAGCAGCGAGTTGAACCGTGCGTTGGCGGGAAGATCATCGAGGAACACTGGCCTGCCGTCCGGGCCGCCCAGCGGAACCTGCCAGTTCGGGTACAGCGCTTCGGTAGTGCCGGGCTGGTTCTGGACCCGCCGCTCCCCCACGGCATCCACCAGGGCAACACCCAGCAGTACCGACGGTGCCTGCGCCAGCAGCAGGTGCAGCGCCTCGATGGTCCGTTCCTCAGTCGCCACCGGGCCGCCGGACACATCTTCAGGCAGGTAGCCGCGCTCGCGCACCAGGGCCAGCATCTTCTCCAGTGAGGCGTTGTGCTCGGTCCGCTCCTCCGCCTCGGAACGTTCAAGGAGGCCAAGGCCGCTGCGCAGTGCCACGTGGTCGCCCGCGAGGTACCCGGCGGTGGGCGGAAGGTCGTGCGTGTTCACGCTGGCGAGCGCCTGCGTACGGTACTTCTCGGGCGCAAGGGGTGAATCGCCGTCGTACTCGAACCAGAGGATGGAAGTCCCCAGGATGCCGCGGGCAGCAAGATAGTCGCGGACCCAGGGCTCGAAGGTGCCCAGGTCCTCGCCGATCACCACGGCGCCGGCACGCTGCGCTTCGAGGGCGAGGATGCCGATCAGCGCTTCATGGTCGTAGCGCACGTAGGCGCCGTCGCCGGGGGCGTTGCCGGACGGGATCCACCAGAGCCGGAACAGGCCCAGGATGTGATCCACCCGCACACCGCCGGCATGCCGCAGCACCGTGGCCAGCATGTTGCGGAACGGAACGTAGCCGGCCTCCGCGAGCCGCGTCGGATGCCATGGCGGCTGGCCCCAGTCCTGGCCCTGCTGGTTGTACATGTCCGGCGGGGCGCCCACGCTGGTGCCGGGAGCCAGCACATCCCGAAGCGTCCACGCGTCGGCACTGCTGTGGTCCACTCCCACCGCGAGGTCGTGGACTACGCCCAGCCGCATGCCGGACCGCAGCGCTGCCTGCTGGGCGTTTTCAAGCTGTTCGTCGCAGATCCACTGCAGCCAGCGGTAGAACCCAATCCGGTCAGAGAGTTTTTCCCGGAGCGCCTCGGTCTGCGGCGTACCAAGGCCGCTGGCAGGATCGGACCAGAAGGGGTCTCCCGCCGGCAGGTCCTCGCGGATTGCGGACCAGAGGGCAAAGTCGTCCAGCCCGCTGCCGGAGATGCGGCAGAACCCATCGAAGGCAGCCTGCCGGGCCGGCGACCGGCGGGCGTGGTAGAGCAGCTCCAGGGCCTGCAGCTTGGCGGCGTACACCGAGTCGCGGTCCAGCCGGGAGCCATCCTTGTTCAGGGCTGCCACTTCCTCGCGAAGCTTCTCCACTGCGGCACGCTTGCGCGGCTTGAGGTAGGCCAGTTCGGGGATAGCCTCGATCCGGATATACAGCGGGTTGAAGAACCGCCGGGTGGACGGCGAATACGGCGAGGGCTGTACCGGCGGAACCGGCTCCGCGGCGTGAAGGGGGTTAACCAGGACATAGTCGGCCCCACGGGTAGCGCTCAATGCGCCAAGGTCAGCCAGGTCGGAGAAGTCGCCGATACCCCAGGAGCGCCGGGAGCGCACGGAGTACAGCTGCGTGGCGAGTCCCCAGCCGCGGCGCTCTTCCAGTGGTGCGGAGGTAATCAGCCGCGCGGGCACCACCACCAGGGTGGTTGATGCGGCGGTACCTTCGGATTCCGCGTGCAGCGTGTGCCAGCCCAGTGGGAGGTCCTGCGGAAGGGCGAAGGTGACCCGTCCGGTGGACACGCCGTCCACATCGCGCGGCTGCATCCATAGGTCCTGCTGGACGGCATCCCTGGACCCGGCGCCGCCTTCAAGCGTGATGCTCACCTGCGCCGTGGCACCTTCGCGCACATGCACCGGGACCTGCGCCGGCTCGCCCTGCTGGATGACGACGGCGGGAGGCAGCATCCGCCGCCACGGAGCCAGTTCAGCTTCCGCAAGCGCCGCCTCGATGAGCTGGTTGGTGTGGGCCTGCACCCCCAGGGAGGCCAGGACCTTGATCAGGGTTTCCGCGGCCACGTGGTGGGGCAGCCCGTCCCAGCCCTGGAAGGAGGTTCCCACTCCATGGACGTCCGCCAGCTGCTGGAGGAGGTGCGGGTCTACCGGACCGGCAGAAGCTTCGCGGGCAGCGGATGGAGGGCCTGGCGGATCCGCGGGCATCTGCGATTGCCGTGGGTGCTGCTGGTCTGAAGCCGTCATGCGTGTCCGCCTCGTCTGGTGTGATGTGGCCCGAACTTACAGTGCTGCCTGTTGCACCGGGCGCCTGCACCCCCGCGCACAACCGTTGGTTCAGATTATTGCAGGGCGGCTCAGAGGCGAAACCGAAGGCTCCCGTTACAGCGGCTTACGGCTCGAAGTGCGTGCTGACCGCGCCCGAGCCCACCCGGTGCAGGATGCCGGCCGCGAGGTCGCGCAGTTTCTGGTTGCGGTGGCTGGAGGCCTGGGTCAGCACAGCCATCGCCTCTTCCTGCGAACACCGGTTCTGGGCCATCACCACCCCGCAGGCCAGATTAATGACGGTGCGGTGTTCCAAGGCAGCGGTGAGGTCCTCCGCGAGGTTCTGCGCATCGGCGATCCTCAGGGCCAGCCGCAAAGCGCGCCCCGCCAGTTCGGCAAAACCTTCGGCCCGGTGGACAACCTTGTCGGTGAACACACCTGGCTGGGACGCAGGGCCCCTGCCCCAAAGCCTGCTCCAGTTTGTCCAGGACCGTTGCCCGCGCGCTGCTTCCCGCCACAGTCGCACTGCGCTTGCGCTGCCGGAGCGTCACGCCGCATTCGATGTGTGTTCCTGCCGTCTCACTGAGCGTGGACGCCGCCAGGACGGAGGGGTCGGCAAGGAATCCACTCACGTTGGTGCTGCCGATAATCATGTCGTGCAGTTTGAGGAACTGCTCGTCATTACTGCGAGTGCCCATGACTCAATATATGCGACGGGGTAACCTCCCGGCTCTCCATAAAACGTCATACCTGGCCCCGTGCGTTACGCCCCAAGTCGAAAAGAGAAGCTCTGCGGCGGGAATCCGCCGGAGCAAGGCCGATCTGTGTAGCCTCGTGACGATCGAGGGCACGCATCGGAAGCAACGTGCCGCAAAAATAGCGGAGGAGACCGGAGATGAGCCTCAGCGAACTGCGGGTGTTCGGGCGATCAGGCACGCCTATCAGCCCGCTGACCCTGGGCACCATGAACTTCGGCGAGGGATCCGGCGGAGCCCCGGGCGCACCCACCGGCGCCGAAGAGAGCATCCGCATTATCCAGTCCGCCCTGGACTCGGGCATCACAGCGGTAGACACCGCCGACGTCTACTCGCAGGGTGAATCGGAGCAGGTGGTGGGCCGTGCACTCCGGGGCCGCCGTGACGATGTTTTCCTCGCCACCAAGTTCCACGGCCAGATGAGCCCCAACCCTGCCCATGCCGGCAACTCCCGCCGGTGGATCACCCAGGCCGTGGAGGGCAGCCTGCGCCGCCTGCAGACCGACCGCATTGACCTGTACCAGGCGCACCGGCCGGACTACAACACCGATGTCCTCGAAACCATCACTACCCTCAATGACCTGATCCGGCAGGGCAAGATCCTCTACTACGGCACCTCGGTGTTTACGCCGGCGCAGCTGGTGGAGGCGCAGTGGCTCGCCACCACCAACCACCTGATCCCGCCGCTCGGCAACCAGGTCCCGTACTCGATGCTGGTGCGCGCCAACGAACGCGACGTATTCCCCATCGCCCAGCAGTACGGGCTCGGTGTCCTGGCGTACGGCCCGCTGGCAGGCGGCTGGCTCTCCGGCAGTTTTGTGCTGGAGTCCGGAAAGGCGCCCACCCGGGTGCACTCCCTCCCGGGCCGCTACGACATGTCCGGCCCCTCGAGCGAGCGCAAGCTGCACGCAGCGGACGCCCTGGCCCGGCTGGCAGATAAGCTGGAACTGTCGCTGGTTGACCTCTCTGTCGGCTTCGCCCTGGCGCATCCGGCCATCAGCAGCGTCATCATTGGGCCGCGCAGCGAAGAGCATTTGGCGGCATACCTTAGGGCTGCCGAAGTGCAGCTGGGCGAGTCCGTTCTGGATGCGATCGATGACGTCGTCCCGCCGGGCACCAACTTCGTGGAGCGGGACGCGGGCGCCATCGTGCCTTCGCTCGAGTTCGCAGAATTACGACGGCGCTAGGCCAGTCCCGCCGTCGTCCTGCCCCCTGCTGTGGAGCCCCCGGCGCTGGCAACGCACGTTGCAGGTGGCCCGCCGCCGCTCCTGATCCCGGGTGATCAGGAAATCCGGGCCCCGCACTCTTGACTCACACCAACAATGAAACCTACGGTCAGACCTATACTCCCGATTCAGATTTAAAGGCGTCCCAATGCCACTGTCGGAGGAGGAGCGGAGGCTCCTCAAGGAGCTGGAGCTCGGGCTGATCGCCGACGATCCCCACCTGGCGATGGAGCTGCTCTCTGGCTACCCTTCCCGCCGGTTCAGCGCAGGCTTCTACTGTGGTTCAGCCGCGGGCCTGCTCGGCCTTGTGCTCGTTGTCACGGGCATCAGCGGCCAGGTGATCTGGGTGGGAATCGCCGGGGTTCTGCTGATGGCCCTCGGCATTTTCCTTGCCCTGCACAAGCATCCCCTCTGCCGGCGCAGGCGGCCCGGACGGCCGACGTAGGGCTGCCTGGTTTCGGTGTGGCTGGCCCTGCGCTGCAGCACGTGGAACCAGGAAGAACAGCCCGGCCAGGACCGTTGCGGCTCCGATCCAGCCTGCTGTGGGCAGCCGTTCCCCCACAACAAAAACTGCCAGCGCTGCTGCCACCACAGTTTCGACCAGGGAAAGGCCCGTGGCCGTACTGGCGCGGACCCGTGCCAGGCCCCACCCGAACAGGACGTACCCGGCAAACATCGGGACGAGGGCCATGTACGCCCCCACGGTGAAGTTCGTCCAGGACTCAACGAGCGGGCGGCCGGTGAAATAGAGGACCGGCATCAACATCAGGCCGCCCACCCCGAAGACTGTTCCCATTGTGGCCCGGGAGGAAACGCCACTCCCGATGAGGCGATGGGCCGCCCACGAGTAGAGTGCGTAGGTGATGCCGGCAACCAGGCCGAGGGCTATGCCCGCCGGCGTTGACCAGGACTCCGCCGCGGACCCTGCGCCGCCGCTGGGCCCGTGCCCGGCAAACGACAGCAGCACCGCGCCTCCCACGCCAAGCAGCGCCCCCACAGTCCAGCGGCGGGTAAGCGGCTTCTGGTCAGCCAGGCGTTCGATAACCGCCGCGGCAACCGGGGCCGAACCGATGGAAACCACAGTTCCCACGGCCACCCCGGCCAGATGCATTGAGCTGTAGAAGGCCAGGGGATATACCGCAACTGCCAGCGCCCCCAAGGACACGAGGGGCCACTGCTCCCACAGTCGACTCCGGTGCACACCGATGGACAGTGCCGCGTACAGAGCCTGGAGCAAGCCGCCGGCACCCATGGCAACGGCACCGATGGCCAACGGGCTGACCTCGGGGGCGAAGGTGGCGGCCGTCCCCGTGGTGCCCCACAACACCGACGCGGCCAACACAAAAACCGCACCCCAGAACGGACCGGACGTATGCCCGGTCGGCGCCGTCACAGCCCGTCCAGCAGTTGCGCGGCAATGCTGCGGCCCTCGAGGAGCCGGGCATCACCGCCTTCGAGGCCCGCGCGGACCATGGCGCCCTCCAACAGGAAGGCCAGGTGACGGGCGAGCCTCGCACGAGGCTCTTCCTGTCCGGGGAGCAACTCAGCCAGATGCCCGTTGAGAAGGTCTTCGACTTCTTCCTTGTGGCGCCGTACCGCCAAGCGCCCCGGGCTGCCGGCAGGCAGTTCGGCCGCTGCGTTGAGCAGTCCGCACCCCCGGAATCCGTGGTCATAGGCAAAGCGTGCATGGTCGAGGTAGGCATCAAAAATGGCGAGTACGCGTTCCTTGGGACCGGCTGCGCTGTCCACGCGCGTCCGGTAGAGGCCAAGCCATTCCTCGTGCCGGGCGTCGAGGTATGCACCCACGAGGTCCGACTTGGAAGCGAAGTTGTTATAAAGGCTCTTCTTCGCCACCCCTGCCTCCGCAGTGATGGCATCAATCCCCGTGGCTCCGACCCCTTGGGCATAAAAGAGCTTTGCCGCGGCCGCAAGCAACAGAGCGCGGGCGGACTTCCTGGGTGGCATCGACACTGCAGACGGGGGCACAGGCACTCCTCATGGGTAGGTAGACCAGTCTACCTACCTTGTGCCTATACAGAAGTCTACGCCGAAATCTGGTGGGACGGCGCGTGCTGGAGGCGTACCCTGAAGGCGCCGGGCGGGCTTCCGGCAGCGGAAGCCACCCTGGCGGCACACACTCCACCGTGCTGAGGAGGCTGCGATGGGATCGATGGACGGACGCCTGGCACTCGTGACCGGCGCGACGGGCGGGCTGGGCAAAGCGATAGCCGCCGGCCTGGCACGCGAGGGTGCCGCCGTCGTCGTTGTTGGACGATCGAATACCCGGACTGAGGATGCAATGGCAGGAATCAGCGCGCTGGCTCCGGGCGCCCGGCTTGAGCCGCTGGCCTGTGACCTCTCGGACCAGTCCTCCATCCGGGAGGCGGCGGCAGAATTCCTTTCCCGCCACAACAGCCTCGACGTGCTGGTCAACGCCGCCGGCGTATTCCGCAAGGAACGGCACGTCACCCCGGATGGGCTCGAACTAACGTTCGCCACAAACGTTATGGCCTACTTCCTGGTGACCACCCTGCTGCTGGACGCGCTCAAGCGCTCTGCGGCCACAGGAAAGGCAACCAGCGGAACCCCAGCCGGGGCCGCTCCGGGACGGGCTGGGGTTCCTGCTCCTGCTCCTGCTCCTGCTCCTGCTCCTGCTCGGATAGTGAACGTTGCCTCAAGATACGGCAACACCACACTCAACTTCGACGACCTTCTGACGGCGAAGGGCAAATACAGCTACCTCCGTTCCACGCCGCCCACCATGCTTGCCCGCGTCCTCCTAACCCAGGAGTTTGCCGAGCGCCTGCGCGGCGTGGGCGTGGTGGCTAACGCCGTGCATCCCGGCCTCGTCAAGGACACGGCGTTGTTGAAGGACGTCGGGGGCCCGTTTCGCTGGGTCACCAACACGTTAGGCGCCCCCGCCGAAAAAGCGGCCGACACAGCGGTCTGGCTTGCCACCTCGCCCGAAGCGGCGGAAGCCTCAGGGAAGCTTTGGTCGAAGCGGAAAGAACTTCCGACGCCGGGCATGGGCTCGGACCCGGAAGCCCGCCGGCGCTTGTGGGACGCGTGCACCCGCCTGGCCGGACTTTCCTAAGCCCTGCTCCCGGCAGTGGGGCGTTAGGTCCGGGCACGCGCGTTGAGGGTATCCCTGATTCCCTTCAGGGCGGGGTCGCGCAGTGACATAAACGCCGGCTTCAGCAGCGGCTGGATGATTTTTGCCGGCCCCTTGATGCTGAACTCGGCGGTGTACTTGACCACCGAGCCCCCTGCGGCAGGACTGACGTCGATGGAATCGAACGCTGTGACAGTTTTGTTTTCGCCACGGAGCTTGATGTGGTTCGCCGTCAACTCGATGACCTCGTATTCAAGGGTTTGGCGCTTGCCCCGAATCTCGGACTCGGCGTGGTATCTGTGCCCCACAGCCACCGGTCCGGGTGTCAGCTTGTCCATCACCGGGGTGTTCGGGTCCCATTCGCTCGTATTTTCGAACTCCCGCATGTAGGCAAAGGCCTGCTCGGCGGGCAGTTTGGTTTCCACACTTCCGGTGACTGTGATCATCACCCCAGTGTAGGAACAGCCCGCCGGGAAGCCTACCCCTTGACTGGCCCACTCAGCATGATCCGCCTCCTCGCAGGGATGGCGACAGATGGGCGGCGGCCATCTTGAAGCAAAGCTTTCCACCAAGCTCCTGCGGCCGGATCCACACTTCATAACCTTCCACGGCGGTGAACAGCGCCCTGCCCCCGCCGGCATCCGCGGCCAGCCACAGGGCAGAGGAATCGGGCATGGCGTCGTCAACGACGCCGGCGCGGACAATCTCGAAGTCCCTGCGGATCTCCACCGGCGTTCCCACCAGCTGGTTCCAGTCCTGGTAACGATACGGCATCATCGCGTTGCTCCGCTCCGTCCTCACGCCAGTGGGTTTCCGCACCGGCCCCTTTAGTGGAGGTGGCTTCCGCCGTTGATGTCGATGGTGGTGCCGGTGAGGTAGGCCGAGTCCTCGGACGACAGGAATGTGATGACGGCTGCGACTTCTTCCGTGGTGGCGTTACGGCCCAGCGGAATGCCCGCGTTGATCGCCGCTTCCTGCTCATCCGTGCTGCCGACGCGGATGTTGGTGTCCACGGCGCCCGGCGTGATGGCGTTGACGGTGACGCCGGTGGTGCCGAGTTCGCGGGCAAGGGCCTTGGTGAGGCCGAGGATGGCTGCCTTGGCTGCGGAGTACGGGACTTTGCCGAAGACTCCGCCGCCGCGCTGGGCGGAGACGGAGGACATGTTGACGATCCGCCCCCAGCCGTTTTCGATCATATCCGGCAGGAATGCCTTGGTGACCAGGTAGGTACCGGTGGCGTTGACGTCCATGACCTTGTGCCACAGCTCCAGCGTGGTCTCCAGGAACGGAAGCGGCGAGGTGATTCCCGCGATATTGGCCAGGGCGCCCACGGGCGGCAGGTTGCCGGCGGTCACTTCGGCGGCAACTGCGGCCTGGGCCGCGATGACGGAGGCTTCGTTGGCGACGTCGATCTCGTGCCCGAAGGCCGGGACGTTGAACTCGTTGCCGATTTCGGCTGCAACCTTGGCCGACTTCTCGCCGTCCAGGTCCAGAATGACAACCGCCCAGCCTTCATTGGCGTAGCGGCGGGCGGTGGTGATGCCAATCCCGCGGTTCGAGGTTGCCCCGGTGAGGACGGCGGTGCGCTTGGTGGTGGTCATGATTGCTCCTTGGTGGTTTGCACGACATCGGACTTCCGTCCCAGGTGCAGCAGTGATGCCGACCACACTACGGAATGACACTGTCAACAGTCAACCCTCAGAGTCGACTGTTGACAGTGCTCATGATGCGGGTCACACTTGAGGGGTACCATCGTTAACAGTCGACAGCGGCAGGGTTTCCTCGGTCGCTATTCGGAAGGGAACCACCATGAGCAACGAAGCTCTCAAAATGCGCGGCCAGGTGCATGGCACCAAGGACGCGAAGCGTGTTGCAGTCGGCTCAGGTGTCGGCGCCGTCATCGAGACCTACGACTTCATCGGCTTCGGCACCGCCGCTGCGCTGTATTTCGGAACTGCCTTCTTCCCCACCGGCGACCCCGTCACAGGCACCCTCGCCGCCTTCGCCACGCTCGGCGTTGGCTTCGCGGCCCGCCCCATTGGCGGAGTCATCGGCGGGCACCTCGGGGACAAGGTAGGCCGCAAGCCCGTGCTTGTGGCTTCCCTGATCCTCATGGGTGTTGCCACATTCCTCATAGGCTTGCTGCCGACCTACGAGCAGGTGGGCCTGCTGGCTCCCGCACTGCTGGTGTTTGTCCGCATCGTCCAGGGCCTTGCGTTCGGCGCTGAATGGGGCGGCGCCATCCTGATGAGCTACGAGCACGCACCCTGGAAGTCCAAGGGCAAGTACACCGGCATCGTCCAGGCCGGCTTCCCCGTGGGGCTCCTGCTCGCAAACCTCGTCTTCCTGGTGAGCGTGAACCTCGGCGGCGAACTTGCCTGGCGCGTTCCCTTCCTGGCCAGCATCGTGCTGGTGGCTGTCGGGCTGATCATCCGCGCCAAAGTCCCCGAGTCTCCGGTCTTTGACGAGGTCAAAGAGAGCGGCTCCATCGTCAAGTCCCCCATTGTCGAGGTCATCAAGACCGACTGGCGCAACATCGTCAAGGGAATCGGCCTGCGCATCGCCGAGACTGCCGGTTACGCCGTGTCCATCACCTACATGATCTCCTACCTTCACACTGAGCAACTCGCGGACAAGACCGAAACCCTCGTCGCGCTGTGCATCGCCTCCGCAATTGGCATCTTCGCTACGGCTGCCTGGGCACGGCTGACGGACCGGATCGGCCGCCGGCCGCTCTACGTCTGGTCCTGCGCTTTCGCCCTGCTCTTCGGGATCCCCATGTTCCTGCTGGTCAACACCGGCATGTTCATCGCCATCATCATCACCGTGGCCATCTCCTACGCCGTCTGCCAGAACTCCCTGGCCGGCGCCCAGGGCCCCTGGTTCCCGGAGCTCTTCCAGGCCAAGACCCGCTCCTCCGGCGCCTCACTGGCCTACCAGATCTCCGCGATGGTCTCCGGGTTCACGCCCTTCATCACCACGCTGCTGTTCGTAGCCCTGGGCTGGATGGGCCCGGCCCTGCTTTTCAGCTTCTATGCCGCCATCGGCCTCTGGGCAGCCCTGGCCACCCGGGAAACCTGGGGCAAGCGCGAACGCGAGCTTGCTGACGAAGCCACCAAAAGCACCCCCAACACGGTGAGCGTCTAATGACGCTCACGCACGAAACGAACACGGAGCCAGCAATGCCAACAGAAACCCTTCAGGACCAGGCAGCCCCCCATCAGGTGACCTCCGCCGACGTCCCACAGGACCGCATCGCTA
Organism: Pseudarthrobacter sp. NPDC058329; assembly: GCF_042879835.1. Taxonomy (NCBI): domain Bacteria; kingdom Bacillati; phylum Actinomycetota; class Actinomycetes; order Micrococcales; family Micrococcaceae; genus Pseudarthrobacter; species Pseudarthrobacter sp. NPDC058329. The sequence continues at coordinate 79,264 of NZ_JBHVZR010000003.1, forward strand.
AAATCAGCGCCGCGGCTTACCGGATCCGGCACCACGCCCTGAATATGGGCGAGGTCCAGGGCCAGGGCTATGTTGGCCAGGCGCTGGGCGCCGGGGACATGCTGGCCACGGTCTACGCCGACCAGCTCCGCTTCCGCGCCGGGGATCCGCACTGGGATGCCCGGGACCGGTTCCTGCTTTCCACGGGCCACTACGCGATCGGCCACTATGCCGCCCTCGCCGAAGCCGGAATCGTCCCGGTGGAGGAGCTGGAGACGTACGGTTCTGACGATTCACGGCTGCCGATGTCCGGGATGTCCACCTACACCCCGGGCATGGAAATCTCCGGCGGCTCCCTGGGCCACGGCCTGACCATCGCCGTCGGCATGGCCCTGGGCCTGCGCTACCAGGGCTCCAACGCCCGGATTTTCAACTTCCTCTCCGACGGCGAACTTGACGAGGGCTCCACGTGGGAAGCCGCCATGGGCGCACACCACCACCAGCTGGGCAACCTGACAGCGATGGTGGACATCAACGCCCTGCAGGCGGACGGGAAAACGGACACGGTGCTGCGCACCGAGCCGGTCACCGAGAAGTGGGAATCGTTCGGCTGGTACACCCAGCGCGTGGACGGCAACGACGTCGGCGCGCTGCTGGCAGCGTTCGACAACGCAGCCGCCCAGGCCGCCGCCGTCGGACGCCCCTCCGTGATCCTCTGCGACACCAAGGTGGGCCGCGGCGTCCCGCTTCTGGAGAACCGCGAAAAGGCGCACTTCATGCGCATCGAAGAAAACGAGTGGCAGACCTGCCGCGAGCAGCTCACCGCCGGATACGAAGGAAAGGCTTCAGCATGAGCACCACCACCGAGGCCCCCGACACAACAACAGCGGCCAAGCCGAAGCTGAAGACCTCGGCGATGATCGCCTCCTTCGCCGACCCGGACCAGAAAACCAGCTCCGCCCCGTTTGGGCACGCGCTGGTGAAGGCCGCGCAGGAGAACGACAAAATCGTCGGCCTCACCGCGGACCTCGGCAAGTACACCGACATGCACATCTTCGCCAAGGCCTTCCCGGAGCGGTTCTTCCAGATGGGCATGGCCGAACAGCTGCTCTTCGGCGCCGCGGCCGGCCTGGCCGAAACCGGGCTAGTGCCGTTCGCGTCCACCTACTCCGTGTTTGCCGCCCGCCGCGCCTATGACTTCCTGTGCCTGGACGCGGCCGAGCCCAACCTGAACGTGAACATCGTGGGCGGCCTGCCCGGCCTGACCACCGGATACGGCCCCAGCCACCAGGCCACCGAGGACATGGCGATCTTCCGCGGCATGCCCAACCTGACCATCGTGGACCCCTGCGACTCCATCGACATCGAGCAGGCAGTGCCGCAGCTGGCCGCGTCCGAAGGGCCCACCTACCTGCGTCTGCTGCGCGGCAACGTGCCCACCGTCCTCGATGAATACGACTACACGTTCGAGCTCGGCAAAGCCAAAGTGCTGCGCGGCGGCAACGACGTCGTCTTCATCTCCTCCGGCCTGATGACCATGCGGGCCCTCCAGGCAGCCAAGGCGCTGGCGGCACACAACGTCGATGTCGCCGTCGTGCACACCCCCACCATCAAGCCGTTCGACGCCGCCACCGTCCTGGCCGAGATCAACACCGACCGGCTCGCCGTCACCTTGGAGAACCACTCCGTGGTGGGCGGCCTGTTCGAGACTGTAGCCTCCGCCGTCGTCACCGCCGGAATTGGCAAGCGCGTTGTCCCGGTCGCGCTCCCGGACCAGTTCCTCGACGCCGGCGCCCTGCCCACCCTCCACGACCGCTACGGCCTCGCCGTGGACCGCATCGTGGCGAAGGTACTCGCCGAACTCGGCTAGGCGCACGCCTCAGACAAACGGAGCAAACGCAGAAAGCACGGCACCAGCCCAACCCGGCGCCGTGCTTTCTGCCGTACTATCGAACTACGACTGTAAACAGTCAACTTACGACATTAAGGTAGAAGCCATGGCCGGAGTGACAGCCCCGCTGCTCGGACTGCAAAAGAAGAGCCTGCGCGAGCAGGCGCTCTCGGCCCTGAGGACCGCCATCACCAGTGGCGAACTGGCTCCGGGCCGGCACCTGGTGGAAACAGAACTGTCCGAAATGCTGCAGATCAGCCGGGGAACCCTGCGTGAGGCCTTGCGCCAGCTTGAACAGGAGGGCCTGCTGTCAGCCGGGCCCCGCGGCCGGCTCTCGGTCCGGCACCTGGACGAAAAAGAGATCCGCGATATTTTTGCCGTTCGGGCAGCCCTTGAATCCTTGGCCGCACGGACCCTTTGCGAGCTCCCTGACCGCGCTCACGTGATCCAGTCCCTGCACCAGACCATCGATGTTATGGAGGCGGCGCAGGAGGCATCGCTGGAGGAGCGCATCGAATCCGACATGGAGTTCCACCGTACTCTGTGCCGGTTGACCGGCAATGAAACCCTTCTCCACTCCTGGGAGTCGCTGGAAGGCTCGATCCGGATGTCCATCATGTTCGGCGGCCTGGAAAAGGGCGTCAAGAACATGAGCGTTGACCGTCACCGTGAGATCGTGGCGGCCATCGAAACCGGTGATGCGTCGCTTTCCCGAAAGACCATCCGGGCGCATATGGATAATGCCGCCGCCAACCTCGTGGCCTAGTCAGGACTTTGCCGCGCCGCGTTGCACGCGGTTCTGCGCCGTTTGGCCGCCTTTCAGCGCGCACCGGGTGAAACATGCGTGTGCCCGGGAATCCATTTGAGTTGTGCACCGTTAACTGAATGTGCGGGAAAGTGCCGCGCATTCGAACGAGGGATTCCATGAACGCGAAGTATGTCTCAGTTGAAGACGATGCCGGCAAGGTCACCCGTTATGTCCGCCATGCCAACGGCGGCGGCCTGACCGCTCCCGGTGCATCCGTGGCGGAAAACACACGCATCGGCCCCATGACCTATGTGGAGCCCGGCGCCCGGATCGGCTCAGGGTGCCGGATCGGCCACGGCAGCTGGATCGACCGTGATGCCACTATCGGCGACCGTGCCGTTATTGGCGACGGCGTCAGGATCGGCCGGGGAACAGTGATCGGCAACCGGGTGCACATCGGCAGCCACTCGCGGATCGGCTCCAGCGTCCTTATCGAGCATGGGGTTCACCTGCACGCGGACAGCGCGGTTCCCGACGGCGGCCACGTTCCGTTGGGCTCCACCGCACGGCTTCCCGAGCGGGCGAAGGCACCCGAGCGGCCGAAGGTTCCCGCGGGAGTATCGGTTCCGTCGGCAGTGAAGGACCGTGCGCAGCGGAGGAGCAAAGGCCGGATGGCCGCGTGACTATGGGCCAGCCGAACTAGTACTGCTGCCGCGAACTGCCCCGCGGCCGAACCCTGAACGCCGCCGCACCCCAGACGGCCAGCATCAGCGCCACCAGCAGCAGGCCCGCGTCACCCGGGTCTATGGATCCCAGCCACACCGTCAGGGGGTCCTCCAGCGCGAAGGCGGCGTTGAGGAACCCGCCCAAGGTGATCACGGCGATAAACAGTGCTGACACCGCCGAGATCCCCGTCACCAGGGCGTTGAAGCCCAGTTTCCGCTGCGGGTCGTCAAGCGCGGAGCGGTACATCCGCATCATGGCTATCCCGTTGATCGAGTCGCACAGGGTCATGGCGGCGGTGAAAGCGAGCGGCAGCGCCAACAGGGCGAACGGCGGCACGCCGGCGAGCGACGCCGCCGTCGTCATCATGAGCAGGCCGATGGTGGTGGCGGTGTCGAAACCCAGCCCGAACAGGAAGCCGATCACATAAATGTTCCGCGGCCGGCGCACCCTGGACAGCGGCCGGGCGAGCAGTTGTGCCACCAGTCCCTTCGGTTCAAGGTCCAGGGGATCGATCGCGGCACCGGTCCGCGCCCGCTGGTAGGCCAGGGCCGAGCGGGCGAAGGCCGAGCCGTTGAAGAGGCCCAAGGCCAGCAGGAACAGGCAGGAAACACCGCTGCCGATCAGCCCCAGCACCAGGTTTCCGGCGGATCCGTCTTTCATGAACTCTCCTGCCACAGCGGCGCCGCAGATGACCAGCACGCCTGCCAGCGTCACCACCGAGCTATGCCCGAGGCTGAAGGCGAAGCCCACGCTGACCGGATCCTGGCGGTTCGCCACGAACTTGCGGGTGGAGTTGTCGATGGCCGCGAGGTGGTCCCAGTCGTAGCTGTGCTTCACTCCTGCGAGGTAAGCAGTCAGGATCAGGCCCCAAGTGAGGGCCTGCACGCCGCTGCCTGCATTGCCTGCGAGCAGAAGTACGACGGCGGCGGCATGCAATGCCGTCACCGCACCAAACATGCACAGCAAGCGGGTCCGCAGCGGCAATGCTTCCCGCCCGCGGTAAAGGGTAGTGATGCTCGTAAGGGCGGTCATCAGTGTTTCCTCAAGTTCAGTGGTTCCTGGCTGTGCCACCGCTTCCGGAGGAGGGCGGTGCAGGCGCCAAGGAGGAGATTCAGTTCCCCCGTGCTGTTCGACAGTGCGCGCAGGACCAGCCCGGTGGTTCCCGCGATGCTGCGGGTCAGCGAGAGTCCGGTCAAGGCATCGTGTGTTGACGTCACCTGATGCAGTTCATCGGCGAGCGCCTGGTCCACGCGCGGATCCACCACGATCAGGGAACCGAGGTGGCTGAAGCCCTCCATAAACCCCAAACCCGTGACATCCCCGGAAGGCGGCCGGATCAGCAGGTTGTCGAGGGCAAGCAACTGGCTGCCGTCCTCCGTTTCGATATGAATTTCGTTCCGCAACCGCAGTTCCTCATACCGGAAGGCCGCGCCGTCGGGAGACCACCCTGGCGTCACCACCTCAGCCATCACCAAGCACGACGACGGCCGGACAGTGATGTGCGTCCGTTGCCGGTAGCTCGCCTCCCGGTAAGCGATGAGCTGGTCAGGCATCAACTCCAACCGGGCACGGTCCCCCAACTGGACAACCATCCGCTGCTCAGCAAAAGACCCAGGAGTCCGATAAACCTTCGTAGCGGACTGCGTGGTCAGGAGGAGTTCGGCACCCTCCTGGACTTCTACATCAAGAAGGAAGAGGTCCGCCCCAAGATAAGCCCCGCCAGGATTAACAACGACAAAGCAGACCTGCCCGGACTCATCCAAATAGTGAGGCCTAAGTACCCGAAGAGCACCCTCATGAAATTGCCAGGACGCAATGGACTTGCCCTCCCGCACGCTGATGTCAAGCTCCAAGCGGCCTCTAACTGGGCGATCAGCGGACGCGGATGAAGGGGGCCGCGGCGTGGCGGCACTCGTGAGGGGCCCCCTGGCGCGAGGGCCCCGATCCGAGCTTGCGAGGATTGGGAGCGCCTGGGGACGGGCACAGCCCCCTTCATCCGCGGACGCCGCCCATGGTGGGCCAACGACGGAACTGATGGACGTCACGGCATCAGGTCGAGCATCAGGACATCGCGCCGCACCCATGCGATGACGGCGTCGAGCCCTTCATCCGTCTTCAGGTTCGTGAAGCAGAACGGCTTAGCCCCGCGGAACTCCTTGGAATCCCGTTCCATGACTGACAAATCCGCGCCGACGTGTGGTGCGAGGTCAGTTTTGTTGATGATGAAGAGGTCGGACTTGATCATGCCCTGCCCGGCTTTGCGGGGGATTTTTTCGCCCTGGGCCACATCGATGATGTAGATGGAGAAGTCGACGAGTTCGGGGCTGAAGGTGGCGGAGAGATTGTCGCCGCCGGATTCGACGAAGATCACCTGGAGGTCGGGGTGGCGGGCTTTGAGTTCCTCGATGGCGGCGGTGTTCATGGAGGTGTCTTCGCGGATGGCGGTGTGCGGGCAGCCGCCGGTTTCGACGCCGATGATCCGGTCTTCGGGGAGGATGCCGTTGGCGGCGAGGATTTTGGCGTCCTCGATGGTGTAGATGTCGTTGGTGATGGCGGCCATTGAGATGCTGCCGCTCATATGCCGGGTGAGGCGCTCCACGAGTTGGGTCTTGCCGGCACCGACCGGGCCGCCGATGCCGATTTTGATGGGTTCAGTCATTTTTCCTCCTGAATAAGAAGCACAGTTAGCTCATGAACATCCGGGCACGCTGCCGTTCGTGCCGCATTTGCGAAATTTCGAGTCCGGGACTGACGGCCCCGAAGTCGTCCGGCGTGAGGTGCGGGATCCGTTCGACGGCGGCAGCGACGTCGTCGGCCGCTTGCCTAAGCAGCCGCTGCCCTGCGTTCTGGCCCAGGGGGATGGCGCGGACGGCGTTCTGCGTCAGGGACATGACGGTGGCGAAGAGGTAGGCGGCGAGTGCTTCCTGTAGCGGGACGCCCAGTGAGCGGGCGACGACGGCGAACGCCAGCGGCTGATGCCCGCAAGCAACTCCCCGCGCCACCAAGCCCCGGTACAGGTCCAGCTGAGGCGAAGGGAACACCTCCGCCCCAATATCGAGCAACCGCAAGCCCATCTTCACACTGGCCTCACGAACCTGCCGAGGTAAAAGCGAAGCAGACAACAGACCGTCGAGTTCAAGGACATCAACGCCCTCATAGAAGAACCGAACAGCCAACCCATCCGAATAGGTCAACTGCTGCCCGATAAAGGCAGACAACCACGCCCCAAAGGAAGCCTCATCAGCGACCACGCCGCCGTCGACATAAGTCTCAAACCCCAGGGAGTGAGCAAAGGCCCCAGTAGGAAGAGCGGAGTCAGTAAGCTGCTGCAGCGCCAACTGATAGCTCATGACGGGCACCTCGAATAGGCGCGGCGGGCATCGAACTCAGCGGAGGCGGGTGAAGGGGGCTGCGGTGTGGTGGGCACCGCGGGGGGCCCACTGGCGCGAGGGCCCCGACCGGAGCTTGCGAGGGTTGGGAGCGCCTGGGGACGGGCACAGCCCCCTTCACCCGCTGGAGCCAGCACAGCGCTGCCAGCCGTCGCACCCCAGGTGACGCTGATACTAGTGCGAGTGCTCAGCATGGCGGAAAGGCACAGGCATCACGCGTTCCTGGCGGGTATAGGGCACGGCAGTGTGGCTGAGGTAGTCCTCGACGGTGTGGTCGTAAGCGCACACCATGACGTCCGCCCCGTACTCCGAAGCAGCGTCGAAGAACTGTGCCTGGAGGTGCCGGTTGCCGAGGGAGTGGGCCACGACGCCCATTTCGTGGATGGTCCGCGGCGCGACCACCAGGACGTCGGTGGGCAGCACGGACACCACGATCATGTTGGACCCGGCCACGTGCAGGATGTCGCCGTCGCGCAGGTCTCCGGCGCCGGAGGGCAGCCGGATGCCGATCTCCTTGCCGTGGTCGGTGGTGGCGCGCTGGATGCGTTTGACCAGCTGGGCGCTGGGCAGCACCACTTTCTCCTGGTGCAGGTTGGCGTAGGCCTGCGGGTCCGGAAGTTCATGCAGGTTGCCGAGGATTTTTTCGATGATCACGTGGCGCTCCAGTCAGGTTCGGAAAGGGCGGGTCAGAAGAGGAAGTAGCGCTGGGCCATGGGCAGCACGTCGGATGGCTCGCAGGCGACGTCCTCGCCGTCGACCGTTACCTGGTAGGTTTCCGGGTCCACCTGGATGTCCGGGGTGGCGTCGTTGTATTTCAGGTCGGCTTTGGTCAGCGTCCGGATCCCCGAGACGGGGCGGATGATTTTCTCCAGCCCCAACTCGTGGGGCACACCGGCGTCGATCGCTGCCTGGGACAGGAAGGTGATGGAGGATTGCTGGACCGCTTTGCCGAAGGCGGCGAACATCGGGCGCATGGTGCGCGGCTGCGGGGTGGGGATGGAGGCGTTGGCATCGCCCATGAGGGCGTAGGCAATCTGTCCGCCTTTGAGCACCAGTTCCGGTTTGACGCCGAAGAACGCAGGATCCCACAGCACCAGGTCCGCGAACTTGCCCACCTCCACGGAGCCGACGGAGTCCGCAATGCCCTGCGCAATGGCCGGGTTGATGGTGTACTTGGCCACGTAGCGCTTGAGCCGGAAGTTGTCGCTGCCCGGGCCCAGGCCCACCGCGGAACCGTGCACGCCGGCTGCTTCGTCCCCGCGGGGGTCCATCAGCACGCCCCGCTGCTTCTTCATTTTGTCAGCCACCTGCCACGTGCGGGTGACCACTTCGCCCACGCGGCCCATCGCCTGGGAGTCGGAGGACGTGATGGAGAAAATGCCCAGGTCCTGCAGGACGTCTTCGGCCGCGATGGTTTCGGCGCGGATCCGGGAATCGGCGAAAGCCACGTCCTCGGGAATATCCGGGTTGAGGTGGTGGCACACCATCAGCATGTCCAGGTGCTCTTCGATGGTGTTGCGGGTGTACGGCAGCGTGGGGTTGGTGGAGGCCGGCAGGACGTTGGGCATCCCGGCGATGCGGATGATGTCCGGGGCATGCCCGCCACCTGCCCCTTCGGTATGGAAGGTGTGGATGACGCGGCCGTTGATGGCGCGGATGGTGTCCTCCACGAAGCCGCACTCGTTCAGGGTGTCGGTGTGGATGGCCACCTGGACGTCGTATTCGTCGGCAACGGTGAGGGAGGTGTCGATTGCGGAGGTGGTGGAGCCCCAGTCCTCGTGGACCTTCAGCCCGATGGCGCCGGCCCGGATTTGCTCGGCCAGGGGTTCGACGGCGGAGGCGTGGCCTTTGCCGAACAGGCCGATGTTCATGGGGAAGCCCTCGGCGGCCTGCAGCATCCGCTGGATGTGCCACTTTCCGGGCGTTACGGTGGTGGCCTTGGTGCCTTCGGCCGGGCCGGTGCCGCCGCCGATCATGGTGGTGATGCCGCTGGTCAGCGCGGCGGGGATCTGGTCCGGGGAGATGAAGTGGATGTGGGTGTCCACTCCCCCGGCGGTCAGGATCTTGTGTTCGCCGGCAATAATTTCGGTACTCGCCCCGATCACAATGTCCACGCCGTCGGTGATCTGCGGGTTGCCGGCTTTGCCGATCTTGAAGATGTGTCCGTCCCTGAGCGCCACGTCGGCCTTGTAGATGCCGGTGTAGTCCAGGATCACGGCGTTGGTGATGACGGTGTCCGGGACGTCTCCCCCTTGGACGTCCCCGTCCCTTGTTGCCTGTCCGTTCTGGCCCATCCCGTCGCGGATCACCTTGCCGCCGCCGAACACCACTTCCTCGCCGTACACGGTGAGGTCCTTCTCGATCTCGAGGAAGAGGTCTGTGTCGGCCAGGCGGATGGCGTCACCGGTGGTGGGGCCGTAGAGGTCGGCGTATTGCCGGCGGGGAATCTCGAAGCTCACGCGCCGTCCCCTTCCAGGCGGGTGCCGCCGTCGAGCTTTCCGTTGACCGCATTGCCCAGCCCAAAGACTTCGCGGGTGCCGGCAAGCTCGATCAGCCGCACGTTCCGGGAGTCCCCCGGTTCGAACCGTGCCGCCGTGCCGGCGGGGATGTCCAGGCGCCGGCCGTAGGCTGCCTCCCGGTCGAAGGCAAGGGCGGCGTTCGCTTCGGCGAAGTGGAAATGTGAGCCCACCTGCACAGGCCGGTCACCAGTATTAACCACGACGACGTCGATCGCGTCCCTGCCCGCGTTCACCATCACCGGTTCCGGCCGGAGGACGTACTCTCCTGGAATCATTGCCTGCCCCTTCAGCGGATGGGATCGTGGACGGTGACGAGCTTGGTGCCGTCCGGGAACGTGGCCTCGATCTGCACGTCGTGGATCATTTCAGGCACGCCTTCCATAACGTCCTCCCGGCTCAGCAGGGTAGTGCCGTAGCTCATGAGCTCGGCAACGCTGCGTCCGTCACGGGCACCCTCGATGAGCTCGTAACTGATGATGGCCACGGATTCCGGATAGTTGAGCTTGAGTCCGCGGGCCTGGCGCCGCCGGGCGAGGTCGGCCGCCACTACAATCAGCAGCTTTTCCTGCTCACGTGGCATCAGATGCATGGGGGTCCCTTCGACGGCCAGCGGACGGCGTGGAACCCACAGTAGGTGGCAGACGTTTCCGCCACATTTCAGTTTTGTTATCCGCGGCTCTCCATTCCCGGCCAGGTCACGTACCCCTTGCCCCGGCGGCGGGTTGCTCAGTGGTTGAGGCGGGCCAGGATCTCGTCACTGGACTGGACGGGCTGGCGGTAAGTCGTGGACAGGATGCGCAGCATGTCCGCAGCATCCTGGCTGTCCTCCGAGGCCATGGCGTCTTTGGCATAGGTGACACGGATGTTGTGGGCGAAGGCGTCAGCACCGGTTTGGGCGATGCAGTTGTGGGTGGAGACGCCGGCGAGCACCACCTCGTCCGCACCCCAGTTGCGGAGGCGGGCGAGCAGGTTGGTCCCTATGAACGCGCTGTCCCGGGTCTTGTTCAGCTGGGGCAGGCCGTCAATAGCCAGCCCGGGCACCGCCTCCGCCTGCTTGCTGCCGCGGAAGATAAAGCCCTGGTCGTCGTCGAGCATGTTCAGCGTCCAGGTGGATTTGTCCCGCTCGTGCTCCGTGCCCACCATCAGCGCCTTGTGGCCACCGGCTTTGAAAGCCTCAAGCAGCCTGTTGCAGGATGCCACCAACTGCTCCTGCTGCGCTGCCAGTTCCGGCGCCTCGAAATAGGCGTTCTGCATGTCGATAACAAGAAGTGCAATCATGTGGACACCTTTCCTCACGGGGCTCGTGCCGGAACCGTACCCTGGGGCAGGACGCACGAAACCCCGTGTCCCAAACCCGGCTCCCGAACCTAAGGCGCCGATTCGCGGATCTGCAGCTGGAACCCGGCCTCCACGTGGATACCGTGGCTGTCCTTTTCCTGCCCCTCGATCCGGTCGAGAAGCAGGGCGATGGAGCGCTCGGCGATTTCCTCCATGCCCGGTGAGACGGTGGTAAGGGACGGCGACGCAAACCGGGCTTCGTCAATGTCGTCGAAGCCCGCCACGGCCACCTCGTCCGGCACCCGGACGCCGCGGATCAGCAGTTCGTGCATGGCGCCCAGCGCAAGGACGTCATTCAGGCCGAAGACGGCGTCGAATTTAACGCCCTTCTCCAGGAGCCCGGCCACGGCGGCCGCGCCGTTGTCCCGGCGCCATTCGCACGGCGCCACCAGGGCCGGATCGAACGGGACGCCGGCCTGCTCCAGCGCTTTTCGGTAGCCGTTGAGGCGGAGGCCGGGGCTGCCGGTGGACTCCTCCGGGTGCGCGCCAACAACGGCAATCCGACGGCGTCCGGAACCCAGCAGATGGGTTGCCAGGGCGGCGGCAGCTTCCTCGTTCTTCATGGTGACGAGGTCGAACCTGGGATCGAGGACGTGTTCGCCCAGCATTACCAAGGGTTTTCTGCCCAGGCGGGCTGCGATGGCCTCGGCGTCGATCACCAGCGGAGTGAACAGCAGGCCGTCGGTCAGCTGCCGGAACGGACCTTGCAGCGCGTTCAGCTCCGCGTCCGCCACGGCGTCCGACTGTTCCACCAGGACCCGGTAACCCCGCTGGGCGGCGGCCTTCATCAGCCTGGAGGCCAGCTCCGCGTAGTACGGCGCCGAGAGGTCGGACAGGACCAGGCCCAGCATGCGGGTCTTGCCGGAGCGGAGGCTGCGGGCCGTCAGGTTGGCTTCGTACCCGAGTTCGGCGATGGCGTCCTGGACCCGCTGCTTGGTGGCGGGCCGGATGAACTCGTAGTCGTTCAGGACGTTGGACACCGTCTTTAGCGAGACGCCCGCCGCCCTCGCTACATCGTTCATGGTGACCGCCATCGTGGCTCCTTCTTGTGGTTCCGCCTGTTCCCCGCATACATCGTTGCAGAAGAAGCCGTCCCTGCGGGAACGGCCCTGAGGAAAGGGGGCCGGAACGGGCCCTGGTCAGTCCTTGGCTTTTGCTGCCTTCGCCGCGGCCTTGGCAGCCTGCTTGCTGGCGCGCACTTTGGTGAGGGACCCCGGATCGACGATATCCGCCACCGAAAGGTAGGCCCCTTCCTCGCCATAATGGCCAGCCGCTTCACGCCAGCCCTGCGCCTGGAGTCCGCACTGCTTGCCCAGCAGGGCCAGGAAGATTTTGGCCTTCTGCTCGCCGAAGCCGGGCAACGCCTTGAGCCGGCGCAGCACCTCGCTGCCGTCAGGCCCGCCCCTGGTCCAGATCGCGGTGGCATCGCCGTCCCACTCGCTCTGCACTGTTTCGGCGAGCGCCTGCACGCGTGCCGCCATGGATCCCGGGAAGCGGTGGACTGCCGGCCGTTCCTTGAACATCTCGACGAAGGCCTGCGGTTCCTGGGAGGCGATGGCCTCGGGCTTTATGGACCCGATCCTGGTCTTGATTTTTTCCGGCCCGGCAAACGCCGATTCCATGGTCACCTGCTGGTCCAGCAGCATGCCCGTCAGCAATGCGAAAGCGTCCTCGCTCAACAACTTGTCCGCGGCGGGATCCCCCGTGATGTGCAGTTCCATGCCGTCCATCCTGCCACCCGGGGGCCGCCGCCGTCATGCCGCTCCCTCCCCTGGAGTTTTGGACAGCTGTCGGGACTTGAGGCCCCTTGAGGTCCCGGTAACTGCCCACAAACTCCTTGGGGATTAGTTGCCTGCCGCCAGCCGGATCATGGTCCAGGACACTGCCGGCAGCTCGGCGGTGAGGCGGCCGCCGTCGGACTTCACGGAAAGGTTCTCCGCCGGCAGGACGGAGGTGGAATCATCAGCGGTTGCCTGCCAGTACGGATCCTTGTTGGCGTACGTGAGCGCCTCCACCACGCGGACGTCACCCAAGCCGGACACCACCGCTTCCAGGCCCAGCGCGTCGGTAGCCGAGCGGTTGACGGCGAACACCACAGCCTCGCCTTTGTCTACATCAAAGGTTGCGACGGCGGACACTGCGGCAAATTCGGCCGTCTTGCCTCCGCTGACCAGCGGGGATTCGACGGCGAGCTGCAGCACTGTGCCGGACGCGTGCCGTGAGGTGAGCGCGAACGGATGGAAGGTGGTCTGCTTCCACGCGCGGCCGCCGGGCTCGGTCATGATGGGGGCGATCACGTTGACCAGCTGCGCCAGGCTGGCGGAGTGGACACGGTCCGTGTTCTTGAGCAGGGTGACCAGGAGATCCCCAACGACGACGGCGTCCGCCACCGTGTAGGTGTCCTCCAGCAGGACGGGGGCTACCGGCCAGTCCTTGCCGGTGGGTGCCCGGGACTCATCGCGGCTCATGTGCCACACGTTCCACTCGTCGAAGGAGATGTTCACCTGCCTGGTTGATTTCTTCACCGACTTCACGTGGTCGATGTGGCTCACGATGTCGTGGATGAAGGCGTCCATCCGGTGGCCGGCGGAGAGGTGTTCCTGCAGGTCACCGAAGTCCTCAAAGTACTGGTGAGCGGAGATGAGGTCTACCAGCTCGTAGGTTTCGGAGAGGACCACGCGCTCCCACTCGCCGAAAGTGTTCATGGTGGGGGCGGAACTGCCGCAGGCCACCAGCTCCAGGTCGGGTTCGATCATGCGCATGCCCCGGGCGGTATCGGCGGCCAGCCGGCCGTACTCAAGGGCATTCTTGTGCCCAATCTGCCACGGCCCGTCCATCTCGTTGCCCAGGCACCACATCTTGATGCCGTAGCCGGCTTCCGCGCCATTGGCGCGGCGCTGGTCGGAAAAGGCCGTGCCGCCGTCGATGTTGCAGTATTCCAGCAGGTCCAGGGCTTCCTGCGTTCCGCGGGTGCCGAGGTTCACGGCCATCATGGTTTCTACACCGGCCTTGGCGGACCACTTGGCAAACTCGTCGACGCCTACCAGGTTGGGGTCGGTGGAGTGCCAGGCGAGGTCGAGGCGGACAGGCCGCTTGCCTGCGGGGCCAACGCCGTCCTCCCAGCGGTACCCGGATACGAAGTTGCCGCCCGGGTAGCGGACCGTGGACACCCCGAGCTCACGGGTCAGCTCCAGCACGTCCTTCCGGAAACCATCCTCATCCGCCTGCGGATGGTCCGGTTCGAAGATTCCGGTGTATACGCAGCGTCCCAGGTGCTCCACAAAGGCGCCGAACGTGCGGCGGCGGACGGGGCCCACTGAAAAGGCGGGGTCCATGGTGATTTTTGCTGCGGCTGGTCCTGCGGCGCTGGCCCCGCTGCTGCCGGCCGGTTCTGTTGTTGCCACGAAAACGTCCTCGTTCCTGGTTATTCATTTATCTTTACAACGTTATAGAAATATTGTTGGGGCTACCGGGTCCAGCGTCAAGCCCGGCGGCCTGTCCGGCGCCCTGAGCGCGCACCAAGCGGTTCCCGGTACCCCGCGCCACCCACCTGCACAGACGCCGAAAGCAGGTAGTGCAGTCCAAAAACCAAGTAGTACCTAATTCCAAAAACGAGTACCGGTTACGCATTCTCCCCGGACGGCCGCGGAACTAGGTTTTTCACAGAGACATGAACGCGTTCTGGCTCGCGGTACTTGACTCACGAGGGGGTGTGAGACGTAATGCATGCACGATACGCAAGCTCCGGTTTCCCGGTCCGACGGACCCGGGCACTAGACGGGGCCGGCGACGAGGAGGCCTTTGAGACCAAGGCCTCTCCCCCAGCCGTCGCCGGCCCTCTCACTTCCCCGCAGGGCAGCAACCACCACCGGCAGGTTGCTGCCGCGCCCGGAAACGGCGCACGCGGAACCTCCAGCTCCGGGCGCGCCACAGCAGCACAGCCCCTCCAGCCCAGGACGCCGTCCCCCGCAGCGGCGAAAGCCTCCGCACCAGGGAAGCCTGACGGAATCCTGCTGGACCTGATGACCGGCACGGAGACGCTGCAGGATTCACTCGAACTGCTCGCCGCCGCGTCCGCACGGGCCGTGGTCCGCACGGCAGGGCTTGTGATTGAGTGCGGCGTGGTGGTGCACCAGACGAAGAGGACGCCGGCCATCACCGGAACCTCGCCGGAAGTCATCCGCCTGCTTGAATGGGAGCAGGAAACAGGCGAAGGGCCAGTCAGTGAGGTCCTGTCCGGGGGGCATCCCGTGGCAGTGCTGCAACGAAGCGGGGACTTCCGCTGGCCGCGGTATTGCGGCCAGCTGCAGTTGGCTAACCTGGGCAGCGTCCTGGGGGTCCGGCTCCGCGTGGACCAGGACGCCGGGGATGTGCGGGACGATGGCACTCCGGTCCGCCAGACCAGCGCGGCCATGGCGTTTTTCGCCCAGGACGCCAAGGCGTTCCCCTTGCAGGTGATCTCCGAGGCGCGGGCCTTCGCCGGCCTTGCCTCCAAGAGCCTGCAGATGGCCCTTGACCTGCACAACGCGAGGTCCACCGCCTCGGACCTGCGCCTTGCATTGGACAGCCGAACGTCCATCAACGTTGCCTGCGGGGTGATCATGGCCCAGAACAGGTGTTCCTACCACGAGGCTTTCTCGATCCTGGCCAAGGCCTCAAGCCACCGGAATATCAAGGTCCGCAGGGTGGCGGAGGACATCCTCGAACGGTTGCCCGAAGGCCCGCCGCGAGCGCACTTCGGCCACTAGGCAACCTAGATTCCGCCGGCAAGTTTGTAGTAGGCGGCGTTCCAGTTCAGGTCCTTTTTGAACTGCCGGATGGTGGTTCCTTCGTCGATGGTGAGCAGCTCGGTTTTGGCGATCTCGGCAAAGTCCTCAAACACGTCCATTCCCACTTGGGTGGAAAGCACTGTGTGGTGGGCCGCGCCGGCGGTGAGCCAGGCGGCGGCGGAGGTGGCAAAGTCGGGTTTCGGCTGCCACAGGGCGCGGGCCACGGGCAGGTTCGGCAGCGGCTGGTCCAGCGGGACGACGTTGACGGCGTTGGCCACCAGGCGGAACCTGTCCCGCATGTCCGAGAGGGCCACCACCACACCCGGGGAGGCATCGGCGTCGAAAACCAGGCGTACCGGGTCTTCCTTGCCGCCGATGCCCAGCGGATGGATTTCAAGGCGGGGCTTGCCGGCGGTCAGGGACGGGCAGACCTCGAGCATGTGCGCTCCGAGGATCTTCTCGGAGCCGGGCTCCAGGTGGTAGGTGTAGTCCTCCATCAGCGACGCGCCGCCGGGCAGTCCGGCGCCCATGACTTTGGCGGCGCGGACCAGGATGGCGGTTTTCCAGTCGCCCTCGGCGCCGAAGCCGTAGCCCGCGGCCATCAACCGTTGCACGGCCAGGCCGGGGAGCTGGCGGAGCGCGCCCAGGTCCTCGAAGGAGGTGGTGAAGGCGGCAGACCCGTTGGCTTCCAGGAAGCTGCGCAGGCCCAGTTCGATCCTGGCGCCGTACCGCAGCGATTCCTGCCGGGCCGCGCCTGCGCGGAGCTCCGGCACCACGTCGTAAAGGTCCTCGTACTCGGCAACCAGGGCATCGACGTCGGGCTCTGCGGCGCCGTGCACGGCATCGGCGAGCTCGTTCACGGACCAGGTGTTCACTGCGACGCCGAAGCGGAGCTCCGCCTCGGTTTTGTCGCCTTCGGTGACGGCGACGTTGCGCATGTTGTCGCCGAAGCGGGTCAGCTTCAGGGTCCGCACCGCGGCCCAGCCGGCGGCGGCGCGCTGCCAGGACCCCACCTGGTTGGCGACCTCGGGGTTGGAGACGTGCCCCACCACGGTTTTGCGGGCGATGCCCAGGCGGGACTGGATATAGCCGAACTCACGATCGCCGTGCGCGGCCTGGTTGAGGTTCATGAAGTCGAAGTCGATGTCCGCCCAGGGCAGGTCCCGGTTGGCCTGGGTGTGCAGGTGCAGCAGCGGCTTGCGGAGCAGGTCCAGGCCCTGGATCCACATCTTGGCTGGCGAGAACGTATGCATCCAGGCCGTAACACCGATAACGGCGTCGTCCGAGTTGGCCTCCAGTGCCGTGCGGCGGATGGCATCCGAGTCGGTCAGGACCGGCTTCCACACAATCCGCACCGGCACCGAGGACGCAGCGTTGAGCTGGGTGGCGATCTCCTGCGACTGGGCGGCCACCTGCTTGAGGACGTCTTCACCGTAGAGGTGCTGGCTGCCCGTGAGGAACCAGACCTCGTAACCGTCAAGGGAAGTGTTTGCTGCGGTACTCATGGGTCTCCTTGGAATAAGTCTTGGGGTCCGGCGGCGGGACTACTGGCCGTAAACGTTCTGGTAGCGGGCGTAGAGGGAATCGACGTGCCCCTGGTCGATGGGAACGGGCTCCCCGAGTTGCCGCGCGATGTGGACTGTCCGGGCCACTTCCTCGCACATCACGGCAGCCTTTACCGCGGATTTGGCGTCCTTGCCGATGGTGAACGGGCCGTGGTTCTGCATCAGAACTGCCGGCGAGTTTGAGTTTTTCAGCGTCTCCACAATGCCGTGGCCGATCGAATCATCGCCGATCAGCGCGAACGGCCCCACCGGGATGGGCCCGCCGAATTCGTCGCTCATCATGGTTAGCACGCACGGGATTGCTTCCCCGCGCGCCGCCCAGGCGGTGGCGTAGGTGGAGTGTGTGTGCACCACCCCGCCCACCTCGGGCATGTGCCGGTAGACGTACGCGTGCGCTGCGGTGTCCGACGACGGCGACAACGCCGGGTTGCCCCACTCACCTGCCGCATCGCCGGCCACCGGCACCCCGTAGAGATCCGTGACCACCATCTGTTCCGGTGTCAAGTCCTGGTACGAGACGCCGGAAGGCTTGATCACCATCAGTTCGTGGCCGGGGACACGGGCGGAAACGTTGCCTGCCGTCCACACCACCAGTTCGTACCGGGTGAGTTCGGCATGGAGGGCGCAGACGTCCTTGCGGACCCGGGCAATAGCGTCAAGGATTCCGGCGCTCATGCCGACACCTCCACCGCGGCCGCGGAAGTGCCGGCCCCGGTCGCGGAGAGTGAGCCGGCGGCCCGCCGCTGGATGGCCTTGAGCCGGTGCATCACGTCGTTGCTGCCGCGGCCGAAGTAGTCGTGCAGGGCCTTGTACTCCTGGAACAGTTCCTCGTACGCGGCCACGTTCTCCGGAATGGGGGTGTAGACCTCGCCGGGCTCGGAACCCATGGCGGCCGCGGCGTCACGGATGGTGGCGTACTTTCCGGCTGCCACGGCGGCGTGGATGGCGGACCCGAGGGCCGGACCCTGCGAGGAGCCGATCGTGGAGAGCTGCAGGTTGGTGGCGTCTGCGTAGATCTGCATGAGGAGCGGGTTCTTGAGCAGTCCGCCGGCCACGATGAACTCCTTCACCGGAACGCCGGAGTTGCGGAATGCGTCCACAATGGTCCGGGTTCCGAAAGCGGTGGCTTCCAGCAGCGCACGGTAGGTATCTTCGGGGCGCGTGGCCAGGGTCTGGCCCACCACAAGGCCGGAGAGCTCATGGTCCACCAGCACCGAACGGTTGCCCGAGTGCCAGTCCAGGGCTATCAGGCCGTGCCCGCCGATGGCCTGCCGGGAGGCCAGTTCTGTCAGGTATTCGTGGATGCCCAGTCCGGCCGCTTCGGCTGCCTGGTGGTATGCCGGCGGCACGCCGTACGTGGTGAACCACGCGAAAATGTCGCCCACCCCGGACTGGCCGGCTTCGTAGCCCCAGAGTCCGTCCACGATGCCGCCGTCCACCACCCCGCACATGCCGGGCACTTCCCGGAGTTCGGTGCCGTTCATCACGTGGCAGGTGGAGGTGCCCATGATGGCTACCAGCTGGCCGGGGTCCACTGCCCTCGCAGCAGGCGCTGTCACATGGGCGTCCACGTTGCCCACCGCAACCGCGATCCCCTCGGGCAGGCCAGTCCAGGCAGCAGCCTCAGCCGTGAGGTATCCGGCGGCCTCTCCGAGGCGCCCGATGGTGTGCTCGAGCTTGGCACTGACGAAGTCCTTGAACTGCGGGTTCAGGGCGGCCAGGAAGTCCTCTGACGGGTAGCGCCCGTCCTGGTAGATGCCCTTGTACCCGGCGGTGCAGGCATTGCGGACGTATCGGCCGCACAGCTGCCAGACGATCCAGTCGGCAGCTTCAACCCAGTGGTCCATCTCCGCGTAAGCCTCGGGGTCCTCCTCCAGGAGCTGAAGGCCCTTGGCGAACTCCCATTCCGAGGAAATCAACCCGCCGTATCGCGGCAGCCACTCCTCGCCCCGCTCGGCCGCCAACTGGTTGATCCGGTCGGCCTGGCCCTGCGCTGCATGGTGGCGCCACAGCTTCACATAGGCATGGGGCCGGTTCGCGTACCCCGGCAGCTCGTTCAGCGGGGTGCCGTCCGCCTTGGCCGGCACCATGGTGCAGGCGGTAAAGTCCGTGGCAATTCCGACGACGGCAGCCGGCTCAATTCCCGCGTCGGCGACGGCAGCCGGAACTGCAGTCCGCAGGACGTCGCGGTAGTCATTGGGCACCTGAAGCGCCCATTCGCCGGGAAGCCGGGCACCTGGTTCGCCGGAAGCGTCCAACAGGTCGCTGGGAAGGGCCCCCGTCACCACTGCGTGCGGGTACTCATACACGCCACTGCCGAACTCCTTGCCGTCCCGGACGCGGACCACCACTGCCCGGCCGGAAAGCGTCCCGTAGTCCACACCGATGACGTAGCTGTCCGTGTCCACTCTGACATCCATAAAGAAGTTCCTCCGATAGCTGCCGCAGCTTCGCGGCCCTTCGATTGTGAGCGCTAACAAGACGAATGTCAATGCAGGGGTAAGTGCTTTTTGGGCCTGGAACATGCAGCTCGCGCCGGGAAAGTGTGGGACGCCGCCCAAAGGGGTAAAGATGTAAGGACAGGATGAAGTCCAGCACAACCGGAAGGAGCTCCGTGGACGGGGATGCGAAACCACACGCCCGCGCCGGCGGTCTCGCGTGGTTGGCCGGTCCGCTTTCCACCGGCCTCGGGCTGGCTGCCCACCTGGCCGCCGGAGGCCCCGCGCCCAGCCTTATGATCCTTGGGGCGCTGGCCGCACTGTTCGGCATGGCGGCGGCGATACTGGGTCGCTTTCCGTTGCCGGGCTGGGTGGTACTGCTTTTGTGCGGGGTGGCCCAGCAGCTGCTCCATCTGGGGTTCGCGGTTTTTGCCGGCGGCTCCGGAAGCGGGCTCTCAGGGCACGGGCACGGCGGAGTCAGCCAGGAACCATCGCAGGCAGGCGAGATGGCCGCGCCCGCAGGCTACTCGCTGCACCTGATGCTTTACGTGCACATGGCCGCGGCCCTCGCGACGAATGCCGTCATCAGCTACTGGCCCCGGCCTGCCGGCTGGGCCGGCCGCGTCAGGTCGGGCCGAAGTAAGATCGCCGCCCGTTAGCCCGCAGCCGTCGTCGCTAGGCTTCGTACCCAATGAGCCAGTGAAGCCCGTGGCGGTCAACCACCTGGCCATCGGAAGCGCCCCAGGGCTTTGGGCAAAGGGGTTCCACCACCTTCCCCGCGCAGCCGCTGGTCAAACCAGCTGTGAAGAACATCAGGTGCAGCCGTTCCAAGCAAGGAAAGCATGACTCCTTCGAACCGGACGGTCCTCTCGCCCGCCGCCGCATCCCATCCCACACTTGCCATGGCGCCCGTGAGCACCCCGCGGGCAATGGCGCCCGGCGGACCGTTGCTGCGGCCGAAAATCCGCATAGGTGTGCAGGGACAGCTCCCCGCCGAAAACCTCCGCGTAGAAACGAGGTGCCTCACGGGCCGTGCCTGGAAAATTCATGAATCTGTGGCGCCGTCTTCCGGCCAGCATACACACCGTGCCTGCGGCGCGGACCCATTGCGGAGCCGTTATCCGGTCAGTCAGCCTGGCAGCACCGCCACACTCTCCCGGCGAACCAACTCCGGGGTGACTACCGTTGAACTGACGGCGGCACCCGCCTCAATCTCCTTCAGCATGGTGTCCATGCAGCGCCTCCCGAGCTCTTCGAAGTCCTGCCGGACGGTGGTGAGCGGCGGGGTGAAGTAGCCGGACTCCGGCTGGTCGTCGAACCCCACCACGGAGACGTCGTCGGGCACGCGGACCCCCGCCTCGTTGAAGGCGCGCAGCACCCCGAGGGCCATCTGGTCATTTCCCACAAACACGGCAGTCGCGGTGCGTTCTGCTGCCAGCTGCCGCCCGATCGCGTAGCCGCTGCCCGCGCTCCAGTCACCTTCCAGCAGCAGGTCGTCCCGAAGCCCTGCGTGCTGCAGGGCGGCGCGCCAGCCCTCGGTGCGCAGGGCGCCGTCGATCCAGTCCGCCGGCCCGGCCACGTGTCCGATCCGGCTGTGCCCCAGCTCGATGAGATGCCCGACGGCGATCTCCGCCCCGCGCTTCTGGTCCACCATCGCCCCGCTCACGGCCGGGCTTCCCGCCGAGCCGACCGCCACCACGGGCACGCCGGCATTAAACTCTTCCAGGATCCGCAGGGTTTGTGTATGCGGCACCAGGACAGCTATCCCGTCCACCGCCTGGTCCCGGAAGTGCCGCAGTGCATCGACGATGGCGTCCCGGCCCACGGATCGCAGCGCGGCGATGCTGACGAAGTAGCCGGCATCCCGTGCCGCCTGCTCCACTCCCAACAGGGTGTTGGCCGGGCCATACTGGGACAGCTCGCTGCCGAGCACACCAATGGTCTGCGAGCGCCGGGTCACCAGGCTCCGGGCTGCGGTGTTGCGCCGGTAGCCGAGCTCTGCGATGGCCGCCCCGACCTTTTCGCGGGTTGCCTTGCTGACGTTCGGGTGGCCGTTGACCACCCTGGAAACTGTCTGGTGGGAGACACCGGCGAGTTCGGCCACGTCCTCGAGGCGTGGCAGCCGCCCGGCGCTGCTTTTTGTCATCTCCCCATTGTGCCGGGTGCCGCCAACAAGAAATCCCCCGGCGGCCTCGGGGAGGCTGCCGGGGGATTTCCCGCTCTTCGCTAAAAGAGTGGGCCCTGTGGGGCTCGAACCCACGACCCACGGATTAAAAGTCCGATGCTCTACCAACTGAGCTAAAGGCCCCAGCCGGGCTGCTTCGGCACGTCGTGCCGGCCGACCCGGCCCATCCATTTCTGGACGTTAATACTCTAACCCATGGTTCAGGCACCATTCGCACGCAGGTCCGGCCCGCGGCCGATCCTGGCGCTGGCGTCCATCGGCTATGTCCGGATGCTCGATTTCCCGCATGGCACAGGAGTAGCGTGGGTGGCATGAGCGAGCAAACAGGTTCCAGTCATTACGGCGGCGCCAACCGGCACCACAAGCCGAAGCCTTTCGCGCCCGTCGACTTCGAACCCTTCGCCGGCGGCGCCGACCCCGCCCGCGTATCCGAAGCCGCCCACCTCGCTGCACAGGCGCTGGTCCGCCACGGCCGGGACAGCGACGATCCCGTAGTGACCGAGCGGCTGGTCAAACTTGCGGACGAGCAGGGCCTGGAGGCCATTGCGGAAATGTGGGCCGAAAGCCCGGCCCGTTCGCTGCCCGGCGCGCTGTGGCGGTTGTACGCCCTGCGCGCGGCCACGGTTCAGGACCCGGAGCGCATTTCGGTGTACTTCCGCGCGGGCAAGGACACCGCCCAGGTCTCCAACGTGGTGGCGGGCGCGGCCGAGCCGCCCGGTGCGGACGAAATGAAGGCGATGGCTGACGCCATCCTTTCCGGCGCGTTCGACGGCGAGTTCGACGTCGCGCTGGAACGGTCCGCCGCGTTCTGCCGCGTGGTGGCACTCGGCCAGGCCACCCTCGCCGACGGTGCCGAGCACGGGAACGAGGCGCACGCGAGCAAACTCACCCGCAACTCCCACCAGCTGGTGAAGACCGCCGAGGACCTCGAGCACGCCGCCAATGCTTGGCGCCTCGGTGAGCTGGACTAAGCCGCCGCACTGGCCCAAGAGCCCGGATCTGTCAATGTTGACTTGGGCCAATCAACGTAGAACACTGAAACTGGTGCCGAGCCGCGAAACCCCCGGGCTTCAACATTCAGCCGCCTAGAGCGGCCTACCGCCGAGAGGCGTATCCGGTTCGGCACCATTTTTCTGCCCAATTATCGATTGCCTGTTTTCCTGCCGGCCCATTTCAGGGGTGCAGTAACGGGCCGGTAGAGTTAGCGTCAGTTGCGCGCCGGCGTCAAGTCACACGGCAGACAACATTTGCCCTGTACTTATCCCGGAGACCGGTAACTACGTGAAGCTGCGCCTTTTTCCCCAGGAGCCCGCCGGGCTGAACCTCCTAACGCAGATGGCGCAGCAGATCGTGCTGGCCAGTGCCACCCTGGCCGAAATCCTCGGCGTCCCAGCCGATGAGCACGGCAAGCTCGTGGAAGACATGCACAACCACGAGGCCAAATCCGCCGAGCTGCATTTCGCCCTCCTGACGCACATGCGCACCAGCTTCGTAAACCCGCTCCCCCGCGAAGACATGTATGCCCTGTCCCGCTTCCTCAACGAAGCCATCGAAGGGCTGGACGCCGCCGCGGAACTGGTGGCGCTGTACCGGCTCGATCGGCTGCCCAAGCGCGCCGCGGACCAGCTGGAAATCATCAGCCGGCAGGCCGAGCTCACCGTGGACGCCATGCGCCGGCTGGACAACCTGGACGACCTGGAAGATTACTGGATCGAAATCCTTCGCCTTGCCAAGCGTGCTGAACGGACGCACCGGGTGTGGGTGGCGGACATGATCAGGGACATGAAGTGGGCCCAGTACTCACGGAACCGTGATGTCGCCAACCAGTTGGTGGACGTCACCAAGGACATGCGGCGCATCGCCACCCAGGTAGGCAGCATCATCGTCAAGGAATCCTGAGGTGACAGCAGTCGTCTTCGGCGTGGTGGTCCTGCTGGCAGCCGTGTTCGCGTTCGTCAACGGCTTCCGCGACGTGTCCACCTCGGTGGCCCTTGCCGTCCGGACCCGGGCCCTTACGCCCAGCGTGGCCGTCCTGCTGGCCGCCTTCTTCAACTTCATTGGCGCACTGTTGAGCGCGCTCCTGGCCGTGGCCGTCAGCCAGACCTGGGTCCACCTGCCCGAAGGGACGGACGGCCTCAGCATCCTGCTCGCCGGCCTGGGCAGTGCCATCGCGTGGGGCATCCTGCTGTGGTGGCGGGGCATTCCGGCATCTTCCACGCACGCCTTGGTGGGCGGCTTTGCCGGGGCCGGGCTCGCCAGCCTCGCGGTGGGCGGAACGGGCGTGGGCGGCGTGGACCACTCACTGTTGTTCCAGGTGGTCCTGCCGCTGGTGCTGTCTCCGCTGGTGGCCTACAGCGGAGCCTTCCTGCTGGTTTATCCGGCCACCTGGGCGGCCAGGTACACGCAGCCCAACGTGGTCAACCAGCGGTTCCGCCGGAGCCAGTCCATAGCTGCCGGGGCGGTGGCCTTTGGCCACGGCCTGCAGGATGGGCAGCGGATCAGCGCCGTGCTGATCCTCGCCATGCTCGCGGCGGGCTATTCCGACGGCGGCACTATTCCTGTGTGGGTGGCGCTGCTGACGGCGGCGATGATCACTGCCGGCACGTTGTACGGGGGCTGGCGGATCTCGCACACCATAGGCCACAAAATCACCAAGGTTGATCCGCTGCGAGGCTCTGTGGCCCAAATCCTCAGTGCCCTCATGCTGTTTGTGGGTGCCATTGGCCTGCAGTGGCCGCTCTCCACCACGCACACCGTCACCTCGGCGGTGCTGGGCGCGGGCGAGAACCAGAACTTTTCGGTGACCAACCGGAAA
Source organism: Pseudarthrobacter sp. NPDC058329 (assembly GCF_042879835.1). NCBI lineage: Bacteria > Bacillati > Actinomycetota > Actinomycetes > Micrococcales > Micrococcaceae > Pseudarthrobacter > Pseudarthrobacter sp. NPDC058329. The sequence goes on from NZ_JBHVZR010000003.1 coordinate 103,626, forward strand.
CTGGTGATCCGCATCGTGGCACTGTGGATCCTGACGCCGGCCGCAACGGCTGCCCTCGCCTTTGTGCTGGCCCTCGCACTGTCCCCGCTCGGCCGTTGAGGGGCCGGGAGTCCGTGCTGCCCTGTACAGGCCGACCCGTGTGACGTAGATTCACAAGTATGCCCCCAAGCGCTGCTGCCGGGGGCTGACATCCGCCGCCGGGTGCAGGGCCGCGGACTTACGCCGCTGCAGAATATCGGCGGCCCGGATGCACATGTGGAAAAGAGCAGGCATTTTGTCCAACTCGAATCCCCGGCACTCCCTGCCCCAGCCACGGCATATGGAATGCGAAATCTGTGGAACGGAACATCACCTGACCATCCACGCCGTCACGGCAATGGGCGCGGCCAACGGGGACCTGGTCACGGTTTCCTACACCTGCCATGACTGCCGCCGGTTCCATGAACACCTTGCGTACGCGGCGGAGGTGGCCGCGGCCCTGCGCCAGGTGCGCTCGATGGCCAAGGTCATCATGTTCGGTGATGAGTACGTCCACTGCGGCTTCCCCATGGAGGAAGCCGAGTTTGAGATTGAACGCCTTTGCTACCGCACCAGCACCGGCAGTGGCGGACTCAGCGCGGTCTCACTTCCCACCAGGGTCCTGCGCTGCCGGTGCGGCTTCCAGCTGGAAGTGCCCGAGTAGGCGAACGACGGCCCATTGGTTCAGCTGGCTGTGGGCCCCCGGCCGCAGGGGTCCCCGGGCGAGCGTGCGAGCCTGGGGCGCGGCTATGGGCCCACGGCCGCAGGGGTCCCCGGGCGAGCGTGCGAGCCTGGGGCGCGGCTGGGGATTATCCGAAGCGGCCTGAGACGTAGTCCTCAGTTGCCTTCTGGGTGGGGTTGCTGAAGATGGTGTGGGTGTCGCCGACTTCGATCAGCTTGCCCGGCTTGCCGGTGCCCGCGATGTTGAAGAAGGCTGTCCGGTCCGAGACACGGGCTGCCTGCTGCATGTTGTGGGTCACGATCACCACTGTGTACTGGTCTTTGAGCTCGTTGATGAGGTCCTCGATGGCCAGGGTGGAGATGGGGTCCAGCGCGGAGCACGGCTCGTCCATCAGGATCACCTGCGGTTCCACGGCGATGGCGCGGGCGATGCAGAGGCGCTGCTGCTGGCCGCCCGAGAGGCCCGAACCGGGCTTGTCCAGGCGGTCCTTGACCTCGTTCCAAAGGTTGGCACCCTTCAGCGAGCGTTCCACCAGGACGTCAGCCTCACCCTTGGAGATCCTTTTGTTGTTCAGCTTCACGCCCGCCAGCACGTTGTCGCGGATGGACATGGTGGGGAACGGGTTGGGCCGCTGGAAGACCATGCCGATCTGCGAGCGGACGGTAACGGGGTCCACGCCGGGGCCGTAGAGGTTGTCGCCATCGAGCAGGACTTCACCCTCCACGCGGGCACCGGGAAGCACTTCGTGCATGCGGTTCAGGGTCCGCAGGAAGGTGGACTTTCCGCAGCCGGACGGGCCGATGAACGCGGTGACGGACTTGGCCTCGATGTTGATGGTGACGTCTTCCACCGCGAGGAAATCGCCGTAGTACACGTTCAGGTCCTTGACGTCGATGCGCTTAGACATGGTGTTCCTTCACTAACTGGGTATGAATTGAAGTCTATGATCCGGCCTGTGGGACCGGAAGGAGCAGGCGGTCAGCGACCTGTCTTGGGGGCGAAGATCCTGGCGATCAGCCGGGCGCCCAGGTTGAGGATCATCACCAGGATGATCAGCACCAGGGCGGCACCCCAGGCCCGCTGTGAGGACGGGTCCGGGTTGGCCGGTGACGTGGGGTTCAGGATCTGGGTGTAGATGAACGTGGGCAGCGAGGCCATCCAGCCGCTGAACACGTTGGAGTTGATGCTGGTGGCGAATCCTGCGGTGACCAGGATGGGGGCGGTCTCGCCGATGACGCGGGCGATCGCCAGGGTGACGCCGGACGCGATGCCGGAGATCGCCGTCGGGATGACCACCTTGACGATGGTCCGCCACTTCCGGACGCCCAGCGCGTACGCGGCTTCACGCAGTTCGTTGGGGACGATCTTCAGCATTTCCTCGCTGGACCGCACCACCACGGGGATCATCAGGACCGAAAGCGCGACGGCGGCCACGGCGCCGGTCTTGGTTCCGGGGCCAACCACGGCGAAGAAGAAGGCCGCGGCGAAGAGACCGGCCACAATGGACGGGATGCCGGTCATCACGTCAACGAAGAACGTGATGGCGCGTGCCAGCCGGCCGTCATTGCCGTACTCCACCAGGTAGATGGCGGTCAGCAGGCCCACCGGCACCGAAATGATGGTTGCCAGCAGGGTGATCTGGACGGTGCCCAGGAGCGCGTGGTAAATGCCGCCAAGGACCGGGGCACCCTGTTCCACGGCCCGGTTGTCGAATACGCCGGTCACGCCGTTCATGGAGTTGGTGAGGAATCCCGGGTTCAGCAGTCCGGGCACACCGTTGACCAGCACCGTCCAGATCACCGAGAAGAGCGGGAGCAGGGCCACCAGGAAGGAACCCACCACCAGGCAGGTGGCCAGCTTGTCCTTGGCCCTGCGGGAACCCTCAACAGCGGCGCTCCAGGACACCAGGCCGATGGCGAACAGGATCGCCGAGACAATGCCCCAGCCGAACGCGTTGAAGCCCACCAGGGCGAGGATTGCCGCACCAACGATCAGCGCGGCGGCCAGGACCACGTAGGGCGCGTACTTGGGCAACTGGCCCTTGGTGAGCGCCGAGCGCTTGCTGCGCACGGGGCTAAGCGTGGAGGTCATTTAGTTGGCTCCCGAGAATTCTTTGTGCCGGGTGATGATCCAGCGCGCGATCATGTTCACGGCCAGGGTGATAACGAACAGGACCAGGCCGGCGGCGATCAGTGTGCTGACCTTCAGTCCGCTGGCTTCCGGGAAGTTCAGTGCGATCTCCGCGGCGATGGTCTGGTTGCCGGACTTGATCAGGCTGGCGGTCAGTGCCCCGGAGGAGAGCACCAGCGCTACTGCCATGGTCTCGCCCAGCGCGCGGCCAAGCCCCAGCATAACGGCGCTGATAATGCCCGGCCGGGCGAACGGCAAAACTGACATTTTGATCATTTCCCAGCGCGTGGCGCCCAGTGCGAGGGCGGCTTCCTCATGCAGTTTGGGGGTCTGCAGGAAGATCTCGCGGGACAGAGAGGTGATGATGGGCAGCACCATCACGGAGAGAACGATGCCCGCCGTGAGAATGGTCTTGCCGGTGGCTGAGGCCGGGCCCTGGAAGATGGGCAGCCAGCCCATGTTGTCCGCGAGCCAGTTGTAGGCCGGGGAGATTTCCTTGGCCAGGAACGCCGCACCCCAGGCGCCGTAGATCACGGACGGGATGGCGGCGAGAAGGTCCACCACGTACCCCAGGCCGGACGCGAGGCCGCGCGGGGCGAAGTGCGAGATGAACAGCGCGACGCCGATGGCGATGGGCGTGGCAATCACCAGCGCGATGACCGCCGCGATGAGCGTGCCGATCACGATGGGCCAGATGTAGGCGAAGAAGCCCTCACCGCCCTGGATGTCGGCGGCCGGCGCAGTCAGCGCCGGGATGGCCTGGACCACGAGGAAGAGTGCGACGCCGAAGAGGACGGCGAGGATGAGGCAGCCGGCGGCCAGCGCGGCACCCGAGAAAATTTTGTCCCCGGCGCGGCCGGCGCCCTGGGTGCTGGTCAGGGAGGTGGCGGTCATTCGACGGCCCTTCGATCGATTACTGGGAGGGGAAGAGAAGGTGTCCAAAGCCAAGTTCCCCGCGCTGCCTCGCGGCAGGCGGGGAACCCGGATTCAGAGCGGTTACTAGGACTTAACCTTGATGGACTCGACGGCCGCGGCGGCCTTCTCTGCCAGGGCCGGGGAGAGCGGGGCGGACTTCGCGGAATCCGCGGCGGCCTGCTGGCCTTCCTCGGAGACTACGTAGTTCTCGAAGGCCTTGACCAGGTCAACGGTTTCCTGGTTGTCATAGGCGCTGCAGACAACGTGGTAGGAAACGAGGACCACCGGGTAGGCGCCGGCAGCGGTGGTCTTGCGGTCCAGCTTGATGGCAACGTCGGTGCTGGCGCGGCCCTCGACGGGCGTGCCTGCTTCCACGGCCTTGGCGGCAGCTTCAGCGGAGATCTTGACGAATTCCTCGCCGACCTTGATGGACGCGGTGCCCAGCGTGCCGCCAACAGCGGAGTCGTCAGCGTAGGTCACGGCACCGGGGGTGTCGGTGACGGTCTTGACCACACCGGAGGTGCCCTTGGCGTTCTCGCCCTGCAGGGTTGCAGGCCAAACGCCGGCGGACTTGTCCGTCCAGACTTCGGGAGCTGCCGAAGCCAGGTAGTCGGTGAAGTTGGTGGTGGTGCCGGAGTCATCCGAGCGGTTCACAGGGGTGACCTTGAGGTCCGGCAAGGTGACGCCCTCGTTCAGGGCGGCAATGGCGGGATCGTTCCAGTTGGCGATTTCGCCGCGGAAGATCTTGGCCACCGTTGCGGCGTCGAGCTTCAGATCGGTGATGCCGGGGAGGTTGAAGGCCACGGCGATCGGGGAAATGTAGACGGGGATGTTGATGGCGCCGTCGGGACCGCACACGGCCTTGGAGCTCTCAAGCTCTTCGTCCTTGAGGTAGGCGTCCGATCCGGCGAACTGTGCCGAGCCGTCGATGATGGCCTTGCGGCCTGCGCCGGAGCCGTCCGGGGAGTACTGCACGGTGGCGCCCTGGTTGGCTGAAGCGAACCCGGCCTTCCACGCGTCCATGGCTGCACCGGTGGAGGATGCGCCGATGCCGGTAAGCGTGCCGGTGACCTTGGGGCCGGCGGAAGTCTGGCCGCCGGCGGGCGCGGTGCCCGTGGCGTTGTCTGAACCGCAGGCGGTGAGCGCGAGAGCGCCGGCTGCGATAACAGCGATAGCCGCGTGGCGGCCGAAGCGGAGTGCCTTCACTAGATGTACCCCTTCCAGGGTCTCAGTTGCGGGCAGGGCCGGAGACACCCTGCAGCGCGATGCGTACGTTTTGTACCTTCATCGAAGTTAGGGGCCGCAGGTAACGGGATTGGCGGTCCAAAGTGAACGGAACCTTAACGACGGCGGGATATTGGCTTACATATGCCGGGTTACCATTGCGCAGATCACATGTCCGGCCGTAGTGCGGGGGCGGTGAATAGACTTGAACGCATGGCCATTTCAGCGGGACTCTCAGCAACCGGCCGGTTCGTGCGCGGCCGCGTCCGCACCGGCCTGATCCGCAGCCGCAACTCGCTGTCCCCCGCCATCCAGATGACCGGCTGCGCGGTGGGAGCATACGCGTTCGCGGAGTACGTGCTGGGCCACTCAGGACCGCTGTTCGCGGCGACGTCCTCGCTGATCGCCCTGGGCTTCTCCCGCGAGCCCCGGCTGCGCCGGGTGGTGGAAGTTGGGCTGGGCTGCACCATCGGCATCGCAGTGGGCGATCTGCTCCTCCACTGGCTGGGCGGCGAAATCTGGGTTGCCGCCGTCGTGCTGTTCGTCTCCATCCTGCTGGCGCGTTTCCTCGACAGCGGCAATATCTTCACCACCCAGCTGGGGCTGCAGTCGCTGCTGGTAGTGCTGCTGCCGGCACCCGCCGGCGGGCCCTTCACGCGCAGCATTGACGCTATTATCGGCGGGCTGTTCGCGCTGCTGGTGACCATCCTTGTGCCCAAGGATCCGCGCCGCGAACCACGGAAGGACGTGCAGAAGCTCCTCCATGAACTGGCCGAGGTACTGCGCGAGTGTGGCAACGCGCTCGTCAACAGCGATTCCACGCAGGCCTGGCACGCGCTCATCCGCGGCCGCAACTGCCAGCCGCTGGTGGATGCGATGCGCCATTCCCTGCGCGCTTCCGGGGAGATTGCAACGCTCTCGCCGGCCTACCGCAGGCACCGTGACGAGCTGGACCGGCTCAAGCAGTCACTGGACTTCATCGATCTTGCCCTGCGAAACAGCAGGGTCTTTGCGCGCCGGCTCACCAGCGCCATCAACCACGCGGCGCTTTCCGACGAAGCGACCGAAAACATCGCGGAGGTGCTGCAGGAGACCGCTGCCGCGATTGACGAACTCTCGCTCGGCCTTGCGGAGACGCACGACGGCGCCCGGCGCGCCCACCTGCGCACCGCCCGCCAGGACCTGAGCGAGATTGCGCTCAGGCTGCATCCCAGGCTGCTGGAGGTGCAGAGGCTGGAAGGGGAAACGGTGGTGATGCTGTACAGGCCGCTGATGGTGGACCTGCTGGAGGCCACCGGCATGGACGCGGGCGAGGCCCGGGACGTGCTGCCCGCCCTCTAGCCGGCATCTGTTAGCTTCCGGTTCCGGCGCCCTGGCTCAGCCGCAGGTCGTCGGCCATGCGGGCCACGTGCAGGGTCAGGTAGGTCACTTCGTCATCGGTGAGGGGCTCGCCGAGCCGGAGTTCCAGGACGGCCTGCAGCTTCAGGGCGGTGCCAAAAGCCTCGGGGTAGGCTTCGCGGATGGCGGACCCGAGTCCGGTTGATCCTTCCGCCAGCTGCCGTCCCGTGTGCGCCCGGACGAAGAAGTACCGCAGGTGGGTGATGAAGCGGGCTGCGTTGACTGTCTCCCGGTCGAAGGCGCGGCCGTAGGCCTGCTCCAGCACCTCGAAGAGCTGCGCGAAGACACCGGTCATTTGGTACGTGTAGGACAGGTCACCGCTGGCGAAGCCCGCGTTGACGAGGTGCAGGGCCACGGCAACGGACTCGTCGCGTGGCAGCTTTTCCTCAAGCCTGTCGTTGACGAAATCAACGATCTGCTGCCCCATCCGCAGCTCGTCCGGGTAGAGGTGGGCGACCTCGGCGCGCAGCGGGTATTCGATGTTCAAGCCCTGCCGAAGCCGCTTGATGGCAAAGCTGAGGTGGTCCGCGAGCGCCACCACCGTGGTGGAGTTCAGTGGCCCGGCCACCCCGCCCCTGGCGATTTCCAGCGCCTGGTCGGCCAGGGCCAGGTGTTCGGGCGGGATGGCCGCCACCAGGGCGCCGAAGTTGTCCGCATTGCGGCCGTCCTCGGGGACGAAGACGCGCACCACCTTGGCCTCGTCCACCTGCTGGCCGGGCTTGGCCTGGAAACCGAGGCCCCGCCCGGTGAGGATGACCTCTCCCCTGTCCGCGTCGCGGGCGAGGACGACGTTGTTGTTGAAAACGCGCAACACCTCCACGTCGTCCTCCTTTCATCGTTGAGCGGGCTCCCGGGTGGGAGTTTGTGGGCAGATACCAGGAATTCAGCGGCCGTTAGGGCGCGGTACCTGCCCAAAAACTCTCTCGGGTCAGTCTTTCAGGCTCGCGCCGTTGGTGGCGATGACTTCCTTGTACCAACCGTAGGACTTCTTGGGGTGCCGCTCCATGGAGCCGGTCCCGTCGTCGTTACGGTCCACGTAGATGAAACCGTAGCGCTTGCTCATCTGCGCGGTCGAGGCGCTGACCAGGTCGATGCATCCCCAGGAGGTGTAACCCAGGAGCTGGACGCCGTCCTCAACTGCTTCGCGGGCCTGCACCAGGTGGTCGTTGAGGTACGCGATCCGGTAGTCATCGACGACGGTCTTCGCGCCGTCCACTTCCACCAGCTGGTCCTTCGCGCCAACACCGTTTTCCACGATGAAGAGGGGCTTCTGCCAACGGTCCCAGTAGTCGTTGAGCGCCACCCGCAGCCCCTGCGGGTCAATCTGCCAGCCCCACTCGGATGCCGTGAGCGTGGGGTTGGGAACACCGCCCATGATGTTGCCGGGACCTTTGACCTTCTTGGCGGGGTCGGCCGTCTCGCAGATGCTCATGTAGTAGCTGAAGGACACGAAGTCCACCGTGTTCTTCAGGTCCTCGCGGTCCTGCGCGGTGATGTCCAGCTCAATCCCGTTGTCGCGGAAGTACCGCAGCAGGTAGCCGGGGTATTCGCCGCGGCAGTGGATGTCGCCGAACGCGTAGCTGTCCTGGGCGGTGTTCATCGCGGCAACAACGTCCGAGGGATCCGGCGTCAGCGGGTAGGTGGGCAGGGCGATGATCATGCAGCCAACCTGCGCCCCGGGCATCAGTTCGTGAGCCAGTTTGGTGGCCCGGGCCGAAGCCACCAGCTCGTGGTGGATGGCCTGGTAGAGGTCCTGCCTGGTGAGCTGATCCTTGGGGGTGGGGATGCCGCCGGACAGGAACGGCTCGTGGATTACCGAGTTGATCTCGTTGAATGTCAGCCAGTACTTCACCCGGCCGCCGAAGTGTTCAAAAAGGGTGCGGCAATAGCGCTCGTAGAAACCGATCAGTTCACGGTTGGTCCAGCCGTTGTACTTCCTGGCCAGGTGCAGCGGGGTTTCGTAGTGGCTGATGGTCACCAGCGGTTCGATGCCGTGCTTCTCGAGTTCATCGAGGATCCTGGAATAGTAGGCCAGTCCCTCGGCGTTGGGGGTTTCCTCGTCGCCCAGCGGGAAGATCCGGCTCCACGCGATGGAAAAACGGAACACCTTGAAGCCCATGTCCGCGAAGAGGGCGATGTCCTCTTCGTAGCGGTGGTAAAAGTCGATCGCCACCTGCTTGAGGTTTTCCGGCGTCGGGCCTTCCGTGGGAGTTTCGGTGATGCCCTTGGGCATCACGTCCTGGATGGAGAGGCCCTTGCCGCCCTCGTTGTAGGCGCCTTCGATCTGGTTGGCGGCGGTGGCGCCGCCCCAGAGGAATCCGTCGGGGAAAGTGGTGGTCACAATAATCATTCCTTCATCAGTAGGAGTGGGAAGTGGAGTCTGGAGTTTGGCTTAGACCTTGACGGTGATGGCGGTGTCTCCCTGGGCCAGGGTGCCGGCGGCCACCGCGTCCACGCCGCCCAGCTGGGCGGTGTTGGTGACCATCACCAGGGTGGTGGTGTCGTAGCCCGCTTCGGTCACCACGTCCAGGTCGACGACGGCGAGCAGATCGCCTGCACGGACCTGCTGGCCGCGGGTGACGGCAGATTCAAAGCCGCGGCCCTGCAGCTGGACGGTGTCGATGCCGATGTGGACCAGGACCTCCACGCCGTCCTCGGACTTGATGCCGAAGGCGTGCCCGGTCTTCATGGCCGCCTTGATGGAGCCGGAAATGGGCGAGTAGATGCGGCCGTCGGCCGGGATGATGCCCAGGCCCTTGCCCATGGCGCCGGAGGCAAACACCTTGTCCTGGACGTCGGCCAGGGCCACTGCCTGACCGGCGACCGGCGCGAGGATCTCGACGGTGCCGGTAGAAGTGCCGGTGCCGGTGGTCGAGGCAGTGCCGGGGGCCTCGGCGCCGGCGGCCGCGGTGCCGGTTGCGGCGGAAGCCGGGACGGGCACAGCTGCCGCCTGCGCCTCCGCAGCGGCTTCGGGAACGGAAGTGCCGGCGTCGGACGCTGCAGCTGCCTCTTCGCGGGGACCGAAGAAGAAGGTCAGCAGGAACGCGATGACGATGGCAGTGCCAGTGCCCAAAAGCTGCAGGCTGAAGTTGCCTACCGTGCTGAAGGCGGGGAGGCCAAGGAGGGACGGAAAGACGAACGCCGTGGCGCCGCTGCCGCCGGCTGCTGCGATGGCGCCGCCGATGACGCCGCCCGCGATGCCGAAGTAGAACGGCTTCTTCAGGGGCAGGTTGACGCCGTAAATGGCGGGTTCAGTGATGCCGGCGAGGAATCCGGACAGGGCGGCAGGACCGGCCACTGCGCGGCGGGCCTTGTTGCGCGTGCGGACCATCACAGCGAGGGTTGCGCCGGCCTGGCTCAGCACGGCGGCCAGCAGCGGGCCGAGCAGGAGGGAGTAGCCCTGGGAAGCGATCTCGCCCAGCATCCCCGGGACCAGGCCCCAATGCAGGCCGAAGAGCACAAAGACCTGCCAGAAGCCGCCCATGATCGCACCGGCCAGCCAGGGGGCAAAGGTGAAGGCGGCGTTAATGCCGGTGGAAAGGCCGTTCGCCGCCAAGGTGGTGATGGGGCCGACGGTCAGCAGGACAAAGGGCACCATAACCAGGAGGGTCAGCAGCGGGGTGGTGAAGTTCCGGATGGCGGAGGGAAGCACCCGGGTGAGGAAGCGCTCCGCGTAGCCCTGCAGCCAGACGGCCACGATGATCGGCAGGACCGAGCTGGTGTAGTTCATCATCACCACGGGAATTCCGAAGAAGCTGACCGGTTCGGCCTGCGCCGAGAGGGCCACGATGCTCGGGTACACCAGCGCGCCGGCGATGGCCATGGAGGTGAACTGGTTGGTTTTGAACCGCTTCGCGGCGGTAACCGCCAGGAAGACCGGCAGGAAGTAGAAGATGGCGTCGGCAGTGGCTGCCAGGATCACGTTGGTCTGTGATGCGGGGTCCAGCCAGCCGAACTGGGTGGCCATGCTCAGGAACGCCTTGAGCAGGCCGGCCGCGGCCAGCGGCCAGATGACCGGCGAGAAGATCGAGGAGATCAGGTCGATGAAGCGGTTGAACAGGTTGCCGTGCTGGACTGGTTCGTCGGTGGCGCCGGCGTCGTCTCCGGTGAGCTTGGTGATCTTGCCCAGCTCGGCGTAGACCGTGGGGACGTTGTTGCCGATCACCACCTGGTACTGGCCGCCGGCCTTCATCACGGTGATGACGCCGGGCAGCTTCTCAATGGCGGCCGTGTCGGCTTTCGCTTCGTCCCGCAGCTTCAGCCGGAGCCGTGTTGCGCAGTGCATGACGCTGGCGATGTTCTTCTCGCCGCCCACTCCCTGCAGGATATCTCCGGCCAGCGACCGGTAGTCAACACTGGGCATGTCAGACCTCTCTGTCCATTTTTGGGCACAAAAAAAGACCCGAGACGCACGTAGTGTGCTTCTCAGGTCTTGCCCCGTTCGGGTAACAATCCTGTAGGCGAAATTGCCTTCGACGTTCGACTATACAGGTGGCTGCGGTCACCGGCAAGTGCTTTCCGGGTGGCACCAGGGTGCGGGCGGGGCGGGAATGTCCGGGCCCGCCACTAGGGTGGAACCCATGGCAACAAAGACTTCCCGGGCGTCCAAGGCGCCCGCCTACAAGTGCGCCGAGTGCGGCTGGACCACCGTCAAATGGGTGGGCCGGTGCGGCGAGTGCCAGGCGTGGGGAACCGTGGAGGAAACGGGCACCGCCGTTGCGCGTACGACCGCGGCCACTACGGTCCTGGAGCCTGCCCGCCGGATCGCCGAGGTGGACGCAACCACGGCCGCGTTCCTGCCCACTGGCGTTGATGAACTGGACCGGGTGCTGGGCGGCGGCCTGGTGCCGGGCGCCGTCATCCTGCTGGCCGGCGAGCCCGGCGTCGGCAAATCCACGCTGCTGCTGGATGTGGCCGCGAAGTTCGCCCGCACCGCGCAGGACGTCCTGTACGTTACCGGCGAAGAGTCCGCCGCACAGGTGAAGCTCCGTGCCGAGCGGATCGACGCCGTGGCCGAATCGCTGTACCTTTCCGCGGAAACTGATTTGGGCCAGGCATTGGGTCAGGTCGAGAAAATCGAGCCCCGGCTGTTGATCGTGGACTCCGTACAGACCCTCAGCAGTGCCGACGTGGACGGCAGCGCCGGCGGTGTCTCACAGGTACGTGAAGTGGCTGCGTCCATCATTGCCGCGGCCAAGCGGCGGAACATGACCACCCTGCTGGTGGGCCACGTGACCAAGGACGGCTCCATTGCCGGGCCCCGCCTGCTGGAGCATTTGGTGGACGTGGTGTGCCAGTTCGAGGGCGAGCGGCATTCCCGGTTGCGGCTGCTCCGCGCCGTCAAGAACCGCTATGGGCCCACCGACGACGTCGGCTGCTTCGACCTGAACGAGAACGGCATCGAAGGACTCACCGATCCCAGCGGCCTGTTTGTCAGCCGCACCAAGGAACCGGTCTCGGGAACGTGCATCACCGTGACCATGGAGGGCCGGCGTCCGCTGCTGGCCGAAGTGCAGTCACTGCTCGCCGAAAGCCCCAACTCGCAGCCGCGGCGGGCCACCAGCGGCCTGGACAGTTCCCGGGTTTCCATGCTGCTGGCCGTCCTGCAGCAGCGGGCGGGCACTATGTTGCACAAGGACGATTCCTACGTGGCCACGGTGGGCGGCGTGAAGCTGAGCGAGCCCGCCACGGACCTCGCTGTTGCCCTTGCCGTGGCTTCCGCCAAGGCCCGGAAACCGCTGCCCATCCGGCTGATTGCCTTTGGCGAAGTGGGGCTCGCCGGCGAAGTCCGGCCGGTTCCCGGCATCAACCAGCGGATCCAGGAGGCCCACCGGCTGGGATTCACGCACGCCGTTGTCCCCGCAAGCCACACCGGGCCGGGGCCGGTGCCGGCCGGCTTCTCGGTACGGGAAGTGGAGCACCTGACGGAGGCCCTGAGCCTGCTGATTGGCTGATGCCTGCGGCGCAGGGGCTTGCTGCCGGACGTAAAAGACCGGCCAGGTCCTGCCGTCACAGGTACTCTGGGGACTACCTTCAGGCAGCCGGGGGTTTCTATTTCTGCGCTGGGGGCCAGACTAGTGAAGCAACAGCAGGAACCGGGCATTGTTGGGCCGGGCAAGGGCGGGGAGTTGGCCATCAACGGCCCGCTTGCCGACCGCATCGACGCGCTGCACGGAAGGCTCGGAGTCCGGGGCCGGGTTGTCCTGGCCCAACTGCCCCTCACCATCACCGTGTGTCTTGTGGTGGCGGCTGCTGCAGTGTTCAGCCCCGCCACCCTGGCAAGCGACATGTTCCGGACGGCACTCCTGGCCCACACCGCGGTCTTTGCCGCCTGCCTCGCCGTGCCATGGGAGCGGCTGCCCCCTGGCGCGTCCGCTGTCATTGCCGTCCTTGACTGTGTAGCGATCGGCTTCACGAGGGAGGCAGGGGGGACGGCCTTCAACGTCCTGAGCCTTTTGCTGGTGTTCCCCGTCATTTGGCTTTCGGTACGCCGCCACAGGTACATGCTTTTCCTGGCCGTTGTGGGTGCGGTGCTCAGCACTGTGCTTCCCACCGCCGTCGCCGGTTCCGCGGCCCAGGCTCCGGGGGCAATGATCAGAACAATATTCCTGCCCCTTGTGATGTCAGCCATCGCCGTGACGGCGTATGCGGTGGCCGGCATCGTTCTCCGGCAACGGCAAAGACTTCTGCACAGCGAACGTGAACTGGCGCAGACGCTCGCGGAAAACGTGCGGCGCCAGCGGCTTTTGGACGCGGTGCTGGCAGCGGTGGGCATTGGCGTCTGGGTGGTGGATGCCGAGGGCAGGACCGTCCTGACAAACAAGGCCATGCAGGCTGATCCGGCACTGGCAGCCCTTACCGGGGAGGCCGGTGACGGCGGGCTGTTTCTCGCCGACCGGTCCTCCCCCGTGCTCCCGCATCGATCGCCGGTAGCCCGCGCCATCAGCGGTGCCACCATTTCGGATGAGCTGTACTGGGTCGGGGACCCGGCTGACCAAGGACAACAGCGCGCCTATTCGGTGGGTGCCCACGGCATACGCGGCGGCGAAGGAAAGGACGGAGGTTCGGTCCTGACATTCGTGGACGTGACGGGCCTGATCAGCGCGCTGGAAGCAAAGGACAACTTCGTCGCCACCGTTTCCCACGAACTGCGCACACCCCTGACATCGATCCTCGGCTACCTTGAACTGGTCCTGGACGAGCCAGGCCACGAGGAGATCCAGGCGGAGCTTCTGGTGGTGCACCGGAATGCCCAGCACCTGCTGGGCCTGGTCAACGACCTCATCGCCGTTGCCTCTGAGCGGATGGAGCTGTCCCTGGAGGACACTGACCTGGCCAAGCTGCTGACCGAAGTAGTTGACTCGACCATTGCCAAAGCTGCAGCGAACGGGCTCGAGCTGACGCTCGACGTCGAGCAGCCCATGCCCGCCCGGGTTGACCCGAACCGGATTCGCCAAGTGTTTGGCAACCTCCTCTCCAACGCCCTGAAGTACTCGCAGGAGGGGGGACGGATCACGGCGCGGGCACGAAGGGAGGGGCCGGAACTTGTCTGTTCGATTACGGACTCCGGTGTCGGCATGAGCGCCGAAGAGCTGGATCAGGCGTTCACGAAATTCTTCCGGTCAGCGCGGTCCCGGGAAACAGCAATCCCGGGCGCCGGGTTGGGGTTGCCGGTCAGCAAAACCATTATCGAAGCGCACGGCGGTTCAATACGCCTCGACAGCACCCCCGGTGCGGGTACCACCGCAACATTCACAATCCCCTGTGCTGACTAAGACTGGGGGCCCGTGCCGGGTTCGGAAGGTGCCGGCCCTAGCCGTGCTGCGACAAGGAATCGGGGTCGTCCTTGTGCGCGTTGAAGAGCCAGCCGGAAACGTCGCTGCGCAGCACCAGGAGCGGGCCGCCGGTAGCACTGACGTTTCCGGTGGGCACGTAGTAGCCACGGCCTGAACCGGGTCCGCCTGCCGCACGGTCCAGCGCGTCAACCAGGTACCGCGGCAGGTGCCCCTGCGGACCAAGAGTGCGAAGCTCATCAAGTTCATCCGGCGTAAGCCGTCCCAAAACCTCAGCAATGTTGGCCATAACGGGTCCCTTCGAGCAAAGTGCCTGAAGGAATAACCTAAAGCAGCGCCATGAACTGCAGGTTAACGTTGGACGGCAGTTTCCGTTCGTTGTGAAACTCAGCATGTGGAGGTCAGATGCCCGTTTTAAGCGCAGGAATACTGCTGTACAAGAAGAGTGGCGCGGGCGGGCTGGAGGTGTGGATAGCCCACATGGGCGGTCCGTTCTGGGCGCGCAAGGACTCTCATGCCTGGTCAATCCCCAAGGGCGAGTACGGCGGGGACGAGGAGCCTCTCCCGGCGGCCCTCCGGGAGTTCGCCGAAGAGATGGGCTCCCCTGCCCCGGCTGTGGAGTATCAACATCTCGGACAGTTCCGGCAGCCGTCCGGAAAGATCATCACGGTCTTCACCGCGGAGCAGGACTTCCGGCCCGGGAAGATCGTCAGCAACACCTTCGAGCTGGAGTGGCCCAAAGGCTCAGGAAGAATCCAGCAGTACCCGGAAATCGACGACGCCCGCTGGTTTTCCGAGGCGGAAGCCCGGCTCAAGCTGGTGAAGGGCCAGTTGCCGGTCCTTGATGCCCTGATGGAACACGTCCGCCCGCAGGCTTAGGAACGCGGCGTCCACGAAGCTTCCAACGGCCCCGGCCTTCAGGACCGCCAGTCAGGCGGCGGCGTGTTCCCGCTGCGGCAGCTTGATGACTGCCACGTTGTCTCCGGCGAAGAGCATGGTCCGCCCGGCGCCGTCGTTCCGGATCATCCAGAAGACGCTGCGGTCGGCGGCGATCATGTCGATGGTTCCGGACATCACAACCCCACCCGCCGTCCGCACTTCCACATGGTCCTTCCTGTGCAGCCTGGACCAGTCAGGGACAGGAACAGGCGCAGGTGAACGTGTGGCGCCGCGGCGGGTGGGGTTGTGTTTGTACATGCTGCTTTCCGGCGTTAGAAGTTGCCGCCGTCGGCCTTGACGGCCAGGACGGGTCGGTCAGCCTGCATCAGGATCTGCTGGGCGTGGCTGCCCAGGATGAACTTCCCTACGTTGGTGCGGTGCCGCAGGCCAATAACGATGAGCGAGGCATCAACCTCCCTGGCAACGTCGAGGAACTCATCGGCCAGATCGTGCTGGTAGGGCGGCTGGATGACCCTTGCCGTGACGCCGACGTCGGCAGCACGCTTGGCGGCCTGCGCCAGGACGTCCTCAGTTGCCACTGATTTATCCACCAGGGCACCCTGCCGCGCTGAGTTCACGATCACCAGGTCCTCGTTGCGGAGCTTCGCTTCGGCGATTCCTGCCGTGAGTGCCGCTTGTCCTGCGGGCGTTGGGACGAATCCGACGATGATGCTCATACCTTCTCCTTGATGTCCGGCGTGGTGACCGATGTTGAGGCAGTTGAAGTGCGCTTGCGCTTGGCGATGGCAGCGCGGATGGCCGGAAGCACGGCTACGAGGACAAAGACCACCAGCAGGGTCGCCGAAATCGGGCGGCCGAAGAAGCCGAGGGGATCGCCGCCGAATACCAGCAGGGAGCGCCGCATGGAGCTTTCCAGCAGTTCGCCGAGCACAAAGGCCAGCACCAGGGGACCCGGTTCGAAACCGAACTTCTTCATGAGGTAGCCAATGATGCCGAAGACCACGACGAGCGTGACGTCGAACATGCTGTTGTTGATGGTGTAGGCACCCAACAGCGTGATCAGGGCCGTGATCGGCGCCAGGATCGCGGCCCGGACCCGCAGGATCTTCACGAAGATTCCCACCAGCGGCAGGCTCATGATCAGGAGCAGGATGTTGCCGATGTACATGGAGTTCACTACGCCCCAGAACAGCTCGGGGTTCTGTTCCACGAGCTGCGGACCCGGGGTGACACCCTGAATCAGCAGCGCACCGAACATCAGCGCCATGGTGGCGTTGGCGGGGATGCCGAGCGTGAGCAGCGGGATGAAGGACGAGGTGGCCGCGGCGTTATTGGCGGTTTCCGGTCCGGCGACGCCCTCCGGTGCCCCCTTGCCGAAACGCTCGGGCTGCTTGGCCCGTTTTTTCTCCATGGCGTAGGAGGCCATGGAGGCGATAGTGGCTCCACCGCCGGGCAGGATGCCCAGGAAGAAGCCCAGAACGGATCCCCGGCCGATGGCTCCGGAAGCCTGCTTGAGGTCCTTGCGGGAGGGCCAGACGTTGGCCACCTTCGACGGCGCCTTGGCGGCCCGGTGCCGCTCCTCCAGGTTGTAGAGGATCTCGCCCAGGCCAAAGATTCCCATGGCGATCGGCACGAAGTCGAGCCCGTCAGCCAGCGGCAGGCTGCCGAACGTAAACCGGCTTTCGCCGGTAAAGATGTCCCGGCCAACCGTGGCAAGAAGCAGTCCGAGCGCCGCGGCGATGAGCGCCTTGGCTTTGGCCCCGCTGCTGATGGTCGCCACGAGGAGGATGCCGAGCATGGCCAGCGCGGTGTATTCCGGCGGCCCGAAGTCCAGGGCGAAACTCGCCACGATGGGGGCGAGGAACGTCAGGCCGATAATGGCGGCGGTGCCACCGACAAAGGAGCCGATGGATGCCAGGCCCAGCGCTGTGCCGGCCCTGCCCTGTTTCGCCATCTGGTAGCCGTCGAACACGGTAACCACCGAGGAAGCTTCACCCGGCAGCCGCAGGAGCACGGAGGTGATGGTGCCGCCGTACTGGGCACCGTAGAAGATCCCGGCCAGCATGATGATGGCGGTGACCGGCTCCACATTGTAGGTGAGCGGAAGCAGGATGGCAATGGTTGCCGCGGGCCCCAGGCCGGGCAGCACACCGATCAGCATGCCGATCACGACGCCGATCAGGCAGTAAAGGAGGTTGGTTGGCTCCAGGACTACCGCGAATCCGTTGATAACGGGATTAAGAAAATCCACGGAAGGTCTCCTAGAAGAGGTGGGGAATGGAGGTTTTCAGGGCGAGGACGAAGATGGCATAAAACCCAATAACGACGCTCGCGCTGACCACAAGGGTGGAGCGCCAGGTTTCGCCGCCGAGGAAGCGCATCCAGATGACGCACAGCACCAGGGCCGGCAGTTCGAAGCCGATCAGCGGCATCAGGGCCACCATGGCGGCGAGGGTCACCAGGCCGGTCAGCGGCGCGACGGACATTCGGGTGAACTTTTCCGCGTCCCGGTTGTGGCGGCCGGCAATCAGCTGGAACAATCCCAGGGCCACCATGACGCAGCTGATGATGAATGGCCACAGGCCGGGCTGCGGGGCGGACGGCGTGCCCAACCCCATGGCCATCGAGAGGATGGCTGCGGCAACGCCGACGCCGAGAACCACCAGTGATGATGCGGCGTTGGCGAGGGCCCCGGCTGCGGGAGGCTTTTCTTCCTCCCACTGTGCTGCCAGTTGCTCGGGCGTCAGGTCGTCCAGAAGTTCATCGGGGAGGGTATGGGGGGCGTCCCCGCCGGAGGCAGCAGTATCGCTGCTGCCTCCGGCGGGTCCTGAAGGGGTTCCTTTCACAGGAATCACTTATTTCCGCTCAGGCTGATGTCGTACTTCTCCACCAGTTCCTTGTACTTCGCTGCGTAGGCCTTCCATTCCGTGACGACTTCCTCGCCGGAGATCTCCTTCGGGGTCAGCGAGTTCTTTGTGTTGAACTCCTTGTAGGCGTCTGACTTGAACGACTCCTGGAACGCGGCGAGCAGCTTGTCCTTGACCTCCTGCGGGGTGCCCTTCGGGGCAGCCACTGCACGGTACTGGGCGACCGGAACGTCGTAGCCGGCTTCCTTTGCCGTGGGCGTATCGGGAAGGAAGCTGGTGCGCTCCTCCGAGAAGACCAGGAGCGGGCTCACCTTGCCGGCCTCGATCTGCGGCATGGCTTCGCCGAGCTGGATGGTGGCGAGCTCAACCTGGTTGCCGAGGACTGCCGTCAGGGCGGGCTTGCCGCTGTCGAAGGGGATGTCTGTGCCCTTGACGTCGGCCTGCTTGAAGAGCACGGTTTGGGCCAGCTGGCTTCCCGTGCCGACGCCGGTAGTGCCGAAGGTGACGTTGCGCCCGGCTGCGGTCACGTCCTGGAAGGTCTTGAACCCGGACTCGGCGCTGGCCACCAGCACGTAGTCGTCCTGCGACAGGCCGGCGATGATGTCCAGGTCGTCGATGTTCACGGCTTCATCGGCGCTGACCGCCAGCGGGGTGATGGTGATCAGGGATGCGTTGAGCAGGACCAGTTCCTGGCCGTCGGCGGGCTTGCCGGCCACTTCCTTGGTAGCCAGCGCGCCGTTCGCGCCGGGCTTGTTGACCACGGGCATTGGCTGGCCGAGGGTCTTGGAGGCGCCTTCGGCGAGGGCGCGGGCGATTAGGTCTGTACTGCCGCCGGCGGCCTGGCCCACCGAAAGGTTCACAGGGCCGGTTGGGTATTTGGCGGAATCGGCCGTGCCGCCGCCGGCAACGTTGCCGCACGCGGTCAGGGCCAAGAGTGTGACGGCGGACGCCGCTCCGAGAATCGCGCGGCGTGTGGGGAAGTGCTTCATTGGAACTCCTAGTTGGCACGGCGGGCGTTGGGGCCCGGAACATCTGTGAAGCGGGTCACCCCGTTCGCTTTGTCGAGTGTAGGGAGTGGTTATGATGCATGTCTAAGCCCAAATCTGCATCATTTGATACCTGGAAGGCATCATGTTTACTTTTGACCAGCTGGCCGGCTTCATAGCCGTAGCCGAGGAGCTCCACTTCGGACGGGCAGCCGAACGCCTGAACATGACACAGCCCCCGCTCAGCCGGCAGATCCAGAAGCTGGAGAAGATCGTCGGGGCGGAACTGCTGGAGCGGGACAACAGGAAAGTGGAACTGACGAATGCCGGGCGGACGTTCCTGGAGGAGGCGCGCCGCTTGATGGCCCTTGCCGAACGGGCACCGGCAACCGCCCGGCGGATCGCCTCGGGGCGCTCAGGCATGATCCGCATCGGGTTCACCGCAGCCAGCGGCTTCAGCATCCTGGGACCGCTGCTGGAGGAGTTGTCCGGAATCATTCCCGACGTGGACGTAGACCTGCAGGAACTGGTGACGCGCGATCAGCTCAACGGCCTGCTGACAGGCGAACTCGATCTCGGCCTGGCACGTCCTCCGTTCGACAAGGAAACCTTCGACTCCCACCTGCTCTACCGCGAGTCCATGGTCCTGGCCGTCCCGTCCGGCCATGCCTTGACGCTGCTGGCGCGGGACATCTCGCCGGAGGACTTCAAGGAGGAGCCGCTCATTATGCATTCCGCCACCCAGGCCCGCTATTTCTACGACCTGGTGGTCCGGACGCTCCCCTTCAACCATGCCAATGTGGTCCACACCGTGAGCCAGATCCTGACCATGGTGTCGCTGGTTGCAGCAAACCGCGGAGTGGCGTTTGTGCCGCACTCCGCCACCCTGCTGGGAATCAAGGGTGCGGAGTTCCTGCCACTGGCCGTGGGCGAGAGCGAACAGGTGGAACTGCACGCTATCTGGAACCGCAGGATTACGAACCCTGCGCTGGCACGCCTGCTGCGGGACCTGGAGTTCTCGATGGAATAACGTGGCCCGCACCACTCCTCATGCCGCAAAGGTATCAATACATACAAAAATGCACTTAGACAGGCATCAGCCGCACTCCTACTCTGGAAAGGAACCATCACCCCGCCGCACCCGCGGCGCACACACCGGAGGACCACACCGTGGCAAAGTACTCACCCCAGGAACTGGCGGACACTCTCAAGGAAGGCCTGCTGTCTTTCCCTGTCACCGCGTTCGACGCCGAACTGCAGTTCGATGAGGAGAACTACCGCAAGCACCTGGCGTGGCAGGCGAGCTTCCCGGTTGCCGGCCTGTTCGCCGCCGGGGGTACCGGCGAGGGCTTCTCGCTGACCCCGGCCGAGTCGGAGCGCGTAGTCCGAACCGCCGTCGAAGAAGTTGGCGGCCAGGTTCCTGTCCTCGCTTCCGCCGGCGGGTCCACCGCCCAGGCCATCGAAAACGCGAAAGCTGCAGAAGCAGCCGGTGCCGACGGACTCCTGCTCCTTCCCCCTTACCTGACCGAGGCTGACCAGGCCGGCCTGGTTGACCACGTCAGCGCCATCTGCAGCGCCACCTCCCTGGGCGTCATCATCTACAACCGCGCCAACGCCATCTACAAGGACACCACGGTGGCCACGCTTGCGGACCGCCACGAAAACCTCATCGGCTTCAAGGACGGCGTGGGCGACCTCGAGCATGATGCCCGTGTTTACGCCAAGCTGGGCGACCGGCTCTTCTACCTGGGCGGCCTGCCCACGGCGGAAACATTCGCGCTTCCGCTGCTGCAGCTTGGCATGAGCACCTACTCCAGCGCCATGTACAACTTCGTCCCGCAGTTCGCGCTGGACTTCTACCAGGATGTGCGCAACAACGATCGTGTGGCCGTTAACAAGAAGCTCAACGACTTCGTGATCCCGTACCTGGACATCCGCGACCGCGTAAAAGGCTACTCGGTGTCAATCGTCAAGGGCGGCCTGGACGCAATCGGCCGTTCCGCAGGTCCGGTCCGCCCGCCGCTTCAGAACCTCGCCGAGCAGGACCTCGCGGACCTCAAAGCCCTCATCGCCCGCGTTTCCTAATCGTCCCCAGACACAGGAGGAATCCATGACACTCACCGGACATTCTTTGATTGCCGGCCAGCCCGTGGTTGGCCAGGGCAAGACCACCTTCGGCCTCAACCCGGCCACCAACCAGGCGCTTGAGCCTACGTACACGCTGCTCACCGAAGAACAGCTCACCGCCGCCACCGCCGCAGCCGCCGAAGCCTTCCCGTCCTTCAGCACCCTTGACCCCGAAACCCACGCCGGCTTCCTGGAAGCGATCGCGGACAACATCGAGGCCATCGGCGATGAGCTGATCATCCGGGCCGGCCAGGAAACCGGCCTGCCGGCCGCCCGCCTGCAGGGCGAGCGTGCCCGCACCACCGGCCAGCTGCGCCTTTTTGCGGCCGTCGTCCGGCAGGGTGACTTCCGCGGCGTCCGCATCGACCCCGCCCTGCCCGAACGCACTCCCCTGCCCCGCGCGGACATCCGCCAGCGCCAGATCCCGCTCGGCCCCGTCGCCGTGTTCGGCGCCAGCAACTTCCCGCTGGCCTTCTCGACGGCGGGCGGCGACACCGCCTCGGCCCTCGCCGCCGGCTGCCCGGTGGTCTTCAAAGCCCACAACGCCCACCCGGGAACCAGCGAACTCGTAGGCCACGCCATCACGAAGGCGGTCAAGGACAGCGGCCTCCACCCCGGCGTCTTTTCCTTGATCTACGGACCGGGCGCCAGCATCGGCCAGGCCCTCGTCGCAGATCCGGCCATCAAGGCCGTCGGATTCACCGGGTCCCAGGCCGCCGGCGTCGCCCTGATGCGCACGGCTGCCGCCCGACCGGAACCTATTCCCGTCTACGCCGAAATGTCCTCGCTGAACCCCGTCTTTGTGTTCGAAGGCGCCCTGAGCGGCTCAGCCGAACAGATTGACGCCCTGGCCCAGCAGTACGTCACCGCGGTCACGGGCAGCTCAGGCCAGCTCTGCACCTCCCCCGGCCTGCTGTTCGCCCCCGAAGGCGAGGCAGGGGACAAACTCGCAGCCGCCGTCGGCCGTGCCGTTTCCGCCTGCGCCGGGCAGACCATGCTTACCGAAGGCATCGCCAAGTCCTGGAATACAGGAACCGAAAACCTCGGCGGCGCAGAGGGCGTCCAGCTCATCGGCCAGGGCACCCCCGGTCCCACCGAGAACGCCCCGGCGCCCGCCATCTTCGGCACCGGCGTCACCGAGTTCACCAGTAACCACGTGCTGCACGAGGAAATCTTCGGCGCCGCGTCCCTGGTGATCCGCTACACGTCCGTCGAGGACCTCCTCCAGGCTGCCGGCCGGATTGAGGGCCAGCTCACCGCTTCGCTGCAGCTCACCGAAGCGGACTACCCGACGGCGGCACGCCTCCTTCCGGTTCTGGAGCAGAAGGTAGGCCGCATCATCGTCAATGGCTGGCCCACCGGCGTCGAAGTAGGCCACGCCATGGTCCACGGCGGCCCCTTCCCCGCCACGTCGGACACCCGTACCACCTCGGTGGGAACCCTCGCCATCAACCGCTTCCTGCGGCCCGTCGCCTACCAGAACCTCCCCCAGGAGCTCCTTCCCCAGGCGCTGCAGGACGCCAACCCCTGGCACCTGAACCGCCGGATCGACGGCGAAGTGGTAGCTGCTGCGGAGAAGGCTGGGGTCGGAGCATGAGCAACCAGCCCACCATTGCCCGCGTTGAAGTAGTGCCGGTGGCCGGCCATGACAGTATGCTGATGAACCTCAGCGGCGCACACGGCCCCTTCTTCACCCGCAACATCGTTATCATCACCGACTCCGATGGCCGCACCGGCCTGGGCGAGGTCCCCGGCGGCGAGAAGATCCGCACCACCATTGAGGAGGCCGGGGCGCTGGTCAACGGCAAGCCGGTGGCCCGCTACCGCTCGCTGCTGCGCGAGGTGGCGGCCGAGTTTGCCGACCGTGACGCCGGCGGCCGCGGCCTGCAGACCTTCGACCTGCGCACCACGGTCCACGCCGTCACCGCCGTCGAGTCAGCCCTGCTGGACCTGCACGGGCAGTTCCTCGGCGTACCCGTGGCGGAACTGCTGGGCGACGGTCAGCAGCGGTCGTCCGTCCCGATGCTCGGCTACCTGTTCTTCGTCGGCGACCACGCCCGCACCGACCTGCCCTACCTCGTGGAGGACGCACCGGCGGACCGGTGGGAGAAGCTTCGACGCCAGGAGGCAATGACTACGGACGCCGTCGTCGCACTGGCCGAAGCTGCGCAGGAACGCTACGGCTTCAGCGACTTCAAACTCAAGGGCGGCGTGCTCTCCGGCGACGATGAAGTGGACGTTGTGACGGCGCTGGCCAAGCGCTTCCCCGAGGCCCGGGTGACCCTGGACCCGAACGGCGGCTGGCTGTTGGACGAAGCCATCCGGCTGGGCAAGCGGATGCAGGGCGTCGTGGCGTACGCCGAAGACCCCTGTGGCGCCGAAGGGCGCTTCTCCGGCCGCGAGGTCATGGCGGAGTTCCGCCGGGCTACCGGGCTGAAGACGGCCACCAACATGATCGCCACGGACTGGCGCGAGATGTCGCACGCCATCCGCAGCAACGCCGTGGACATCCCGCTGGCAGACCCGCACTTCTGGACCATGCACGGCTCAGTCCGGGTGGCGCAGATGTGCCACGAGTTCGGCCTCACCTGGGGCTCGCACTCGAACAACCACTTCGACATCTCGCTGGCCATGTTCACGCACACCGGCGCCGCGGCTCCGGGTGAAATCACGGCGCTGGACACGCACTGGATCTGGCAGGACGGCCAGGGCCTCACCAAGGAACCGCTGCAGATCAAGGACGGCGCCATCGAGGTACCGGACGCCCCCGGCCTCGGCATCGAACTCGACCGCGAAGCCCTGGACAAGGCGCACCAGCTGTACCTGCAGCACGGCCTCGATGCCCGCGATGACAGCATCGGTATGCAGTACTACATCGACGGCTGGTCCTTCGATCCGAAGCGGCCCTGCCTGGTCCGCTAGCTGCTGTGGGGCGTCAACCCGTCCGGTAAAGTAGTGGGGCCGCTGTGGCCGGCCCCACTGCTTTTCCACGCCCCGCAGCCGGCCTGCGTTATCTACCCCAAAGGAAACATTCAATGACGTCTGTGGACAATGCTGTCGCGGATGTGGCCTCGGCCACGAAAAAGTTCTTTAAGCGCGTGCTGCCCATCATGCTGGTCATGCTGGTCTGCAACCAGCTGAACCGGTCAAACATCGGTTACGCCCAGGACCACCTCCAGGCCGACGTTGGCATCGGTGCCGCCGCCTACGGCTTCGGCGCCGGGCTGTTCTTCATCGCCTACGCCATTTTCGAGCTTCCCAGCAACGTGATGATGGAGAAGTACGGCGCCAAGGTGTGGCTGGCAAGGATTATGGTCAGCTGGGGCATCGTTTCCTTCCTGATGGCATTCGTGCAGAACGAAACCATGTTCTACGTCCTGCGCTTCCTGCTGGGTGCCGCCGAGGCCGGGTTCTTCCCCGCCGTGATCTTCTACTTCGCCCGCTGGGTTCCCGCCGGCCAGCGCGGCAGGGCAACAGCAATCTTCATCGCCGGCTCTTCCATCGCCGCAGCACTGTCCGGCCCCATCGCCGGCATGCTGCTCAGCCTCCACGGCGCCCTGGGCCTGCGCGGCTGGCAGTGGCTGTTCGGCTTCGAAGGCGCCCTGTCCGTAGTAGTGGGCTTCACCGTGTTCTTCCTGCTGGATGCAAAAATCAGGGATGCCAAGTGGCTCACCGCCACGGAAAAGGACGCCCTGTCCCAGGCCATCGCCGATGAGGACGCCCAGCACGCCACTGCCGACGGCGGCAAGATCAACCGCTGGAAGATGCTCCTGAATCCGCAGATCCTGCTCCTGTGCGGCATCTACTTCTCCGTGCAGCTGTCCATCTACGCCAACACCTTCTGGCTCCCCAGCATCATCAAGCAGATCCCCGGCACCACCGACCTCACCGTCGGCTTCCTGTCCTCCATTCCGTGGATCTGCGCCGTGTTCGCCATGTACTTCGCGGCAAAGCTGCAGGACAAGGCCCGGTCCAAGAAGCCGCTGCTCGTAGCCGCGCTGCTGGTCGCAGCCGTGGGCACGTTCGCCGCCGCCATCGCGTCACCGGTCATGGCGCTGGTGTTCCTCGCGGTCGCTGCCATGGGCTTCAAAAGCGCTTCCCCGCTGTTCTGGACCATCCCGCAGTCCGGGCTGCATCCGCTGGTTTTGGCTCCGGCCATCGCCATCATCAACTCCCTGGGGAACCTGGGCGGATTCGTTGCACCGTTCGGCTTCGGAATCATCAAGGAGCAGACCGGAAGCGTCATCCCCGGACTGTTTGCGCTCGCCGCCGCCTCCACCATCGCCGCCGGCCTGGTGTACTTCCTGAAGGAACGCCGCAGCGGAAACGAACCTGCCGTCGAGGCCGGGGACAACCCGGTCACAGCGCAGGCCCCCGAACCCAGCCGGGCCTGACAGCACTCCTGCGCCGGAATCGCCGGAACAGTGCGGGGACGCCGTAGCGTTCGGGCGTCCCCGCACTGTTCCAGCGTCCCGGGCGAAAACCGGCCCGGGAGTTTTGGGCTAGGAGCCCGTAATCACCAGGGCAACGCTGTGCCCACCGAAACCGAAGGCGTTCACCAGACCGGCCGGAGCATTATCCGGTTGGAGTTGGCGGGCGGCTTCGGTGACGACGTTAAGCTCTACTTCGGGGTCCAGGTTATCTACGTTGAGGGTCCCCGGGAGCAGACCGGTGCGCAAGGCCTCAACCACCACGACGGCGGCGAGTGCCCCTGCGCCGCCCAGCAGGTGGCCGGTATGCCCCTTGGTGGACGTGACCGGGATGTCCGCACCGAAGATCGCGTTGATCGCCTGGCCCTCCAGCCTGTCCCCCACGGGCGTGGAGGTGGCGTGGGCGTGAATAAATCCGATGTCCTCCGCAGCCAGTCCCGCAGACTCAAGAGCCTTCTGCATCACCCGCCGCTGCATGGCAGGATCGGCGGCCACAATGTCGTTCGCGTCGGATGTCACCGCTCCGCCTGCCACGGCGCCCAGTACTGCCGCGCCGCGGGCATGGGCGTGCTCTTCGCTCTCCAGCACCACCACGCCGGCACCCTCCGCGAGGACAAAGCCGTCACGGCCGCCGTCGAATGGACGTGACGCAAGCTGGGGATCCCCGGCGTGCGTGGACAGCGCGCGGATTTGGGAAAAACCGGTGATCACCAGGTCGTTGACAGATGCGTCCACGCCGCCGGCAATAACGACGTCGGCAGCGCCCGAGCGGATCATTTCGGCTGCCTGGACAATTGCCTCAGCCCCGGACGCACACGCGCTGACCGGTGTCCGGGCGCCGCCGCGGGCACCGAGGTCGATGGAAACCCATGCTGCAGGCCCGTTGACCATCAGGCGCGTAAGCGTGTGCGGTGAGACCTTGCGGGGACCGGATGCGGCGAGGGCCCTGTCCTGCTCCAGGGTGGAGCCGAGGCCGCCGTACGCGGAGCCGATCACCACGGCGAAACGCTCGGGATCCACGTCGGGGGCGCCGGCCTGTTCCCAGGCTTCACGGGCAGCAATGAGCGCGAGCTGCCCGCAGCGGTCCATGCGCTTCATTTCACGCGTGCTGAGGTGCGCGGACAGATCGGTGGTGACCTGCCCTGCGATCTTCACGGGCAGCTGTTCCGCCCATTCCTCCTCGAGAGGCGCAATGCCGGACTTCCCGGCCACCAGCGCGGACCAGGTTTCGGCCACTGAGGAACCGAGCGGGTTGATGGTGCCGGCGCCGGTGACCAGGGCGCGGGGTTGGGCTGTGCTGTGTTGCACTGCGTTCACGGTTCCTACTTTGCGGGGTTGTGCGTGCCGATCGGCACGAGGGTGAGGTCCGGGTGGTTCTTTTCAATGCGGCGCAGGGCCCAGACGTCGGTGAACAGGGCAAGGTACTCGCCATCGGACCGCAGCAGCACCTCGGCGCCCGGTACGTTAGCGAGCGCCGGCATGGCATCCGCCGTCGAAATCCTGGCCAGGGAGTAGGACAGCCGTTCCAGCCGCATGGGCGCACTGAAGTCATGCGCCATCCGGTCCTCCACCACTTCGAACTGCATGGGGCCAACGGCGGCGAGCACCGGCGCCTGGTCCCCGCGGACGTCGGAGCGGAGCACCTGGATCACGCCTTCGTGTTCAAGCTGCTCGATGCCGCGGCGGAACTGCTTGAACTTGCTGGGGTCCTTGGAGCGGGCCACCTGGAAGTGCTCGGGGGCGAACAGCGGAATGGCCGGGTATTCCACGGCGTCCTCGAGGAAGAGGCTGTCACCCACGCGCAGCGAGGAGGCGTTGACCAGGCCCACCACGTCCCCGGGGTAGGCCTCGTCGATGACTTCGCGTTCCCGCCCGAACACCTGCTGTGCATACTTGGTGGCGAAGGACTTTCCGGTGCGGGTCTGGGTGACCACCATTCCCCGCTCGAAGACGCCGGAGCAGACGCGGATGAAGGCCACGTGGTCGCGGTGGGCCTTGTTCATGCCGGCCTGGACCTTGAAGACGAAGCCGGAGAACGGGGACGCCACCGGACGCGGGGTGCCCTCCACATCCGGCCGCGGAGCTGCCGGCGGGGCGAAGTCCACCAGTGCGTCCAGCAGTTCCTTGACGCCGAAGTTGAGCGCGGCGGAGCTGAACAGGATGGGGGTGGCCTTGCCGGCGTGGAAGCTTTCGACGTCGAACTCAAGGTTCGACTCGATGACCAGGCCGGCCTCGTCCACGGCGTCGGACCAGTTGTTGCCCTGGCTTTCTGCCGCTTCCTCAGGCGTGAAGTACTCAGTGAGGGCGATCTGTGCGCCGGCGTTGTTGCGCTGGAACCGGGCGAAGCGGTCATTGCGCAGGTCCCAGACACCGCGGAAGTCGCCGGAGATGCCCACTGCCCACGTCAGCGGCATGGGCTGCAGCCCGGTGCGCTCGGTGATCTCGTCCATCAGTGCCAGCGCATCCAGGCCCGGGCGGTCCCATTTGTTGATGACGGTGATGATGGGCAGGTTCCGCTGCTTGCAGACCTCGAACAGCTTCATGGTCTGGGTTTCCAGGCCCTTCGCGGCGTCCACGAGCATCACGGCGCAGTCGACGGCGGCCAGCACCCGGTAGGTGTCCTCGGAGAAGTCTGCGTGGCCGGGAGTGTCCAGGAGGTTGATGACTGTGTCCCGGTAGGAAAACTGCAGCGCCGCCGAGCTGATGGAAATGCCGCGGTCCTTTTCCATCTGCATCCAGTCCGAGACCGTTTCCTTGCGGTTGGCCTTGCCGCTGGATGCACCGGCGGTGCCGATCACCTTGGCATGCAGCGCAAGCGCCTCGGTCAGCGTGGACTTGCCGGCGTCGGGGTGCGAAATAACAGCAAAGGTCCGACGCCGGCCCGCTTCTTTGTGAATCTCCGAGATCCGGGCGGGGGTGAGGACATCTTGGGACACGGTGCTACTTTCGCTGCGGTTTGGGCTACCCCGGGCACTGCCTCATCAGGCGCTGCGGCCGGGGGCCGGAGGAACGGGCTGGCAATCAGCCAAGTTCCAGTTTATCGCAGGGCTGCAACCGGCAGCGGCAAAGCGTTACTGCTTCACCGCCGAAGAGTTACTCCCGCCCCGGTGCCAACCATAGGGTCCCGGGCCCGCACCTTGGTCAGGGGATAAGCTTCTCGGCCCGGTATCGGTCGAAGAGGGCGATAATTGCGTCCAGCGTCCGCCGGTACCCTGTGAATCCGGCATCCCGGCTCTTGCCCATGTCCGTCACTACCTCAATGTTGCGGCCCAAATCGCTGTCCGTGTGCCACCAGGACGCCAGGCGACCCAGCTCGGGCTCGCTGAGGTTGTGCCGTACGGCAAGTTCACGCCACTGGTCCCCGCGCCCTGCCATGGATTGTTCGAGGGGCCGGGGCTCCCCTTCGTAACCTTCCCACTCCACGCCGAAGTAGGCTGCGAGCTTCGGCCACAGCCAACGCCAGCGGAACACATCGCCGTTAACAATGTTGAAAGCCTCGTTGGCCGCATTCGGTGTGGTGGCCGCCCAGATCATATGTTCAGCGAGCAGGCCCGCTTCCGTCATATCGGTCAGGCCGTTCCACTGCGTCTCGGATCCCGGAAATACGAACGGCTCGCCCTTCTCCCGGCAAAGGGTTGCCTGGGCGGCGAGCGTGAGGCCCATGTTCATGGCGTTGCCCACCGCATGCCCGATAACCGTATGGGCCCGGTGCACGGACCAGGTGAAACCCTGCTCAGCTGCTGCGGCCCAGAGCTCATCCTCCTGCGCGTAGTAAAAGTTTTCCACCGGCAGGCGCGGCTCCTCCTCGTGGAAGGGCGTGTCCGCCATCTCGCCGGCCGCATATGCCTCGAAGGGTCCGAGGTAGTGCTTAAGCCCGGTCATCAGGGCCACGTGGGCTACGTCCTTGCCGCGGAGTGCCTTGAGGAGATCGCGCAGCATGCCGGCGTTAACGGTGATGTTCTCCTCCTCGGTGTCGCGCCGCGACCAGGCCGTAAAGAAGACATGCGAGGGTTTCTCCGGCCCGAGCACAGAAGCCAGCGATGCCGCCGAGGTCAGGTCTGCGGAGAGCCACCGGACTCCAGGGCGCTCCGCTCCCGGGTTGCGGGACAGGGCCAGGACGGCCCACCCTTCGGCCGCCAAATTGTCCACGAGGGCGGACCCTGCGATGCCGGTGGCCCCCACGACGAGAGCCGTGCGCTGCCCGGGTGCGGTTGTTCCTGTGCCAAAATCCATGGTGCTCCTACTGGTCGGTGCTGCCCATGCCCGCAGACAGGCCGGGCAACCGGGGCTCCGGCGGCGCGGACGAAAATCTGCGGGCACGGCGGCGGTAAAGCCGTCGTCGGTCCAATAGCGACAAGCCACTCACCCGGGCAGATATTCCGGCAACTCCCGCCGGCCTCCCACTGAAGCAGAAACAGAAGCGGAAGCGAAAAGACCCACCCGGCCACCCGCCGTCGAACACGTTTCGACCCATTTCCGGACGTCCCCCAACGGGGCACTTTACGGCTTGAATGTGCGGAAGTTGGCGTCCTTGCCCCTATCATTGAGCTTGCGGGAAAAATGCGTACTTTTGTTCCTGCCCGGTCAAGCGCCAAAGCCGGCATATCTGCGGACGCCAGTGCCGCACCTTTGAAGGAGAACACCATATGGCTCGGAGCCCCGAAGAATCTCTGAGGGCAACTTTGGGCAGGGTGGCACCCGGAACCCCGCTCCGGGACGGCCTTGAGCGCATCCTCCGGGGGCGGACCGGCGCGCTGATCGTGCTGGGCTCGGACCGGACCATCGACTCCATCTGCTCGGGCGGCTTCGACATCGGCATCGACTTTTCCCCCACCCGCCTGCGCGAGCTGGCCAAGATGGACGGCGCCATTATCTGCGACAAGGACGCCGGCAACATTCTTCGCGCCGCTGTACAGCTCGTCCCGGACTCCAGCATCGAAACGCAGGAATCGGGCACCAGGCACCGCACTGCCGAGCGTGTTGCCATCCAGACCGGCGTGCCGGTCATCTCGGTTAGCCAGTCGATGCAAATCATCGCCCTGTACGTCAACGGCCTGCGCCACGTCCTCGAAGGTTCTGAGAAGGTCCTGGCGCGCGCCAACCAGGCCCTCGCCACCCTCGAGCGCTACCGTTCACGCCTGGACCAGGTCACCAGCTCCCTGTCTGCGTTGGAGATCGAAGCGATGGTGACGGTGCGGGATGTGGCCGTCACGCTGCAACGGCAGGAAATGGTCCGCCGTATCTCGGAGGAGATCTCCCAGTACGTCCTGGAACTGGGCGAGGACGGCCGCCTCCTCTCGCTCCAGCTCGATGAGCTCACCGTTGGGCGGGGCCCCGGAAGCGACGTCATCATCCGCGACTACGCCTCGCCCCATGCCTCCCCTGATGACATCGAAAAAGCCGTCAGCGCCCTGGTGAACCTGGGGCCCACCGAGCTGATCGACCTCGGCAAGATTTCGGGAATCGTCGGCTTCGCGGGCGGCGAGGCAAACCTCGACGCCGTGGTGCAGCCGCGCGGCTACCGCCTGCTCTCGGGGCTGAAGGCCGTTCCGAAGGCTGTGGCGGACCGCCTGGTGGACCACTTCGGCGGCCTGCAGTTCCTGATGGCCGCCACCATCGACGATCTGATGACGGTGGACGGCATCGGCGACCAGCGCGCCCGGACAGTGCGCGAGGGCCTCAGCCGGATGGCGGAAGCAAGCCTGCTGGACCGCTTCCTCTAAACACCATCGCGCTCCGAAACTGCCCTAATGAGCGGTCAAAAGGCACTTACGGAGCGACGGATGGCGCTGAGAGTCAGTTCAGCTGGAAAACGGCCTTGGGGCTGGCTTTGGAGCCGAGCTTCGCGGTGAAGATGTAGTACGCCCCGCCGCCTCCGGGCTGGGCTTCCACAGGCTGGCAGCCTTCAACGCTGCGGTTCCTGGACCACGGAAAGTTGGCTGTCTCGCTGGCGCCGGGTGCGATGATTTTTTCCAGGTCCTCGCTCTTGGCCTGGCAGTCCCGGGACGAAAAGATGCGGTCCGGCCCGCTCGTCACCAGGTACTCCATCTGGGAGGTCCCGATGTTGACCTCGCATGGCATGGTGCCGCCGTTGGTCACCTTGAGCGTGAGCATCGGGTTTTCCCCGGGCCCATAGGCGGCCTTGTCCGTGGACGCGGAAACTGTGACCAGGTTCTGGTTGCAGGTGGGCGTGGCCGACGGCGTTGGTGTGGGTTCCGGAGCCGAGGCCGACGGCGACGCCTGGGTGGAGGGATCAGCGGACGCCGTCGCGCCCGCGGCAGGGTCGGTGGACGACGTCTGCTCGGACTTGCCGCTGAAGGCCCCGGCCAGGGAGAAGCCGCCGGCCACCAGCACGATGGCCATCAGCAGTGCGGCGCCGAGGAACAGCCGGCGCCGGCGGTATACAGCAGGGCTCAGCTTACGGACCGTACTGGAGCCGGATGCCGTTGCCCTGCCACGTGATGCTGAATCGCCTTGCCTGCCCATCCTTCTAGGCTAGAGACCGGGCGCGGATCTGTTGGGCCACCACGCCGCCGCCCTGACAACGCTCTGGTCACACCTCCCGTTTCCGGGCCCGCCTGCGGATCAATTACAGTGTTGGGATCGACACTCAAGCCCCCACCACAGCTTCGCCTGCCCTCCTTCCGGCCGGAGCAGAACTGCAGCTGCTGCACAGCCGCATCAACAGCTGGTTCGGGGAGATCGCCCGGGACCTTCCCTGGCGGAAGACGGAATGCTCGCCCTGGGGTGTGCTGGTCAGCGAGATCATGCTGCAGCAAACGCCGGTGGTCAGGGTGCTGCCCGTCTGGCGGGAATGGCTGAAGCGCTGGCCCACTCCCGCAGGACTGGCGGGTGAACCCGCCGGAGAGGCAGTCCGTTCCTGGGGCAGGCTGGGCTACCCCCGCCGTGCGTTGCGGCTGCATGCGGCGGCGGTTGCCATCGTGCAAAACCACGGCGGCAAGGTCCCGGACAATTACACGGAACTTCTGGCGCTGCCCGGCGTGGGCAGTTACACGGCTGCGGCGGTTGCTGCTTTTGCGTATGGGCGCCGGGAAACGGTGGTGGACACGAACATCAGGCGGGTCCACGCCAGGCTGGTTTCCGGGGCTGCGCTTCCCGCTCCGGCCTTGACCGCCGCGGAGATGCGGCTCGCCGCGCAGCTCCTGCCGGACGACGCCGGCTCGTCCGTGCGCTGGAATGCCGCGGTCATGGAGCTCGGCGCGCTCGTCTGCACGGCCCGGGCACCCAAGTGCAGCGACTGCCCGGTCAGCGACTCCTGTGCGTGGCGGGCGGCAGGTGAGCCGCCGCCGTCGTACGTCCCGAAGGGCCAGGCCTGGCACGGCACCGACCGCCAGGTCCGCGGTGCCGTGATGGCCGTCCTTCGCGAGGCCGAGGCGCCCGTGCCGCCGGAGATGTTCCAGCAGGAGCCCGCCGACCTTGGTTTCGCGCCGGCAGGGATTGGCGTGCCGCTGGGTGTCCTGCACAGGTTGAATTCCGCTCCCGAACAGCTGGAACGCGCCCTCGCAGGACTGCTCGCCGATGGCCTCGCCGAACTGCACGACGGCGGATTCCGGCTACCCGCCTAAGCGCCGGCCACGCTGGTCGAGGTGGCGTACAACCGCGCCATGCCCCATTTATCGCTCCAGGTATCGCCGCACAACCCACGGCCGTACCCTGAAGTATGGGCAAGCCAGGGCTGCTTTTGGCGTTGATCACGACGGCGGGACTCACCTCTGCCTGCGGTCCCGGCCCCGGCGCGGCCGCCTGCCCGGACATCGCACAGGCCACGGCTGTGTCCGTCACGGTTCCGGCCGGCTACGCACCGAAGGTGGCAACGCTGCACCTCAAGGCCTGCCAGGATGGAACGTGCACCCAGGATGACCTGGAACTACACCCGGGCAGCGCCTCGATCGACCAGGGCTGCAGCCCGGAGGGCGGCTGCTCCGCCACCGTTTCCCCGGACGGCACGAAATTCTCCACCCTGTTCCTGCAGACCCTCACCGAGGCGCCCATGTCGGTGACCGCCTCGGGAACTTCCGCGGACGGATCACCCCTGCCCGTGCGAATCCTGGACTTCCGCCCGAGCGGCCATTATCCCTACGGTGAGCAGTGCGCCCGGTTCATCACGGCATCGGTGCTGCTTGACGCCGAGGGTCTGCACGAGCGGACCTGAATGTTCAGAACAGCGCGGGTTGGGCGAAGCTTTCCCCCTGCGCAGCCTGGTCCGCGCGTCCCCCGGCCCCTGGCTCAGGCCGCCATTCGAAACCGAGGTCGGCCAGAATCTCCTCAACGGACATTTGCCCCTCCAGCACTTCAATAGCCGGGGAGTTGTCTTCGAGGTCGAGCCGTTCCATGGCATCGAGCTTATTCGCAGGAGCGGCCAGCGGTGCCGGGAACACACCGCCCGGCCGTCATTCGGATTGTCCGGGTTGCCTCAGGGTTCGCCGAAGCCAGCCTGCACCAGCCCGCCGACGTAGTTGACCGCCCGCTCCGCGTCCGCCCCCCACGCTTCAACGTGCAGCACTGATCCCTTGCCGGCCGCGAGCGTCATCAGGGCCGTCATGGAAGCACCGTCAACCCCGTTCACCTGCACCTCGGCGTTCAGCGACGACAGCCCACCGGCGATCTTCGCTGCGGGGCGGGCGTGCATGCCGGCCTGGTTCACGAGTTCAAAGTCCCCCGTGTAATCCGGACCGGAACCGGTGACGGAGCCTTCCCCGACCTCCTGCAACGCCGGGCCCCCGGTCCGCCGGGCAGGGCCGCCCGCAGCTTCCGCCGCCTGTTTAACCGCCTGGACGTCACCGCCACCCTGTGCAGCGACGGCGGCGGCCACCAGTCCCTCCACCAGGGGCGCGTCCGCCAGCACCACTTCCGAGGCGTCCTCCGCAAATTCCAGCGCCGATTCGGCGGTCATCACGGCCGAGCCCAGGTCGGTCATGATCACCGTCCCGCCACCGCCGGCCTTGTCCAGCGCGGCCAGGACTTTTTCCAGGCTGGTGCCGATCCTTCCGTCCATGGTGCCGCCCGCTGCCAGAAGCACGACGTCGGGCGCCATCTGCGCGGCCAGTTCCACGGCGCCGTCGGCGATCTTTTCGCTATGGGAAACCACCACGATGCTGACGGTCACGCAGCAGCCTTTACGGCGGCACGGAGGATCAGGGCGCTGGAGGCGGCACCGGGGTCGCGGTGGCCGGCGCTTCGTTCCCCGAGGTAGCTTGCGCGTCCTTTCCGTGCCACGAGCGGATCAGTCGCCACGGCTCCGGCTTCCGCGGCCTCCGCCGCGGCAATCAGAACTGTCAAGGGATCCGGACTGCCGTCTGCGGCGGCCTGGCTTGCTGCCTCTGCCGCGGGCGTCCAGGCATCCACCATGGTTTTGTCCCCTGGTTCCGCTTTTCCGCGGGCCACTATCCCGTCCCGCGCAGCCGTCAAGGCCCCTGCCCAGGCGGCGGGCGCTATTTCCGGTACGTCCCCGAGGGAAGTGGCCGCGCGAAGGAACGCCGTGCCATACAACGGGCCAGCCGCGCCGCCCACTTTTGACATCAGCGTCATTGCGGTCAGCTTCAGGGCAGCGCCGGGCGTTTCCGGCGGGGAGTCGGACAGCTTGTCCAAGACAGCCTGGAAGCCGCGGTCCATGTTCTCGCCGTGGTCGGAATCCCCGATGGCCCTGTCAAGCTCGATCAGCTCCACCCTGTGCTCCGCCATTGCCTGCGCGCACAGGGTCAGCCACTTGACGGTCCAGTTCACGTCCAGGACCACAACTACACGCCCCAGCGCAGCGCCGCGGTGTGCACCGGCGCGCCCCACAGTTCGGTCAGTTCGTCATCCAGCCGCAGCACGGAGATGGAGCATCCCTGCATCTCCAGGGAGGTGATGTAATTCCCCACCAGGGAGCGTTCGACGGCGGCTCCCCTGTCCGCGAGCACCTGCGCCGCCCGCCGGTAGACGATGTACAGCTCACTCAGGGGAGTGCCGCCCATTCCGTTCACAAACAGCAGGACGCGGTCCCCCGACGTGATACCCAGGTCAGTCAGCACAGGTTCCAGCAGGCGGTCCGTGATGCCGTCCGCGTTTTCCATCGCGATCCGGTGCCTGCCCGGCTCGCCGTGGATGCCAATGCCGATCTCGATTTCATCCTCGGCCAGGTCGAAGCTCGGTGTGCCCGCATGGGGTACGGTGCAGGCCGTGAGCGCGACCCCCATGGTGCGGACGTTGCTGTTGACGCGTTCACCGATGGCGGCCACGGCGTCGAGGCCGTCGCCGCGCTCCGCAGCGGCTCCGGCGATCTTTTCCACCAGTACAGTCCCGCCCACTCCGCGCCGTCCTGCCGTGTACAGCGAGTCCTCCACGGCAACGTCGTCGTTAACCAGGACGGTGCGGACGTCAACGCCTTCCGCTTCGGCGAGTTCGGCTGCAGTCTCGAAGTTCAGGACGTCGCCGGTGTAGTTCTTGACGATATGCACGACGCCGGCGCCCGAGTTAACGGCGAGTGTCGCCGGGAGGATCTGGTCCGGCGTTGGAGAGGTGAACACCGCGCCGGGCACGGCGGCGTCGAGCATGCCGTGCCCCACAAATCCGGCGTGCAGCGGCTCATGGCCGCTGCCGCCGCCGGAGACGAGGCCTACTTTCCCACTGACAGGCGCGTCTTTGCGCGTGATGTAGGTGGGATCGGCGCTGACAGTGACGAGGTCGGCATGCGCCTGGCCAAAGCCCTGCACGGATTCGTCAACTACCGACTTTGGATCGTTGATGAGCTTTTTCATGGCGGTACTCCTGGGTTGCTTCCTGGAGGGTGACATTTCCGACCCTACTACCGGCAAGCTCAGCGGCGGTAGGGCTGGCACTCCAGCGAATATAGAAAAGGGACAGCCCCCAATGACTGTCCCTTTCCATGGGCCCCCAATCCCGGCCTCAGCCAGTTTATCCATCAAATCGAGTAAAAGAAAGCGCAGTTCAGGCAGTCCTCGGGCGGCGCTCTGTTGTAACGAAGGGCTAGAGGAACTTGATCATGCGGGTGTTCCCGAGCGTGTTCGGCTTCACCCGTGCCAGGTCCAGGAATTCAGCAACGCCTTCGTCGTGGGATCGAAGCAGTTCCGAATACACCACGGGATCCACGGCTGACTGGTCTGCCATGACCTCGAAGCCGTGACGCTTGAAGAAATCCACTTCGAATGTCAGGCAGAACACCCGGGCAACGCCCAGGGCGCGCGCCTCCTCAAGCAGGCTTTCCACCAGCACGTGCCCTACGCCTTGTCCCCGCCAGTCTGCAGAAGCGGCAAGGGTCCGCACTTCGGCCAGGTCTTCCCACATGACGTGGAGGGCGCCACAGCCGATAACTTCGCCGTCCGGGGATTCGGCGATCCGGAACTCCTGCAGGCTCTCGTAATAGGCCACCGTCTCCTTGGCCATCAGAATCCGCTGCTCCGCCAGCGGCGCCACCAGTCTCTTGATCGCGGAAACATCGCCGGTGCGTGCAGGACGGATATGGAAGGAGTCAGTCACAGGTTCAATCCTACGAGGCGCCGCAGTCTGGACGCGTGACGGCGCCAGGTTGGGGCGCTCCGGCACCGGCGCCATTTGCCGCTTGCTGCTCCTTCGTCGCTCTGACGCAAGCTACACAAATGACCCCGGCACCCTCGCTTCGCTAAAGGTGTGCAGCACGCAGGTGGCGGCGGTCAGGCATTTGTGTAGGCGCCGTCAAAGCGAGTAACGAGCAGGCGCCGGCAAATGTCTCGGCCGACGGCGCCAAGCCGTCCGCCCTACAGCCCCAACTCACCCGGGACAGGCAGGTCTTGGTCGAGGACATTCCGGGCCAGGAAGCTCTCCACCACGCCGTACCAGACCTTTGCGTGCTGCGGCTGGAGGACCCAGTGGTTCTCGTCCGGGAAGTACAGGAACCGGTGCGGGGTCCGGCCGTCCTGGTCGGCGGCCAGCTGCGATTTGGACAGCAGTTCGAACCAGAGGCGCAGGCCTTCGCCGATGGGTACCCGGTAATCCTTGTCCCCGTGGATCACGAGCATGGGCGTGCTGATTTTTTCGACGTGGAGATGCGGCGAGTTCTCCAGAGCCATCTCCTCTGTCATTTCCTTCAGCCAGTACTGCGAAACATCCGTGGTGGGGCCGAACTGGTCCAGCGCCCATAGGCTCGCGTGCGTCACTATGGCTTTGAACCTGTCAGTCTGCCCGGCGACCCAGTTGGCCATGTAGCCGCCGAAGGAGCCGCCCATGGCTGCGGTCCGGTCCGCGTCAATATCAGGGCGGTCGACGGCGGCATCAGTCACGGCCATCAGGTCGGTGAACGGAGCTCTACCCCAGGCGCCCCAGCCGCGTTGGAGGTAATTTTGGCCGTAGCCGGTGGAGAGGGCAGGATCGGGCAGCAGGACGGCGTACCCCTTGGCGGTCAGCAGCCAGGGGTTCCAGCGCCAGGTCCAGGCGTTCCAGGATGCCAGCGGTCCGCCATGGATCCAAAGCAGCATGG
The DNA here is from genome assembly GCF_042879835.1 of Pseudarthrobacter sp. NPDC058329. NCBI lineage: Bacteria > Bacillati > Actinomycetota > Actinomycetes > Micrococcales > Micrococcaceae > Pseudarthrobacter > Pseudarthrobacter sp. NPDC058329. The sequence goes on from NZ_JBHVZR010000003.1 coordinate 141,571, forward strand.
GTGCCGGGGAGTCCGCGGACGCCCCCTCCGGGAGCGCAAGGTACGCCGGGACGCGTGAGCCGTCCGCCGCAGTCGCCGCAATCCGCTCCAGCCTGCCCGGACGGGTGGGCCGTTCCGCCGGGGCCGGCAGCCGGGTGGCTTCCCCGGTGTGGAAGTCTATGCGTACAACTTCCGGTGGGAACTCATAGGAACTGCGCAGCGCGTAGGCGCTGCGCCCCTCAGGCGACACCACGACGTCGGTGTAGGCCGCAGCGTCCTGCGTCACCCGGGTGACGCTCACCTCCGCGGCAGATGCCGGAACGCTGATGCGGAAGACCGGCGACGCGCCGTCGTCGTCCGCCGTGACCAGGACGGCGGAACCGTCGGGCAGCCAGGCCGCCGGCTTGGCCCAGCGGTCCCAGTCGTGTGCCAGGGGTGTCAATTGGCCAGCGCCGGACGTGGACGCCGAGGAGACATCGAGGAGGTGCAGCTTGACCTGCGGCGCCTGGTGCGGGGTGGTGTCGCTCTCGCTCGCCACCAGCAGGGTGTTGCCGTCCGGACTGACCGGACCGGGGAAGTAGCTCATGTCCTCGTGGTCCAGGAGCACCCTGGTGTCGCCGGTGGCCACATCGATGGCCACCAGGACGGATCTGCTGTCCGCTTTGGCAAGCGGTTTGGTGTAGCTCGCGTATATGGTCCGGCCGTCGGGGCTGACGGCAATTTCCGCCTCCCGCAGCCGCGCACCCGCATCAGGAGTGAGGTTCCGGAGGGCCAGGGGCGCCGTGGCGTCCACGGTAACGGGTTTGCCGGGATCCTTCTCCTCCCCGGGCTCGACCGCGAAGATCCGCGGCTGGCCGGGCCCAAGGTCCGCATCCCAGTACCGCACCGGATATTCGCTGTGCAGGATTGCGGAAACTTTGTTGTCCTTGCGTGACTTCCGCCGTTCGGCGTCGTCATCTTCGTTGGCAGAGCCCGCCAGGACGTCCGCGACAACGAAGGTGGCGCCGGCCGTTATGGCTGTCCGTACGGCACTGATGCCGCCGGGCCGGTTCAGCACCACCCGCGCCTCGCCGCCATCGGCGGGCAGGAGCCAGAGGGCGCTGACGGGCTCGCCCTCGGGACTGTCGGGATCGGGCCGGGCGGAGGTGAAGTAGACGTCACCGTTGGCCGCAAACGCCGCCCCCGCCTCACCCTTGGCGCTGCGGGTGATGCGGCGCGCGTGCTTCTGCCCTGCAGGATCGAGTTCCCACAGGGCCGTACCGAATTCGGTTCCCTTGCCGTTGAGAGTGGCAACGGTAGTGACCAGCCGACGGCCATCGGGGCTCATCGCCAGCCCACTCACCCGGGGGATGGAGAGGTAGTGGTCCAGATCATGGAAGGGGGTCAAAGGTTGCTCGTCCGGGATCACCGGGTTCTGATTAGCCATGCCCCCGATTCAACCCGAAGTGTGTCCCGCCTCACAACCACCTGTCCGGCGACAGGGCAAAAGCAACGTTCCTGGTTGAGGCCGCGGCTGCCTTTGGACGGGACTGCGGGCAAAACGAAGGCCCCGCCTGCTCCAAGGAACGGGCGGGGCCTTCGTGGTGGTACCTAGACGCTCGGGGCGATTTCCGGGATGCGCGGCTTGGCGTTACCGGCGAACGTGAACTTGGCGTCGTCGCCGTCGCCTTCCACGTCCACTACGACGATATCGCCGGCGTGGATCTCGCCGAAGAGGATCTTCTCTGACAGCTGGTCCTCGATCTCGCGCTGGATGGTGCGGCGCAACGGCCGGGCACCCATGGCGGGATCGTATCCGCGGGTCGCGAGGAGCACCTTGGCCTTGGGCGTGAGTTCGATGCCCATGTCCTTGTCCTTGAGGCGCTTTTCCAGACGTCCAACGAACATGTCCACGATCTCGATGATCTCGTCCTGGGTGAGCTGCGGGAACACCACAACGTCATCCACACGGTTCAGGAACTCGGGGCGGAAGTGCTGCTTGAGCTCCTCGGTGACACGGGCGCGCATACGGTTGTAGCCGGTTTGCGTGTCGGTGCCGGACTGGAACCCCGTGGCCACACTCTTGGAGATGTCCCGGGTGCCCAGGTTGGTGGTCATGATGATCACGGTGTTCTTGAAGTCCACCACCCGGCCCTGGGAGTCGGTCAGGCGGCCGTCTTCCAGGATCTGCAGCAGCGAGTTGAAGAGGTCCGCGTGGGCCTTCTCCACTTCGTCGAACAGCACCACGGAGAACGGACGGCGCCGGACCTTCTCGGTCAGCTGGCCGCCTTCCTCGTAGCCCACGTAGCCCGGAGGGGCACCGAAGAGCCGCGAGACGGTGTGCTTCTCGGAGTACTCCGACATGTCCAGGGTGATGAGGGCGTCCTCTTCACCGAACAGGAACTCCGCAAGTGCCTTGGCGAGCTCGGTCTTGCCGACGCCGGTGGGGCCGGCGAAGATGAACGAGCCACCCGGACGCTTGGGGTCCTTGAGTCCTGCACGGGTGCGCCGGATTGCCTGGGACAGGGCCTTGATGGCCTCGTCCTGGCCCACCACGCGCTTGTGCAGTTCGTCTTCCATCTTCAGGAGTCGTGAGGACTCTTCCTCGGTCAGCTTGAACACGGGAATGCCGGTGGAGTTGGCCAGCACCTCGGCGATGAGATCCTCATCCACCTCGGAGATGTCGTCCATGCCGCCGGACTTCCAGTGGCGTTCCTTCTCGGAACGCTCGGTGATCATCTTCTGCTCCTTGTCACGGAGCGCAGCTGCACCTTCGAAGTCCTGCGCGTCAATCGCGGACTCCTTTTCCATCTTCAGCTTGGCGATGCGCTCGTCCATGGCCTTGAGCTCCGGCGGAGCGGTCATGCGGCGGATGCGCAGCCGCGCGCCGGCTTCGTCGATCAGGTCGATCGCCTTGTCCGGCAGGAAGCGGTCGGAGATGTAGCGCTCGGCGAGGCTGGCAGCGGAAGCGAGGGCGCCGTCGGTTATGGTGACGCGGTGGTGTGCCTCGTAGCGGTCACGCAGGCCCTTGAGGATCTCGATGGCGTGCGCCACGGAGGGTTCCTTCACCTGGATCGGCTGGAAGCGGCGCTCCAGCGCGGCGTCCTTCTCGATGTGCTTGCGGTACTCGTCCAAGGTGGTGGCACCAATGGTCTGGAGTTCACCGCGGGCAAGCATGGGCTTCAGGATGGACGCGGCATCGATGGCACCCTCGGCGGCACCGGCACCCACAAGGGTGTGGATCTCGTCGATGAAGAGGATGATATCGCCGCGGGTGCGGATCTCCTTGAGGACCTTCTTCAGGCGCTCTTCGAAGTCACCGCGGTACCGGGAGCCTGCCACCAGGGAACCGAGGTCCAGGGTGTACAGCTGCTTGTCCTTGATGGTCTCCGGCACGTCGCCCCGGACAATCGACTGGGCGAGGCCCTCGACGACGGCGGTCTTGCCGACGCCGGGCTCGCCAATCAGCACCGGGTTGTTCTTGGTGCGCCGGGAGAGGACCTGCATAACGCGTTCCATCTCCTGCTCGCGTCCGATGACCGGGTCCAGTTTGTTCTCGCGGGCAGCCTGGGTCAGGTTGCGGCCGAACTGGTCCAGGACAACGGATCCCGCCGGCGTGCCCTCGGGCTGGCCGGAGCCGACGCCTGCGCCGGTGGTTTCCTTGCCCTGGTAGCCCGACAGGAGCTGGATGACCTGCTGGCGGACCCGGTTAAGGTCGGCGCCGAGCTTGACCAGCACCTGGGCGGCAACACCCTCACCCTCGCGGATGAGTCCCAGCAGGATGTGCTCCGTGCCGATGTAGTTGTGTCCCAGCTGGAGGGCTTCGCGCAGCGAGAGTTCCAGCACCTTCTTGGCACGTGGGGTGAAGGGGATGTGGCCGGACGGCGCCTGCTGGCCCTGCCCGATAATCTCCTGCACCTGCTCGCGAACGCCGTCGAGCGAAATGCTCAAGGACTCAAGAGCTTTGGCGGCAACACCTTCACCCTCATGGATAAGACCCAAGAGGATGTGTTCGGTACCAATGTAATTGTGGTTCAGCATGCGTGCCTCTTCTTGGGCAAGCACAACTACGCGACGGGCACGGTCCGTAAATCGCTCAAACATTTCGCCACACTCCTAGCTACGACGTACTTTGATGCTACGTGGCCTGCCCATACTTGTGGAGCGTGTTCGCCACGGGGGAAACCGGGTGACTTATTCGCGTGTATCAATCATCGGCCAGGAGGGCTTCGCGCGCCGCGGGAACGGGCCGCCTGCACCGGAGTTGGCCGCGCCCGCGGCTGACGTTTTTGGGTGCGTTCCTGTCCCCCTCGTCGCGCTTATCGCCGCCTGGGTGGCCGTGGGGCGGCGATAAACAGGACAAACAGTTGGGAAATTGACGGGAGGCTCGAACTACCCTTGCCGGCACCTCCGCCGTCGCACTGCCTATATTGGTGGCACCGCCTGTATTGGTTGGACTGCCTGCACAGGGAGAGCCTCTATGCCGTTAATCCGCCCCGCCCCCTGACGTCGCTTCCGGGCAGCGTTATTGCGGGCACTGCCGGCTTTGCAGGGCCGGAAACGGAAAAGGCCCCGCCTCCCAAAGCGGGAAGCAGGGCTTTTGGCACACTGTGGCTGAAACTAGGAATTGGCCTTTTGGTAGGCTTCCTGGATTTCGGCCTGAATTCGGCCGCGGCTGTTAACCGTGTAGCCGTTTTCCCGCGCCCATTGGCGAATCTGTGCCGAATCGTGGCTGCGGCTGCCGCCGGACGCTTTGGTGCGGGTTGCCCGACCGCTGCTGCCGGAAGCCTTGCGCGAAGCCCCGATAAACCGTTCCAGTGAGGAACGGAGTTCGGCGGCATTGGCCGCCGATAGGTCAATCTCGTAGTTGACCCCGTCAAGGCCAAACTTAACATTCTCGTCTGCGGATCCCCCATCCAAATCATCAACGAGGATGATGTTTACTTTCTGTGCCATTTAAAGTCTTCCTTTGGAAAGGGTTCGGTTTTCAGAAAAGCAGGATGTTTCCCTAAAAGTATGACTCTCTTTATGGCAACGCGTCAAAGCGTCAATTGGATCCTGGGGATAAAAACGTAGGGTTCGGAAGTTTATCTATTCGATTCCGGGCCCGGGCGGTCCGCAGGCCGGGCATTACGCGCTTCGGCTTCCGCCTGGGCCCGGGCCTCTGCCTGGCGTTCGGATTTATCCGCGTTGAAGATTGATTTCATGGCAAACCAGAAGAGCAGGCCCACCACAAGGGAAGGCAGGAGTACTGCTACATATTCCATGGTCAGTGCCCCTCAGGCTTCAGCAGCGGGAAGAGGATGGTTTCGCGGATCCCCGCACCGGTGAACAGCATTACCAGCCGGTCAATCCCGAGCCCGATGCCGCCCATGGGAGGGGCGCCGTATTCCAGTGCGCGCAGGAAGTCCTCGTCCAGCTGCATAGCCTCATCATCGCCGGCGGCTGCATGGCGTGACTGCTCGGTAAGCCGTTCGCGCTGGATAACAGGATCGATCAGTTCGGAGAAAGCGGTGCCGCGCTCCATGCCGCCGATGATGAGGTCCCAGGCCTCGATGAGCCGTCCATCCTCGCGGTGCGGGCGGGCCAGCGGCTGGGCAGAGGGCGGATAGTCGTAGACAAAAGTGGGATTCAGCAGGGTGGGCTCCACGATTTCGCCGAAGAGCTCCACAGCCAGCTTCTCGGCGTCCCACTTGGGATCAACCTTGACCTCGTGCTTTTCGGCGATCTCCCGCAGCACCTCCAGCGAAGTCTCCGGCGTGACCTCCTGGCCAACGGCGTCGGACAACCCGGGGTAGACAGAAACCCAAGCCCATTCGCCGTCGAGGTTTATCTCCCCCGCCTCGGTCTGCAGGACGCGGCCGGCACCCACGGCGTCCGCGGCGTCGAGGATGATCTCCTTGATGCGCTGCGCCATCACGAACTGGTCCGCCCACGCCTCGTAGCACTCCAGGGTGGTGAACTCGGGGCTGTGGGTGGAGTCCACGCCCTCATTACGGAACACGCGCCCCATGTCGTAGACGCGGTCGATGCCGCCGACCACGGCACGCTTGAGGTAGAGCTCGGTGGCAATGCGCAGGGTCATCTTTTGGTCGAACGCGTTCATGTGGGTTTCGAACGGGCGTGCCAGCGCACCGCCGTGGACCAGTTGGAGGATAGGCGTTTCAACTTCCACATAGTTGTGGCGGAAGAGCGATTCGCGGATGGAGCGCGTGATGGCGGCGCGGGTGTAAACCATTTCGCGTGCCTCGTCGCGGACCATGAGGTCCACGTAACGCTGGCGGACGCGGGTCTCTTCGTTCAGCTCCGCGTGGAGGACCGGCAGCGGGCGGAGCGCTTTGGAAGCCATGGACCAGGATTCGGCCATGACCGAGAGCTCGCCGCGGCGTGAGGAGATGACCTCGCCCTTGATGAACACGTGGTCGCCGAGGTCTACCAGCGCCTTCCAGTCGGCGAGCGCTTCCTCCCCCACGTTGGCGAGGCTGAGCATGGCCTGCAGCCGGGTTCCCTTGCCGTCGGTGCCGCCCTCCTGGAGCGTAGCGAAGCACAGCTTTCCGGTGTTGCGCACGAACACGACGCGGCCGGTGACGCCGACAATGTCGCCAGTGGTGTCGTCCGCCTCAAGGTGGGCGTACTTTTCGCGGACCTCCGCCAGGGAATGCGTCCGCTCAACACCCACCGGGTACGCCTCGGCGCCGCGTTCGATCAGCTTGGCGCGCTTCTCCATGCGGATCCGCATCTGCTCGCTGGCATCAAGCGGCTCCGGGGCGTTCTTGGGCGTGGAAGTGTTTTGGGAAGTCACAATCATCAAGTTTACCGGGAGTTGGCCACGCCCGGCTTCGCAGGCGGTCGCGGTCGGCTGCCTAGGATGGGGTGGTGAAAGAACAGGTACTTCCAACGCACGACGGCGGCCGCCTGGCCTTATACAGTTACGGCACCGAGGACGCGCCCGGGGAACGCCGGGTGCTGCTGATCGGCGGCGCGTTCCTGACTGCCTTGATCTACCGCCCGTTTTCGGTGGCGCTCGCCAAGGGCCTGGGCAAGGGGTGGGCGGTGGACGTCTACGACCGCCGCGGGCGCGGGAGCTCCTCCGAGCAGCCCGCCGATTACTCCATGGCCACCGAGATTGCGGACGTCCGCACTGTTCTTGACAGTACGGGTGCGAGGAACATTCTGGGACACAGCCTGGGCGGCTCAGTCGCCCTCAACGCAGTGCAGGAGTTCACCGGGACGCCTTATGTCCCGGACAAGCTCGCTGTGTACGACGCCGCCGTCAACATCGATGGCAGCATCGACACCGACTGGCTGGACGGCTTCGAGGACGCCGTGAACGAGGGCCGGGTGGGCCACGCCCTTGCCCACATGAAAAAGGCAACGAGTCCCGGTTCGGCGATGGCGAAGATCCCCGAGCCTGTCCTTGCCGGGTTGATGGCATTGCTGTCCAGAACAAAGGTCAACAGGATGTTCCGCGAGGTGATGCCCAGCGGCGTTGGTGAACTGCGGGCCGCCTACAACGAGGCGGACCACGCCAGGGATTTCAGCGTGCTGCCCGCAAACACGCATTTTATGGCCGGCGGCAAAAGCCCCAGCTACTACAAAGCCACGGCGGAGCGACTTCACGCGGCCGTCCCCGGCAGTACTTACGAGCTCTCCCCCAAGGGGTTCCATGGCTCCATCCCCGCTGCCGTGAACGAACTGGTGACGGACATCTCCGAGTACTTCAAGGACTGAGCATCCGGGCAGCCGGCGGATTTTCCGGGCAGATACCGTGGCCTCCGCCCGCCGGAGCACCACGGTACTGCCCAAAAACTCCACGGGATGGGTCAGGCGTGCCCGCCGCGGCTGAAGCCGGCGAGCGCAGCATCCCCCAGGTTCTGCCACAGGCTCTTGGACTGGCCCTGGTCATCCTTGGCTGCCAGCCAGTCGCCGTAGCTGGTGATGTCTTCCCCGCGGGAGGCCGCCACAGCGTCGCAGGCGAACCCAACAGCCCTGGAACCGTCGGCAAGCTCTATCGAACCCAGCAGCATTGGTTCGGGAAGCGCGGCCAGGAACGACCCCAGCCCCGCTTCGGACACGAGCCACCGCTCCCCCACCAGCTCCGCGCCGTCGTCGTCCGAGCGGTACACCCCGGGCTTTGGCGGCACGGTGTCGAGTGAGACCATCCGGTAGCGGGCAGCCGTCCGCACGGGACCGTCCCAGGCGGCGCCCAGCTCTTCAAGCTGCGGCGCCAGCGGCTGGCCCTTGCGGTGCGCGCCCACCACCACCAGCGGGACTGCGGTTGCGCCCGCTGCCACGGGCCAGGGGGATGACGACGATGGCCGGTCGCCTGCGTGCGGGGCTTCCTGTGCCGCCCCTTCGGCGAAGAGCGCCGGAGAGTCCGGGGTGACCTCGAGCAGGCGTGCGATGTCCGCCGCGACGGCGTCGTGGAAGGTCCGGCCCACCACGGTCAGGCCAAACTGGGCGCCGTCCACTTCACCTGCCGGGACAGCGACGGCGCACAGGTCGAACAGGTTGCAGAAGTTCGTGTAGGTGCCCATCAGGGAGTTCACTCCCACCGGGTCCGCGGCCACCTCGGCGAGGGTGGGGTGGAAGGGGGTGGTGGGGATCAGCAGGGCGTCGAAACCTTCCACCCGCGCCATCGCCTCTTGTTTCAGCGCCTCGAGCTTCGCCGTGTCAGCAAGGTAGCCGTGGGCGGGCACCTTGCCTGCTGCCCTGATGATACCTCCCACTGTGGGGTCGACGCCCGCCTGTGTCTGCGCACCGCCGTCGGCAGTTTCAATGAAGTCCCCGACCGCAGCGTACCGCTCCGCCACCAGGCCGCCGTCGTACAGCAGCCGGGCGGCGTCGAGGAAGGCATCAAATTCGATTGGCTGGGCATCCACGCCCGACGCTTTGAGCCTGCCAACGTGCCGGTGGAATTCCGCGGCCCAGGCTTCCGGGAGTGCCGGCAGGGTTGCCGGGTACGCGATGCGGGGCTTTTCCGGCGCCGCCAGGCGGATGTCGGCGGGCCATGCCCGCGCTCCTCCTGCCATCACGCCCATGGCCAGCTCCGCGGTGGACAGGTGGCGGGCAAAGATGGTGACCGCGTCCCACGACCGGCAGGCCGGGACCACGCCCTCGGTGGACACAACATGCAGGGTGGGCTTGATGCCCACGATGCCCTGCAGTCCGGCCGGCACACGCCCCGAACCGGCCGTGTCCGTCCCGATGGCGATGTCCACCAGGCCCAGTGCCACGGCAACCGCGGAGCCGGAACTCGAGCCGCCAGAGATATGGTCCGGGCGGCGGGAGTCACGGACGGCGCCGTGCGGGCTGCGGGTGCCTACCAGGCCTGTGGCGAACTGGTCCAGGTTAGTGACACCGAGGACCAAAGCCCCGGCGGCGCGGAGCCGTGCCACAGCTTCGGCGTCCCTTTCGGGGAGGTAGGCGAAGCCGGGGCACCCCGCCGTCGTCGGAATTGCGGCAACGTCAACGTTGTTCTTGACGGCCAGCAGGAGCCCCGCGAGCGGCAGGTTAGTGCCGCCGGCAGCAGCTGCGTCAATGGCCGCTGCTTCCGTGAGGAGCTCCTCCGCGCCGCGGAGGGTGATCCAGATTTCCGGGCGGTCAATGGTTTCCAGGGCGGCGAGGGCGGCTTGAACGCGCTGGGTGGTGACGTTGTTCATACTGCTGCCTCTTCCAGTTCCTGTGTTTGGCGCACCAGTTCAAGGTCCGTATCCAGGCCCCCGAGGACCACCACCGCTTCTCCTGCCACTACCTGGGAGCCGGCAACCGGCAGGACCTGCAGGACCACGCCGTCACAGGGCGCTTCGAGCACTGTTTCCATCTTCATTGCCTCCAGGGAGACCAGCGGCTGCCCCTGCACTACCCGGTCACCGGCCTTGACGTCGACTTTCCAGACGCTCGCCGCGAACGGAGCGGCCACGAGGGAGCCGCCTTCGGGAACCGTTACCTCGTCTGCAACCGGTGACACGACGGCGGCCAGCGCGTCCGCGCGGTCAAACTCGCCGGCGTCGGCCCATGCCTGCCGTTCTACGGCGAATGCCGCACCCTGCTTCTCCCGGAATGCCGCGATGGACCCGCGGTTGTCCTCGAGGAAAACCTCATGCTCGGCGAGCGAGAAGGTGCCGTCCTCGATTTCCACCCCGCGGCCCCGTCCGGCGGCCATGTCGGCGCGGAGGTCCAGGAGTTCCTCGGGGCTGACGGGGTACCAGGAGATCCGGTCAAAGAACCGGAGCAGCCACGGTGAGCTGGGCTCGAACGGGGCGCTGTCCGCGTAGCGCGACCAGACCTGGGTGGTGCGGCCCACGAACTGGTAGCCACCGGGCCCTTCCATGCCGTAGATGCACATGTACGCGCCGCCGATGCCCACCGCGTTCTCCGGAGTCCAGGTGCGGGCCGGGTTGTACTTGGTGGTGACCAGGCGGTGGCGCGGATCCAGTGGGGTGGCCACCGGGGCGCCCAGGTACACATCGCCCAGTCCCAGAACGAGGTATTCGGCATTAAAGACGGTGTCGAACACGTCGTTCACCGAGTCCAGCCCGTTGATCCGCCGGATGAATTCGATGTTCCAGGGGCACCACGGGGCGTCGTCGCGGACACCTGCCATGTAACGCTCGATCGCTTCACGGGTGGCGGGGTCGTCCCAGGACAGCGGCAGCCGGACAGTGCGGCTGGGGACCACCAGTTCGGAGCTAGCCGGCAGTGCCGCCTCAATGTCCTGCACAAGGCCCAGCAGGCGCTTGGTGGACAGAACAGAGGGATCCACCTTGATCTGCAGGGAGCGGATGCCCGGGGTGAGGTCCACGATTCCGGGCACCCGGAGCTGTTCAATGTGCTGGTGCAGGGCGTGGACACGCGCACGGAGCCCAAGGTCCAGCACCATCTCCCCGTACTCCACGAGCAGATTGTCGTCGCCGGAGCGGCGGTAGGTGACCGCAGGCCTTCCGGTGCTTTCCGGCACCCGGCCCAGCACGCCGTCGTCGCCATCCCCCCGTGCAGCCCTGATTGCGGAAGTCGATGCCGGCGCTGCTGCCGCAGTGGCACCGGAGATGCCACCGGACCACCCGGCGTCACCCGGCAACACCAACTGACGGCCCGGTCCGAGGTCCTTGGCGGACGGCGCCTGACTGACGCGGATGGGAACGAACCGGACCTTGTCCCCCGGCCGGAGCTGGCCGAGCTTCCAGCGGTCGGCCGTTACGACGGTCACGGGGCAGACGAAGCCGCCGAGGCTGGGCCCGTCGGGACCGAGCAGGATGGGCGTGTCACCCGTGAAGTCCAGCGCTCCCACCGAGTAGGCGGTGTCGTGGATGTTGGACGGGTGCAGGCCGGCCTCGCCGCCGTCGGTCCTTGCCCAGCGCGGCTTGGGGCCGATGAGTCGGACGCCGGTACGGGCGGAGTTGAAGTGGACCTCGTACTCGGAGGCGTAGAGCTCCTCGATGTCTTCACGCTGGAAAAATTCCGGGGCGCCGTGCGGCCCTTCCGCCACGCTCAGTTCCCACTCGGAGGTCAGGACGGGGCGGCTGTCCAGGGGGACTGCTGCCGTCCGGGCCTCATTGTTGTCCGTGGCCGGGGCAAGTGCCCGCAGCACGTCGCCGGCGCGGAGGACCCGTCCGGCATGTCCGCCGAACTGGCCCAGCGTGAAGGTGGAGGCACTGCCCAAGTATTGGGGGATGTCCAGGCCGCCCTGGAACAGGATGTAGCCGCGGAGCCCGCTGCCGCCGGCAGTACCGACGTCGAGCGTCCCTCCCGCCGGGACCAGGACAGGTGCCCAGGCGGGTACCTTCGTCCCGTCAACTGTCACTGTCACCTCGGCTCCGGTGACGCAGACGATGGTGGCATGGGTGAACGTCAGGCTGGGGCCGGTCATGGTGAATTCCAGGCCCGGAGCGCCTTCCGGGTTGCCGAGGGCGGTGTTGCCGAGCCGGAAGGAAAGATCGTCCATGGGGCCGCTTGGCGGTACCCCGATCTGCCACAGGCCGGTCCTGCCGGGGAAGTCCTGCACGCTGGTCTGAAGGCCGGGACGGCCCACGGTGATGCGCGGTTCGGGGTCGCCCACGTTGTCCAGCGTGCTGGTGGAGTGTTCCACGCTGCGGACCACGTCCAAACCGGTGGCGGCCCGGAGCATCCCGAGGTTCGTTTCGATCCCGTCGATCCGGGTGCCGGCGAGCGCAGCGGCCAGCCGGTCAAGGGCCTCGTTGCGGCTTGCACCTGAGGTGATGATTTTGCCCAGGAGGGGATCGTAGTTGGTGGAGACTTCGGTTCCGGTTTCGGCCCAAGCGTCTACACGGACATCCTCCGCGGACGGGTACGCGGCGTTGGTGATGGTGCCGGCGCTGGGCTGGAAGCCGCGGGCAGGGTCCTCGGCGTAAACGCGCGCTTCCACGGCGTGGCCCGAAACCGGCAGGCTGTCAGGTACTCCCGTGAGAACACTGCCGGCTTCGCTGCCGCCCTGGGCCAGGCGGAGCATCCACTCCACCAGGTCCACACCGGTGACGGCCTCGGTGACGGGGTGCTCCACCTGGAGCCGGGCGTTGACCTCGAGGAAGGAGGCTTCCTGGCGGGCGGAGTCGTAAACGAACTCGACGGTGCCGGCGGAGCGGTAGTTCAGTGATGCGCAGAGGGCGCGGGAGCTGCGGTGAAGCTCTTCGCGGAGCCCGTCCGGCAGGTCCGGAGCAGGCGCCTCTTCGAGCACCTTCTGGTGGCGGCGCTGAAGGGAGCAGTCCCGGTCGCCGAGGCTGACAACGCGGCCTTCGCCGTCGCCGAAGATCTGGACTTCGATGTGACGGGCGTTCTCGACATACCGCTCGGCGAAGACACCGGCAGTGCCGAAGCTGGCCCCTGCCAGGCGGGCAACGCGGGGGAAGCTTTCCACGAGTTCGGCCTCGGTGCGGCAGACCGTCATGCCGATGCCGCCGCCACCGCCGGTGGCTTTGAGCATCAGCGGGAAGCCGATCGCTGTGCTGGCCGCAACGGCGTCGTCCACGTCCTCAAGCAGCCCGGAACCGGCGATCATCGGCACCCCGGCCGCCCGGGCGGCGTCGCGCGCTGTGTGCTTGGTGCCGAAGATGCGCAGCTGCCCGGCGGTGGGCCCCACAAAGACCAGCCCGGCGGCCTCGACGGCCTCGGCGAAGGCGGCGTCCTCGGACAGGAAGCCGTAGCCGGGGTGGATGGCGCCCGCGCCGGTGGATTTCGCCGCCTCCAACAGCGCTTCAACGCGGAGGTAGGACTCCTTCGCCGGAGCGGGTCCCAGCAGCACGGCCTCATCTGCCAGCCGGACGTGCTTGGCGCCCCGGTCCGCTTCGGAGAACACGGCAACCGTGCGCAGGCCAACCTTCCTGGCCGATTCGATGATGCGGCAGGCGATCTCGCCGCGGTTGGCGATCAGCAGGGTGTCGAAGCGGTTCTGCGTTTCAAAAGTGCTCACTGGTCAGCCTCCGGCCGGGTGATGATCATACGAACGGGGGTGGGGTTGAAGCCGTTGCAGGGGTTGTTGATCTGCGGGCAGTTGGAGACGAGCACCAGGGTGTCCACCTCGGCCCGCAGTGCCACGCGCTTGCCGGGCGCGGAGAGGCCGTCCACGATCCCCAGGGCGCCGTCCGGGTCCACGGGGACGTTCATGAACCAGTTGATGTTGGACACCAGGTCCCGCTTGCCGAGGCCCCAGCGCGAGCCCTCGATCAGGAAGTTCTCCACGCAGGCGTGCTGTTCCCGGGTGTGCTGTCCGTAGCGGAGGGTGTTGGACTCCTGCGAGCAGGCCCCGCCGATGGTGTCGTGCACGCCCACCTCGTCGGCCACCACTGTCATCAGGGGAGCCCCCGTTTCCGCCCGCAGGATGGAACCGGTGGTCAGGACGATCGACTGCTGCCGGGCGATGGTGACGGCTGCCGAGTAGCGCACGGCGGTGTCGCCCGCGGCGTACAGCAGGCAGTCCACGGCCTGGTTGCCTTCGAGGTCCACGATGGTCAGCACCTCTCCGGCGGCCACGACGGCGGACCATGGGCCGCGGGCCTCGACGAATTCGTCAAGGACCACCTCGCCGGGGGCCAGGGCAAGTGTGCGGGCGTCCGCCGCAGGCGGGGTGTACATGGCGGTGTTCATCGGGCGTTCCTAGCGGTGAGGTCGTGTTCGGTGTTTTTCAGCGCCTGCAGGTGTTCCGGAGCCAGGGGGCCCGTGTGGGCGCCAGCTTCCAGTGCGGCGAGGTCCTCCGGAGCCTGCCAGGCAACGATGTCAACAGCGGTGCCGGTGAAGCCTGCGCGGAGGTCCAGCGGGTGCGCTGTGTTGGCGAGGACCAGCACGGTGTCCATCTGGAGGAGGAGCTCGACGGCGGCACCCGGCCCTGCGCTCCCGGTGAAGGTGATGCTTCCGGCCGGGTCAACATTGATGCCCTTGAACAAAGACAGCGACGGCGCCACGTCACGGGGCCCCAGGCCGCTCTTCAGTGCTCCGAGAGTGAGCAGTTCGCGGGCAGCAGGTGATCCGCTGTGCGCGGTGCCGGCACCGTACTTCGCCGCATTTCCCTCGAGGGTGGTGGCACCGGTCAGGGCGTCGTGGCGGGAGGACGTGTCGGCGACGATCGTGGCCATCAGGCGTCCGGCGTCGGAAATCAGCGGGTGCCCGGCGGCTGGGTATGCCTGCCAGGGGACCTTGACGGTGTCCGCGATGTTGAGCCGCTCGTGCAGCGACCCGGCGCGGTAGAGGAGGGTGTGGACACAGGCATCGCCGGAAGTATCCGTGAGCCTGAGCCTGGTCCCGCGGGACAGATTCAGTGTGGTGTACCGGCCGAAGGCGAGGGATTCAGCCCAGGTGAGCTGGGCGATGGCGTTTTCAGTGAGGCCTGCCGTGAGGTGCGCCGGGGCGGAGGCGACCATGACGTAACGCATGGTGTCCACCGTCCTGCCGTGCTGCTCCCTGGCGTGGGCACGGGCGCCCGCCGTCGTGGCGGTACCGGCTGTTACTGGGCTCTCGGTTACTTGAGTCATGTCGATCCTGTGTTGTTTCGGAAGCGGGGTTTTCGAAGCTGTTGTGCGGTAGTAGCTCAGGCGTTGGCTGCGAGGTTCCGGCGCCGGACCCAGAGGCCAACGAGCAGGACCACGGTGACCATGAGCGGGGCGGAGTAGAGGAGGATTCCGTTTTCGCCGGACGGGTCATAGACCTCGGGCCGCGGCCACGCGAGGTTGACCACCATCACGGCTCCGTAAAGAACGGCCAGGACGTTGACCGGCAAGCCCCACCGCCCCAGCGAAAAGAGTCCGGCCGGAAGGGTCTGCCCAACCCGGTTCCAGTCCCCCCGGAGCCGGTTGAGCAGCTGCGGCACCGTGACCAGGAGGTAGGCGAGGTAGACCATCACGATGCAGACGCTGGTCAGGGTGGTGAACAGGGCCGCGTTGCCCACGTTGATGGCGAGAACGCCTACAGCCAATGCGCCGATAACAATCGAGGGCCACATGGGCGTGCCGCGGGTGGGGTGCACAGAGGACAGTAAGGCGGAAGCAGGAAGCTTGCCGTCCCGCGCCATCGAGAACACCAGCCGTGAACCGGCCGTCTGGATGGCCAGGGTGCAGACGAAGATGGCGATGGCAACGTCCACCAGCAGGACCTTGCCCCAGAAGGTACCCAGGACGGCGGTAAGGACGTAGGGCAGGCCCTCGGCGGCGAGCCGGCCGTCGTCGAGGCTGGGTGCGGCCATCAGGGCGGTGATGATCATCAGCGCCCCGCCGATGCCGGAGATGAGCAGGGCGGACAGGATGGTGCGGGGGGCGGTCCGGCGGGGGTCCTTGGTTTCTTCGGACAGCTCACCGGCGGAGTTGAAGCCCACCATGACGTAGGCGGCCATCAGCCCGGACACCAGGAACGCTCCCACGGCACCGAGGTCCGAAGACTGCAGCACCGTAATGTCCGCAACAACCTCCGGCCCACGCTGGGCGGCGCTGATAAGTGCCAGGATGACAGCCACAACGCCCACGATCTCGCAGGTGACCCCCACCGAATTCACGTGGGCCATCAGCTTCACACCGAGCGAGTTGATGATGGTGGTGGCCACCAGGAGCACAGCACCGAGGATCACCGCGTTGCCCGCTCCAGTGACGGTGTTCAGCGCCGGGTCACCGCCCATGACCTGGAAGCCGTCCCACAGTTGGGGCAGCACCACCTGAAGGGCAATGGCGGCGGCAGCGGCGGTGACCACTTGGGCGATGGCCATGAACCATCCTGCGAACCAGCCCACACCCTCGCCCCCGACGCGCCGCGCCCACTGGTATACCGCTCCGGAAAGCGGGTAGCGGGCCGCGAGTTCGGCGAAGTTCAGGGCCACAAGCAGCTGGCCCACCAGCACTACCGGCCAAGTCCAGAAGAAGGCAGGCCCGGCAAACGAGTAGCCGAAGGCGAACAACTGGAAGATGGTGGTGAGGATGGAGACGAAGGAAAAGCCCGCGGCAAAGGAAGCGTAGCGGCCGAGCTTCCGGTGGAGGGTTGGCTCGTAGCCAAGGGACGTCAGGTCTGCATCGTCCGCATGGACGGTGGGAAGAACGGTTGAGGACATCGGATTCTCCGGGGGCTGGAACGGCATTGGGGTGGAGCCTGCCGATAATGCAGCACCTGCTGCGGAATACCGGTCAAGTGATAGTTTTCCAGCGCCATGTCCCCAAACCGTTTCGCCTCTGTAAAAGGCACATAGACATCTTGTTTCGGCTTCATTTCCGTCCCCTCACCGTGCCGGTGAGGCATTAGCGGCTCTGCGGAGAGTGCAAGAATGAACCGGTGACTTCAGCCGGACCAGGGCGACCCCGCAGCCAGCAGCCCTCACGGCCGGGCGCCACCGCCCGCGACGAAATTTTGGACGCAGCTGCCGAGCTTTTTACCACCCAGGGCTTCGCCAACACCTCCACCCGCTCCATTGCTGATGCCGTGGGGATCCGGCAGTCATCGCTTTATCACCACTTCAGGACCAAGGACGACATCCTCGAAGACCTCCTTGAGGGCACGGTGGCCAGCGGGCTGACCTTTGCGCGGGCGGTAGCAGCCCTGCCCCCAGCTGAAGGGCCGGCCGGGAGCCGGCTTCACGCCGTCGCCCTCTATGACGGAACGCAGCTATGCAGCGCACGCTGGAACCTCGGCGTTCTGTACCACCTGCCGGAAGCGCGCAGCGAACGCTTTGCCCGTTTCCTCGCGGGCCGGCAGGACCTGCGCAACCTGTACGGAAGGCTCGGCGCGGAGCTGCCTGCCTCCGGCCCGGCAGCCGCGTTGGGAGCCAACCCCGGCGACCTGGCCTTCCGCCTTGTCGAATCCCTGATCAACCTTCGGGCGGACGGGATGGCCACACCCGGCTCGCCGCTGCAGGCGGCGGATGCCGGGCTTATCCTGTGCGGTCTTGGTGCCGGACTCCAAGCCATCCGCGAACAAAGCGCGGCGCTCATCAAGAACCTCAGCTGAACCACCGCGCACAGCCACGGCCGCAGGCGGCGTCATGGTGCCCGTGTTCAGGTTGCTCGGCTAGGCTCGGAACATGACGCGTGAGAACATCAGGACCCCCGACGGCGGCACTCTGGAGCTCTTTTCCACGGGTGCGGAATTCGCTCCCGCCGGTTCGGGCGTTGTTATTGTGCCGCCCTCCTTGGTGACCGCTGCGGACTACACCAGGTTCGCCCAAAAGCTCAGCGCCGCGCTGGGCCGCCCGGTCCACACGTTCAACCGGCGGGGCCGCGGATCTTCTTCCCCCCAGCCGGAGGACTACACCCTCGACGTGGACATCCGCGACCTGGACACCGTCATGAAACACACGTCCAGCACGGACGTCTTCGGTCACAGCTTCGGCGGCGCCGTCGCCCTCCATGCCGCCCGCACGCTTCCGGTGGAGCGGCTCGCTGTCTACGATCCTGCCGTCTCCGTGAACCACAGCGTCAAAGCCGACTGGACCACCGAGTACGAGCGCGCCACCGCTGCCGGCGATGACGACCGCGCCCTGGCAGTCCTGCAGCGTGGCCTCGAAGCAGGCGGTGCCTTCTCGTCCCGCATGCCGCTTTCGATGCTGACCCTTGCCAACAAACTCACAGCCGGCACATCAGAGGGCAAGCAGCAGCGCGAACTGATGAGGACCGGGGTCCGGGAAATCAAGGCCATCATTGCCGCGGACATGCCGGCGGAGCCCTTCCTGGAACTGCCGCTCGAAACCCTGATTGTGGTGGGCGAAAAGAGCCCGGCCTACTTCGGGGTGGCCTGCGGCCAGATCCACGATGTCCTCTCCGGCTCCAGCTACACCATCCTGCCCGGGTACGGACATGACGGCGTCATCAAAGCCCCGGACCGGCTCATCAAGGAGCTCGCGGACTTTTACGCTGGCTGAACCCAGAATGTAGCCCGCAGTTAACGTCGCGAAAAGGGTTTTTCACGACGTTAACTGCCAGTCAGTTGGGCTAGTGACCGCCGAGGGCGGCGGCGTCGCCTTCGGTCTTGCGCATCATCGCTGAAAGTACGACGGCGGCGAGGGCTATGACTGTCGCCGTCAGGAACGCGGCGCTCATCCCGGCGACAAGTCCGGACGTCGCGGAAACAACCGCGAAGATGGACACCAGGAGTGCGGTGCCGGCGGCGCCGGCAACCTGCTGCGTGGTGCTCATGATCGCAGACCCGTGCGAGTAGAGGTGCGGCGGAAGCGGGTTCAGGCCAGTGGTGAACGCCGGAGTGAACAGCAACGCCAGGCCGAAGCTCAAGCCCACGTGAAGGGTGACGATCCATGCCACGGAGGTGCCGGCGTCCAGCATTGAAAACTGCCAGAGCGCCGCCACCATCAGGATGGAGCCGGTGACGGTAAGAGGCAAGGGACCTACCTTGTCGAACAGCCGGCCGATCACCGGGCCCAGCAGGCCCATCGCCAGGCCGCCGGGAAGGAGCGCCAGGCCGGTCTCCAGGGAGCCCAGGCCGCGCACTTCCTGCAGGTAGAGGGGCAACAGGATGACGCCGCCGAACAGCGCCATCATGGCCACCACCATCAGCAGCACTGAGACTGTGAACATGCGGAAGTTGAACGCGCGCAGGTCCAGCAGCGGGGCCTCGGCCTTCTGCAGCCGCAACTGGCGCAGGACAAAGGCCGTGAGACCGGCAACGCCGATGACCAGCGCGGTAATCGCGGTGGCACCCGGGCCGGCCTGGCCGCCGTGGCCGCCGCCGATCTGGCTCAGGCCGTAGACCAGGCCGCCGAACGCCGGGACGGTGAGGACCACGGAGAGCGCATCAAGTTTTGTCTTCTCCGCCTCGCCGATGTTGGTGAGGTACTTCGCGCCGATGGCGAGGGCTGCGAGGGCCACCGGGAGGACGAACACAAACATAAAGCGCCACGTGAAGTGCTCGAGGATCAGTCCGGAGACCGTGGGGCCCATGGCCGGCGCTACGGAAATGGCGATGCTGACATTGCCCATCACGGCACCGCGTTTGGCCAAAGGCACCAGCGTGAGGATGGTGGTCATCAGCAATGGCAGCATGATGGCGGTGCCGGCGGCCTGGACGATGCGGGCCAGCAACAGGATCTCAAACCCGGGAGCCACTGCCGCGAGGGCTGTACCGCCGGCAAAGAGGCCCATGGCCAGCATAAACACGGCACGCGTGGACAGGCTCTGCAGGATGAAGCCGGTGGTGGGAATGACCACTGCCATGGTGAGCATAAAGCCGGTGGAGAGCCACTGGACCGTGGGCGCGTCCACCTGGAGTTCCACCATGAGGCGCTGCAGGGCGACGTTCATGATGGTTTCGTTGAGGATCACCACAAACGTCGCCACCAGCAGCGTGCTGATGACGGTCACCGACTCGCGGGACATCTTCTCCGGTGCGGCGGGCTTGGTTCCGGGAGCTTGCACGGACTGGCCGCTGGCGTTCGGAGAGACTTCTGTAGACATGCGTGTTCCCTCAGGGAGTTGTGTAAGTGAGTGGTGCGCGGTCAGTGCCGCTGCAGACTCCAACACTCTACCGCTTGGAGTAATTCCTCCGCGCGGGATTTTTCTTTAACCCTGAGGGAACAGTGGGTGCCAGGAGGGGCAGCCCGGGCCGCCCCTCGAAGCTGTCTAGGCCGTTTGGCCGGCGTGCTCGCCCTCGGAAATTTCTTCCACCAGCTTGTTATTAAAGGCAGGGAGATCGTCCGGGTTGCGGCTGGTGACCAGGCCCTGGTCCACCACCACTTCCTCGTCCGTCCAGTTGGCGCCGGCATTCTTCAGGTCCGTTTGGAGCGTGTGGTAGGACGTGAGGTTCCGCCCCCGAACCACGCCGGCTTCGATGAGCAGCCACGGTCCGTGGCAGATGGAAGCCACCGGCTTGTGCTGTTCGAAGAAGCTCCTGGTGAAGCTCTGGGCTTCCTTATCCACGCGGAGGTGGTCGGCGTTCACGACGCCGCCGGGGAGCACCAGTGCGTCAAAGTCCGAGGCATTTGCTTCTGCGACTGTCAGGTCGACGTCGAACGTGTCGCCCTTTTCACTCCCTTTGAATCCCTGCAACTTGCCGCTCTTGAGGGCAACCAGGGTGGGTTGGCCGCCGGCATCTTTGACTGCCTGCCACGGGCTGGTGAGCTCGACCTGCTCGACGCCGTCGGTCAAAAGGAATGCGACCTTCTTGCCTGCGATGCTGTGTTCTGACATTCTTCCTCCTCGCTTGAAACGGATTCCCGCGCGTCGCCTGTGGCGCACGCCGGGACCGCTTGGAGTTGTTTGCCTGGCAGCTTCCAGCCTAGGAAAGCGGAAAGTAATAAGCAAGCTGAGTATTATTTGGCGTGCCCTCCGCGGAAGGCGGGCAGGACAGGGCGGGCAGCGCAGGCAGGGCAGGGAGGGCAGGGAGGGCAGGGAGGGCAGCCTACAACGGCGCCTGCGAACCTTGGGTTCCCGGGCAAAGGAGTGCGCAGGACGCAGCCCCCGACGATGGCGGAGAATCTGTTCCTTCCCGCTCGCCTGGCCGGCACGGCCTTTTTCTGGTGTAGCTGGGCGACGCCTTCGCCTGGCTCAACCGAACCACTCAGATTGTCAGTGCCTCGATGGATGATGTTGGTATGGGAAACGGCGGAGGCGCACCGGCAGCGATGGAGGGCATACATGCTTCTGTCGCGGGCCTCGATGTGCTGTTCCTCGAAGAGGCCGCCCTGGATTCCGGTGCCGGTGACGCGGTGGATGTGCTGCAGCGCCAGTACGAGATCCGCCTGGAACGGATGACGGCAGTGAAGCAGCTGGAAGCACAACTCGCCGCGGCCAAGGCCCGGGACGCGGCAGAGGCCCTCGACATCCAGCACGCCATCACCCCACCGGACGCGCCCGTGCACGAGCGCACCTACGCCGAGATGTCAGCGGTCGAGGAAATCGCCGGGGTCCTCACCATCAGTTCCGGCGCCGCCAGCGCGTTCATCAGCCAATCCCGCCAACTCTGCGC
This sequence comes from Pseudarthrobacter sp. NPDC058329, assembly GCF_042879835.1. Taxonomy (NCBI): domain Bacteria; kingdom Bacillati; phylum Actinomycetota; class Actinomycetes; order Micrococcales; family Micrococcaceae; genus Pseudarthrobacter; species Pseudarthrobacter sp. NPDC058329. The sequence continues at coordinate 162,925 of NZ_JBHVZR010000003.1, forward strand.
ACTGCCCCTGGCCAGGGCCGCCCTGTCGGCCGGGACCATCACCTGGCAGCACGCCAAAATCATCGCCGACGAAACCGAATCCCTCGACCCCGCCGGCGCCAAGGCCCTGGTAGCGCACTTCTTCGACCCGGACGCACCCAACCCGGCCCGCGGAGCCGCGGCCGGGGAACTCGTCCCCGCCCGGTTCCGCGCCAAAGTCCGCACCTGGCGCGAACGCCACCACCCCGAAACCCTCGAAAAACGCCACACCAAAAGCGCCGCCGACCGGCGGATGGAATACACCCCCGACCGCGACGGCATGGCCTGGATCTCGCTCCACCTGCCCGGCGACACCGCCTGCGCCATCTGGAACCGCACCACCGCCCTCGCCCGCGGCCTCCAAAGCCCGAACGAGCCCCGGACCATGACCCAACTACGCCCCGACATCGCCGCCAGGCTCCTCCTTAGCGCACCGGCCGCAGGTAGCGCCGGCACCGGGACCGGAGACGGCGTCGGCGACACGGACACAGGCGCCACCGCAGCAAGGAACAATCCGGAAAGGGACAGTGCCGAAGGGGAAAGTGCAGAGAGGGCGGCGGCCAACGGACCCCGGCAACCGACGGAATCGCAACCCTGGGAAACATCCCGGCGCCCAAGGCCGACGTGCTCGTCACCGTCCCGGTCTTCGCACTCCTCGGCCGCACCGACGAACCCGCCCTCCTCGACGGCTACGGACCCATCCCGGCCTCCATGGCCCGCAAACTCGTCGCGGACGGCGCAAGCTCGTTCTACCGGGTACTCGTCGACCCCCGCGACGGCGCACCACTGGAAATCGGAAGAACCAACTACCGCCTCACCACCGCCATGAAAAAGGCGTTGCACCTTCGGGACGGCAAATGCACCTTCCCCGGATGCAACAACCACTCCCCCGACAACGACACCGACCACCTCAAAGCCTGGCAACACGGCGGGACCACAGGCATCAGCAACCTGGCCCAACTCTGCCCCAAACACCACCACCTCAAACACCACAGCGGCTGGAAACCCACACCAGCCACCCGGAACGAACCACCCGGCTGGACCTCACCCACCGGCAGACACTACAAAGCCGAACACCACCACTGGGAACCACCCCACTGGCCAGCCGGGTCCTTACCGGCGGAAAGGAGTCTCGTTGAAGAGGTCCTCGTGGAGTACCTATCCGGCTGAGATTGCTGTTGTGCGCTCGAAACTGTTGGGCCGTACCGGGCGGGGTGTTGGCGCCCCAGCGCCGCGGTTCAAGCCAACGGAAAAAGAGCCTTCTGGAAGTCGCTCTCGTGGACCTGTTTACCGGCTGAGATGCGGAGCCCTGCGGGCAGGATGTGGTGCCAGGAAGTTCGGCTGACTAGCTCCGGTGGTGCTCGATCAGCCAGCCGGCCATCCGTTGGGCCCGCTTGGCCGCCTGCATGTCGCCCTCCGTGGCAGAAATGATCGAGCCCTTCATGAGGATGTGCCAGGACCGGGCAAACTCCTCCGGCCGCTCGAGCCCTGCTTCTTCAGCCAGAGCCTGGACGTGCCCACGGATCCTGGCCAGGTAATCGATGCTCGCCTGGCCCAGAGGATGGGCCGGCCCCATCTCAAGGAGGACATTGATGAAGGAACAGGCTTCGAAATCCTCGCGCAGGAACCAGTCCCCGAAGACGTCGAAGATGGCCAGCAGCTGTTCAGTGGGCGTCTCTCCCCGACGGCGCGCCTCCGAGACGATCGCATCAACCGTCCACTGCTTGTCCCGCTGTTCCAGGAAGGCCAGGACCAGGGAGTCCTTGGACGGGAAGTGCCGGTAAAAAGTTGCCTTGGCCACGCCGGACCGTTCAATCAACTCATTGACGCCAACGTCACGCACGCCGCGGCGCGAGAAGAGCTCGTAGGCAACGGCCATAATCCTGGCGACGGATTTGGCTGCCATGGTTTCCGACGCGGGCGCTTCGGAAACCATGGGTGAAGGAGCCACCGCGGAGGGCGGGGCTGAAGGTTCAAGACGCACCGGGGCCGGTGGAAATTCCGCTTCTGAACTCATTGCAACTCCAGTTTACCGCCGCCGGGAGAGACAGACCGGTCTTTCCCCCTGTAATGTTTCTCCTAGAGCAGTGCTTACGACGCCGCAGCGGTCCGAAAGGGCCGCATCGGATTGGTGCAAGGAGGCCCCTATGTCAGCAGAGCGGATGTTCCAGAGTGTGCCCTCGGACCCGGACCCCTGGATGTCCAGCGATACGCCTGCCGAAATTCGCCAGCTCGCCCTCGAGTCACTGCGGTGGCAAGCACAGGAAATCATTGACGAGGTCCTCTGTGACAAGTCCCCCGGCGAAGAGCTGGCACGGGCAAGGCTGCGCCGCTGCGTAGCAAGGCATCCGGGTGAGCCGGAGCAGGCGTTGTTGGAGCAGCTCTCGTACAACCGGGATCTGCCAGCCTAAAGATTCCAGTGCCCAAGGCGCGAGCCGGATCCAGAATCCCACCGCGGATAAGGTCGGCTGGAGGGCCGATTCGATGAGCCTGGTTGAAAGATCAGGCTGAGCCACCGATGCGGCCAGCGGTAGGGTGCAGTCCCTCGTTGTGCATACGGGCGTGATCCCGCAGGAGCCGGAGAGCCTCGTTCATGTCCATCCCTGCGGTGTTCGCGATGGCTTTCTTCGCCTGTTCCATCAGCACCCCATGTTGAGCGTCCGCTGCAGTCAACGCCCAGGGGCCCACGGTCTCCCGCAGGCTATGAAGCTAGAGGCATGTTGTCGATCAACCGCACCGGCCCCACCTTGGCAGCTATTATCGCCAGGGCTTCCCCGCGGAACGGGGTCTCGCGGCAGTTTTCGGCCAGCGGATCCAGCGTGCCCGGATCCACCACGTCAAAGTAGTCCAATGCCACCAGCGGCTGGGATTCAACCATCGCCCGTGCAGAGTCCAAGTCAAGCGGTTGGCGGGACATTGCACGCTCCTCCAGCAAACGCAGGGCGCGGGACAGCACCAGCGCAGCCTCCCGCTCGGCCTCGTCGAGGAAGCGGTTGCGGCTGGAGAGGGCCAGCCCGTCCGCCGCACGGACGGTGGGCACCGCCTCGATTTTCACCGGGAAGTTCAGGTCGGCCACCATCCGCCGCACAAGCGCCAGCTGCTGGGCGTCCTTCTGGCCGAAGTAGGCCCGGTAGGCAGGCAACCCGCCCTGTGACTTTCCGGAAGCCGGCAGTCCGGCCCCCGGGATTCCATAGTGCAGCAGCTTGGCCACAACGGTGAGGGCGCCGTCGAAGTGGCCGGGCCGCGAAGCACCCTCCCACTTCTCACCAAGGACCCCGGATGTGACCCGCACCAGCGGCTCTCCGTCCGGGTAAACCTCGTCCACCGTGGGGGCAAAGACCAGGTCCACGCCCTGCTCTTCCAACAGGGCAATATCCGCGTCCAGGGTCCGCGGGTAGCGGTCCAGGTCCGTGGCGTCGCCGAACTGCAGCGGGTTGACGAAGATCGTGGCCACCACAACGTCATTATGCTTGACGGCGGTGCGGGCCAGTGCTGCGTGCCCCTGGTGCAGCGCACCCATGGTGGGGACGAGGCCCTGGGAAGTGCCGCCTTTTGACGTCAGGAGCCGCGCGCTTTCTGCCTGCAGCTCGGCAACGGTAGTGACGGTTTTGATGGCCATTGTCAGTCTTCCTCCGGGTCCAGGGCCTTGCGCAGCTCCCCCAGCTGGTTCGGTTTCAGCAGCCCGCGGCCCTCGGCGCGCAGGGCCGTGGCACTCGCCATCGCCAGGTAGGCAGCGAGGACGTCCCCCTGCCCGCCGGCGTCGAATTCCCGCAGTGCCTGGGCGTGGGCCTTAACGGTTCCCGTATCGCCGCGGGCCACGGGTCCGGTCAGGGCCGATTCCCCGGAGGCCAGCGCGTTCTCAAGCGTTGCCCGCAGCAGGGGACCCAGCATCCGCTCCGGCGCCTCCACCCCAACCTCACGGAGCAGCTCGGAAGCCTGCGCCACGAGGGTCACGAGGTGGTTGGAGCCGTGAGCCAGGGCTGCATGATAGAGCGTCCTGTCAGCTTCGGCGATGGCCACCGGCTCCGCACCCATCTCCACCACCAGTGCCTGGGCGATGGGCAGCATGGCCGCATCCGCGGTGACACCGAACGTGCAGTCCAGCAGTCGGGTCAGGTCCAGGCTCATCCCGGTGAACGTCATCGCCGGATGCAGGGCCAGCGGGACCGCCCCCGCGGCACGCACCGGATGCAGCACTCCCACCCCAAACCGGCCGGACGTGTGCGCCACCAGTTGGCCCGGCTGCCAGGAGCCCAGTTTTGCAAGGCCATCCACCAGGCCCGGCAGGGCGTCGTCCGGCACCGCCAGCAGCACCAGCGCGGAGCGCTCCACAATCTCCTGGACCTCCAAAACGGGCACGCCGGGGAGCAGGGTCTCTGCCCGTTCACGGCTTGCTTCGGAAACAGCTGACACTCCGACGACGGCGTGTTCGGCCGCGCGCAGGGCCGCACCGAGCACCGCCCCCACCTTTCCGGCACCGATGATTCCGACGCCGAGGCGTCCGGGTTTAGCCATGCTGCTGGCCTTCCTGGGTTGGAGCCGTGGTTTCCTGCATTGGGGCCGGGCTTTCCTGCGTGTGAGCCGGGGTGTCCCCGGGCATCAGCTCCGGAGCGCCGGGTGCCACCTGGGCCAGCCACTGTTCGGTGGTCTGACGCTTCCGCGCCCGCCGGGCCCGGGCGGACTGTTCGTCAAAGAGCGCCAGCGCCTGTTCCACGCCTGCCTGCCGGAGACGCGGCACGACGGGCCCGGCGGTGGTGTGGAGCACCAGGTCTGCGACTTGGAACCGGCGCGCCAGCGGGCCCTGGTGCAGTGCCATGGACTGGGTCCGCTGGTGGGGCACCACCACAAGCTCGCGCCACCAGCGGCCGGAGCGGATCAGCAGGGCGGTGTCCGTGGCACCGAATGCGTTCCGGCGCCATCCCAGCGGTGCCAGGAGGCGGGCACTGCGCGGAGTGGTGACGAATCCACCGTCGGCATCCAGCCCGTGGAGCCCGGCACCGAATACGACGGCGGGCTGCTGCGTGCCCGGGTCCGGAAGCACCAGGGCGAGGATCGACATCACATCCTCGAGCCGGCCCACCGGCAGGAGCGTGGTCCGGCCGGAGCCCTCGCCGGCACCCTCCAGGGCGCCGTAACCGGCCACATTCACGTGGATCCGGTACCAGCCCAGCGCCCGCCACATCGGCGGCTGGGCCACTTTCAGTGCCTGGATCCGGCCGGGCGGAAGTGTTTGCGCCTGCGTATCCAGCAGTCCGTACCGCAGCCGGATGCCATCGGGCGAGATGGCGGCGGTGAAGTTGTACCCCTTGTTGAAAAGGCCCCAGTAGCTGGCTGCCAGGCCGAGGGCGGCCGGTATCAGGTAAAGGTAGAACGCGGCGTTGCCGGTGGTGGCGGAAAGGACCACTGAAGCTACCCCGCCGGCCACCACGAAAATGCTCTGCTCGCTGAGCAGCAGGGAACCGACAAGGCGCGACGGCGGCACGGACAGTACCGGATATTCCGGCGCCTCGGGTGCCGGCTCCTCAGGGCGGGACGGGTCCAGGGTTACCCCTGCCGCCCGGGCCAGGATGGTGGCGCGGAGCTGCCGCGCGTCGTCCATCTTCAGGTAGGCCAGCCGGACGGCCGACTCCCCGGCATCGGCCACCTCGAACTTGAGCTCGGCCAGGCCGAAAATCCGGGCCAGCAGTGGCTGGACGATGTCGATGGCCTGGACGCGGTCCAGCCGCGCCTGCCGCTGCTGCCGGAAGATGAAACCGGTGTTGACCCGGACGTAGCCTCCCGACACCTGGTACTTGGTGAAGTACCAGGTGAGGATGAAGCTCAGCACCGCGATGAGCAGCAGCACGCCGCCCCCGGCGAGCAGGATGGGCGCCCGGCCCGCAAACTGGTCTTCGAGGATGGGCCTGCCCTGCAGCGCCCGCTCGAAGAAATCCCGCCCAAAGAAGAAGCCAATGGCGGCCAGGGCGACCCAGCCCCGGACGAAAGGCGATGCCGGGTGCACCCGCAGCCATTCGCCGTCGGCTGAGGTCCCGGCCGGAGGGTTCGGCGCGGCGCCTTCAGAGGCCGGGGCGGTGACAGGGCCCCCAAGCTCCGGACGCGGCCCCTCTGCCGTCACAGTCCTGCCAGCCTGGCTTCGCCTCGGGCAGCGAGCTGCTCACGCAGCCGCGCGCCCTCAGCCGCCGGCAGCCCGGGGATCTGGGCGTTGGTGCCGGGCGAGGCCGTGTGCAGCTTCAGGGTGCAGAGGCCGAGCCCGCGTTCCACGGGACCAACCCCGATGTCCACATATTGCATCCGACCGTACGGGACGGCCATGGTGCGCTGGAAGAAGATGCCGGTCCTGATGAGCAGGTCGTCGTCCCGCTCGGCGTACCCGATGGCCCGCACCTGGCGCGGAATCAGCAGCAGCCGCCAGATGGCGAGCACCAAGGCAGCGGCCGGGACCGCGCCGGCGAGCCACAGCGGCGGCCAGGCCCAGACGTCCAGGAGCACCAACAGCAGGGGCAAGGACAGGACAAGCAGCGTGGCGAGGTTTCCCAGCGCCCACTGCACCAGCCGGACAGTGACGTACTTGGGTGAGACCCGCTGCCAGGCGATTCCCGGCGGGTCAATCGCCTCGGTATGCATATTCGCCTTCCCCTGTGGCTTCTCCGCGTACCGCGCGGCCCGGTTTGCCGTCTGCGCCGTTGGTGTCGCCGTCCTCGGGCGGGATCCTGCAGAAGCGTTCAACCAGCAGGCCCACCACGATCATCACCAGTCCGCCGCCGGCCATGGCCAGTGCCAGCCAGGTGATGCCCTGGTTGCTGCGCAGGCTCCAGATCCTCAGCTGGTCCAGGAAGATCCCCACGTGCCAGCCGAGCAGGACAGTGCCGGCGTAGGCGCAGGCCTGGGCCAGCACCAGTGTGCGGGCTGCCAGGAGGGGATCGAGCACCCTTTTCTTTTGCGTGCTGTTGGGTTTGTTGCTGTTGCGCCATTTGAGGACCCTGATGCCGAGGACCAGAGTGATGGCCACAATGACGGCCATGGTGGCCAGCGCCGTGAGCGGGAGGACCGGGGTGGCCATGCCGTAACGGCTGGTGATCACGGTGGCAGACCAGCCAGTCACCGCCAGGATGGATCCGATCAGCAGGAGGCGCAGCGGATTGAGGGGCTTCATCGTTCCTCCACCGCCCCTGCGGTGGGCAGGCCGTCAAAATTGCCGAATCCGTCGAACGGGGTCAGGCCGCCAAAATCCTCCGCCCGCGCGGCCAGGGTGCTGATGCGTTCGCCGTTCAGGGTGGCCGCCGGTTCGATGAGCGACCACGGGTAGAGGACGAAGGCACGGGACGCCGCACGGGGATGCGGCAGGGTGAGGGCAGGGTCGTCGCTGCGGAGCTCGCCGTAGGTGATGATGTCGACGTCGAGCGTGCGCGGCCCCCAGCGCACCTCCCGCACGCGGTGGTGCTTGTTTTCCACCGCCTGGCAGTGTTCCAGCAGTTCGTCCGGGGTGAGGTTGGTTTCCACCGTGATGACCATGTTCAGGAAGTCGGGCTGGCCGGGGGGCCCGCCCACGGGCTTGGTCTGCACTATCGGCGACACGGCGAGGAGGCGGATTTCGGGCGGATCAACAAGGTCCGCAACCGCCTCGGTCAGGGTTTCGTTGCGTTCACCCAGGTTGCTGCCCAGGGCCAGGACCACTTTCGAATAGCCGGGATTCATGGCGTCTCCCCCTCGGCTGGTCTCTCCCCGTTGTTCCGGACACGGTGGACACTGACGGCCACGTCTCCAAAGGGGACCTCGATGGGCGCCTGGGGTTTGTGCACCGTGACGTCCACGGCGTGGAGCCGGAATTCACTCAGCAGGCTGTCCGCGATCCGGACGGCCAGCGCCTCGATCAGGTTCAGCGGCTCCCCCGAAATCCAGCCGGCAATACGCTGAGCCACCTCGCCGTAGTGCGCGGTGTCCCGGACGTCATCGGATTCCGCCGCTTTGGCGAAATCCAGATAAAGCACCGCGTCCACCACAAAAGGCTGGCCCTCGCGGCGTTCAAAATCAAAGACGCCGTGATGGCCGACGGCGGTGACGCCGGTCAGCGTAATTCTGTCCATGGCGGGCCTACTGGGTTGTTCTTGGGGTGGCCATGCGCGCGGCGACCTTGACGGCGTCGAGGCTGGGGCCGACGTCGTGCACCCGTACGGCCCAGGCGCCGCGGGACGCACTGATGGCGGTGATTGCTGCGGTGGCGGCGTCCCGCTCCTGGGGCGCGGCGGACTTGCCGGACACCGTCAGGAGGGTGCCGAGGAACCGCTTGCGGGAGGCGCCCACGAGGATCCGGTGGCCCAGGCTTTCCAGCCGGTCCAGGTTCTGCAGGAGCTCCCAGTTCTGGGCGTCATTCTTGGCGAACCCCAGACCCGGATCAATGATGATCTGTTCCTGGCTGACGCCGGCGGCGTAGAGCTTGTCCCGCGCGCCGGCCAGTTCTGCCACTACTTCGCCCGCGACGTCCTGGTACTCCGCCAGGGAGTTCATGGTGCGGGCGTCGCCGCGACGGTGCGTGAGGATGTAAGGGGCTTTGGAGGATGCCACGAGCTCGGCCATCTCCGGCTCCATGGTCAGGCCGGAGACATCATTGATGATGGCCGCGCCGGCACCCAGGGCGGCGGCGGCAGTGGAAGCGTGGATGGTATCGATGCTGACCAGGGCGCCGGCCTTCACCAGCGCCTCGATCACGGGGATAACGCGCTGTTGCTCTTCTTCGGGGCTGACGTCCTCAGCGCCGGGACGGGTGGATTCCCCGCCCACGTCAATGATGTCCGCTCCGGCATAGAACATCCGCAGGCCGGCTGCGATGGCGGTATCCGCCGTCGCGTGCCGGCCGCCGTCGCTGAAGGAATCCGGGGTGACGTTGACGATGCCCATCACCAGGGTGCGGCCGCTGGGCAGGTCTTCGAACCGCGCCACCGGGCGCGGCTTGCGGAGGACAGGCAGTGGAGAGGTTGCGGGGCCGGTTCCCGGCGCTGCAGCTAGTGAATCCATGGTCTGATGATTACCTTCCGAGGATGAGGCTCATGGCTTCGGCACGGGTGGCCGGGTCATGAAGCTGCCCGCGGACCGCACTGGTGACGGTCTTCGCTCCGGGCTTGCGGATACCGCGCATGGACATGCACATGTGTTCGCATTCAACTACGACGATCGCGCCACGGGGCTTGAGGTGGGTGACCATCGCTTCGACGATCTCCGTGGTAAGGCGCTCCTGCACCTGTGGACGGCGGGCGTAAATGTCCACGAGCCGGGCCAGCTTGCTCAGCCCGGTGACCTTGCCGTCATGCGAGGGGATGTAGCCCACGTGGGCCACCCCGTGGAATGGCACCAGGTGGTGCTCGCAGGTGGAGTAGAAGGGAATGTCCTTGACCAGGACCAGTTCCTCATGGTCCAGGTCGAAGGTGGTGGACAGGACGTCGGCGGGGTCGTGATGCAGGCCGGCAAATACCTCTGCGTAGGCCTTGGCCACCCGCTTTGGGGTGTCCACGAGGCCGCCGCGGTCCGGATCCTCTCCAATGGCCAGGAGAATCTCGCGGACGGCTGCCTCGATCCGGGGCCGGTCCACCTTCAGGTGTTTGGAATGGTGGGCGCCGCCCTCCGCCGGGTATCCGGCGGAGGCGGGAACGTCGTCGTCGTCGAAGTGGGTCACGTAAGAAGCTTAGCCGCGAAGGGTGTCAGGCCCCGAGTCGGGGATCCCTCCCTGGAACGGAGCGTCTTCCGGAACGCCCTGCGGATGCGGCGGCTGGGCGTCCAGCGGCTCGTCGAGGCGTGCCTGCTTGGCTTCCTCCTGGGCTTCGCGTTCGGCCTTTTCCAGGCGGGATTCCACCGGCCCGGCGGTCTGGACCGGACGTGTCTCCTTGGAGAGCCACACCTCGCGGAAGTCGCGTTTGCGGATGTCACGGAATATGTCGGCGATCTCGATCTGGTTCAGCGTTTCGCGTTCCAGCAGTTCGAGGGCCAGCCGGTCCAGGACTTCCCTGTTTTCGGTGAGGATGGCGTAAGCCTCGTCATGTGCCTGGTCGATCAACCGGCGTACTTCCTCGTCCACCACGTAGGCGATCTGGTCCGAGTAGTTGCGTTCGTGGCCGGCGTCGCGGCCCAGGAACGGCTCGCCGCCGCCCTGTCCCAGCCGGACGGCGCCAACGCGTTCGCTCATGCCGTATTCGGTAACCATCTTGCGGGCCGTGCCCGTTGCCTTCTCGATATCATTCGATGCGCCGGTGGAGGGGTCGTGGAAGACGATCTCCTCTGCGACGCGGCCGCCCATGGCGTAGGCCATCTGGTCCAGCAGCTCGTTGCGGGTCACGGAGTACTTGTCGTTTTCGGGGACCACCATGGTGTAGCCGAGTGCCCGGCCGCGGGGAAGGATGGTGATCTTGGTGACCGGAGCTGAGTTCCGGAGCGCGGCCGCAACGAGGGCATGGCCGCCTTCGTGGTACGCGGTGATCTTGCGCTCGTGTTCCTTCATCACGCGGCTGCGCTTCTGCGGGCCAGCCATCACGCGGTCAATTGCCTCGTCCAGGGCGCGGTCATCAATCAAGTTCGCATTGGAGCGGGCGGTAAGGAGGGCGGCTTCGTTAAGGACGTTCGCCAAATCAGCGCCGGTGTAGCCGGGTGTCTTCTTGGCGACGGCTTTGAGATCCACTCCGGGCGCCATGGGCTTGCCCTTGGCGTGAACCTGCAGGATCTGGTCGCGGCCGATCAGGTCCGGTGCGTCAACACCGATCTGCCGGTCGAAGCGGCCCGGACGCAGCAGTGCGGGGTCCAGCACGTCCGGACGGTTGGTGGCGGCGATCAGGATGACGTTGGTCTTGACGTCGAAGCCGTCCATTTCCACCAGCAGCTGGTTGAGGGTCTGCTCGCGTTCGTCGTTGCCGCCGCCGATGCCGGCACCGCGATGGCGGCCGACGGCGTCGATCTCGTCCACGAAGATGATGGCCGGGGAGTTGGCCTTGGCCTGTTCAAAGAGGTCGCGGACACGGGAGGCGCCCACGCCGACGAACATTTCCACGAAGTCAGAGCCGGAGATGGAGAAGAAGGGAACGCCGGCCTCGCCTGCGACGGCGCGGGCCAGGAGGGTCTTGCCGGTGCCCGGAGGGCCGTACAGCAGCACGCCCTTGGGGATCTTGGCGCCAACAGCCTGGAACTTGGCCGGTTCCTGCAGGAATTCCTTGATCTCCTGCAATTCCTCCACGGCCTCGTCCGAGCCGGCAACATCTGCAAACGTCACCTGCGGCATGTCCTTGCTGACCATCTTGGCCTTGGACTTGCCGAACTGCATGATCTTGGAACCACCGCCCTGCATGCGGGTCATCAGGAACCAAAAAAGGGCACCCAGGAGGATGACCGGGATCAGGAGGGAGAGCAGGCCGGAGAACCAGTTGCTTTCGATCGGCTGGTCGGTGTAGCCGCCGCTGGGAGCGGAAGCGGTGACGGCCCGGACAACGTCCTGGGCACGGGCGTCAACAAAGAAGAACTGGACGCTTTTGCCTTTGTCCTGCCCGTCCTGCTGGTAGTTTTCCTTCAGCACCAGGTCAACGCGGTTTTCACCATCAAAGATCTTTGCCTGCTCAACATTGGTGCCGGCGAGCAGTTCGAGGCCCTTGTCAGTGTCAATCCGTGCGGCACCGCCGGGAGCCAGCGTTGCAAAGGCCACCAGGAGCATGCCGATTACGACAACGATCCAGATGCCCGGGCCCTTGAAGAAGTTCTTAGCTTTCATTGTTCGGGGGCTGGCCCCGTCCCTCCTGGTAGTGCTGCACGGCGACTAGTCTGCGCGCGTGATGGTGCTGCGTCAGCTTCTAGCTATACACCGTCCGGAGTAGATCACGCATGGTGTGGAGCAAAAGTTCCCTCTGGGCGTAGTGGCAGCCGCTGCGCGGGCCAGCGCCCGTTCCGGGCCTGGATCCGGGGTCCGGCCACGGAGCCACGGGGTACCAGCGGACAGTCAAGGAGTACCGGTTCCGGCGCCGCGCCGCCGTGCCCGGACGCCTCCACCGTGTCAATCAACCGTTCCGCTGCCCAGGCGCCCATTTCATAGTGCGGGAGGGCAATGCTGGTCAGCCCGGGGTGCAGGTTTGCGGCGATCAGTTCCTGGTCGTCAAAGCCAACAACGGAAAGGTCCGCGGGAATGGTTAGGCCCAGCTCGGTGGCCGCGCGGTAGGCACCCATCGCCATGCGGTCGTTGTAGCAGAACAGGGCCGACGGCGGGTTCCCGGCTTCGAGGATTTTGCGTGCGGCCTCGTAGCCTCCCTTTGCGTCGGAGGAGCCTGCCTCAACAGGCGCCGCCCCGCCGTCGAGCCCGGCACTGGTGAGGGTCCCGCGGAAACCACGGAGCCGCTCGCGGGTGGAGGGTGCGTCAGCGGTGTTGTTGATAAAGCCGATCCGGGTGTGCCCGGCGGCAAGCAGGGTTTCGACGGCGGTGCGGGCGCCGCCGAACTCATCCGGGACTACCGAGGGGAAGCCTTCGCCGCCGCTGACGGCATCGACGAGGACGGCGGGCACCTTGCCCAGGTTTGCCGGGGCCTCCACAATCCGGTGGTACATGGTGGCGTAAAGGATGCCGTCCACCTGCCGTTCGAGCAGGGCCTCCACGTCCGCTACACGGGACTCCTGGCCCGCAGTGGCGGAGGTGTTGATGACCATCAGTGTGTAGCCCCGCGCCCGGGCCGCATCATCGGCGCCCAGGATGATCCGTCCGGCGTGCGGCGTGGTGGCAATATCCTCGCTGACCAACCCGAGCATTCCGGTGCGCCTGCTGCGGAGGGCCTGCGCCAGGCGGTTCGGCCCGTAACCCAGGTGTGCCGCGGCGGTACGGACTTTGTTCCGCGTCTCGGTGCTGACCCGGGCGTAGGCCGCATCGTTCAGGACGTGGGAGACGGTGGTGACGGACACCCCCGCGGCCACAGCCACGTCCTTGATGCCAACGTTTTTGCGCACGTGCGTGCGGGCAGCCTACTCGTAGACGTGCGGCGCGAGGGTGCCCACGAAGTCGAGGTTGCGGTACTTCTCGGCGTAGTCGAGGCCGTAGCCCACAACGAACTCGTTGGGGATGTCGTAACCAACGTACTTGACGTCGATTTCCACCTTGGCGGCGGTGGGCTTGCGGAACGCCGTGCAGATCTCAACCGAGGCCGTGCCGCGGGACTCCAAGTTGGTTTTCAGCCAGGACAGTGTGAGGCCGGAGTCGATGATGTCTTCCACGATCAGCACGTCCTTGCCCATCAGGTCCGTGTCCAGGTCCTTCAGGATGCGGACAACGCCCGAGGACTGCGTGCCGGAGCCGTAGGAGGAAACGGCCATCCAGTCCATGGAGATGTGGCTGTGCAGTGCACGCGCGAGGTCAGCCATGACCATAACAGCGCCCTTGAGGACACCCACGATGAGGATTTCGCGGCCCTCGTAGTCCTTGTCGATCTGTGCAGCGAGCTCAGTGATCCGCTGCTGGATCTGCTCCTTGCTGTAGAGAACGTGCTTGAGGTCTGCCTGGACGTCGTTTGAATCCACCAATGGCTCCTGTGTAGATGCGGGGTGCGACTATTTTGCGGGCGGTTTTTGAGGCCGGAATACTAGCTTCCCACAGCGTGCGCCTCCGCGGGGAACGGGGGCGCCCTGATCCCCCGCGGCTGGGCGGTCCGCTGCCGGATCGTCTTCCAGCTGCGCGAGCGACAACCTGTACACGCCCACTCCCCCGGGCAGCTCAACCGGGCCGGCCGAGCCCTGTCGCCGCAGGAGCGCTTCCGCCGCCAGAAGGCGCTGGTAGCTGGGCTGCTGCCCGCCGACGTCGGCCGCTGCCTTGGCAATCACACGGAACCTGATGGCGGGGTCAAGGGCGCGCAACGCCTCCTCCGGAAGGCTCAATTCCAGGCCGCTCCGCTCCACCAAAGACGTGAAGGTGGCATCCGCCACATCCTCCAGGTAGTCGGCATCCAGCTGCAGGATGGAGGCGGTGCGGGCCAGCGATTCCGCAACGCCGGGGCCAAGCTTCTCCTCCAGGTGCGGAAGCACTTCCACCCTCGTCCGTGAGCGGGCAAAGGCGGGGTCCGAGTTGCTGGGATCGTGCCAAGGGTTCAGTTCCTCGACTGCACAGATCTTCTCGGTGTCCGCCCGGCGAAGCCCAAGGAACGGCCGCAGCAGCATGCCGCGGGCCGGCCGCATTCCCGCCAGCGAGCGGGTGCCCGAGCCCCGGGCCAGACCCAGCAGCACCTGCTCGGCCTGGTCGTCCAAAGTGTGGCCCAGCAGGATGGCATCCGCTCCCTGGTTTGCCGCGGCGGCTTCAAGTGCTGCGTGCCGGGCTTCCCGCGCCGCAGCTTCCGGCCCCAGGCCTTCCCCTGCCACGGTCACGGTCCGGACTTCCACGGGGGCAAGGCCCAGCTCCTGCAGGACCTGAGCCGTGTCCGCCGCCACCCGGGCGGATCCCTCCTGAAGCTGGTGGTCCACCACCGCCGCCCCCACTGTTACCGGGTGGCCGCCAACGTGCCCGCGGCGGGCAAAATAGGCGGCCACTGATGCCAGGGCCAGCGAGTCCGGGCCGCCGCTGCACGCTACGAGGACGTGCTGCGGGTACCCGGCCTGGGCCAGGGCGTCCTGAAGCATTTTGCGTGCTGTACCAACCACGGGCGCCAGCCTTCCGGGCCGCCGCCGGCCGCTGCGCGCAGGTGCCACTGCGGAAGGCGACGCCGGCCGGGGCACGTCAGGCGGGTTGTGATCAGGTTTTTGGGAGTGGGGCGCGTCCGGCAATCAGAGTCCCATCCGCTCAAGCCACAGCTTGGCGTCGTGGATCTCGGGTTCGGTGGGCAGGTGGTCCGCCGACTCCCAAACCCGGTTGAAGCCTTCCATCCCGGCGGCGTCCACCACGGCACGGACGAACCGGGCGCCGTCGGAGTACTGGCGCATTTTGGCGTCCAGGCCCAGCAGGCTGCGAATGAATTTTTCCACCACGCCCCGGTCCTTGCCACGGTCGTTGAACCGCTGCCGGATGGTCTTCACGGACGGCACGATGCTGGCGTCCACGGCGTCCATCACCACGTTGGCGTGGCCTTCGAGGAGGCTCATCACCGCGGTGAGGTGCGAGATGGCGGCCTTTTCCTCCGGGTCCTGCAGCAGGTCCAGGATGGCACCGCGTCCGGGGGTGTTGCCATTGGCAGTGCGGTCCTTCAGGGAACGGGCGGCGGCGGTGGCCCGCTCCATCAGCGAATCAACGTTGCCCAGCAGGTGGGCGCTGAGTTCGTCGATCTGCTCGAGCATGTGGTGACGCAGCCACGGGGCCGCCGCGAACTGCACCCGGTGCGTCTGTTCGTGAAGGCAGACCCACAGGCGGAAATCCTCGGGGGTGACGTTCAGTTCGCGCTCCACGGCCACGATGTTGGGGGCGACCAGGAGCAGGCGCCCGCCCGACGGCGCGGTGGATCCTTCGGCGAGCGCGGCAAAGGGATCGTACTGGCCCAGGACCTTGCTGGACAGGAAGGCCAGGACCGCGCCCAACTGGCTGCCGGTGATGGCGCCGCTGACACTGGCCGCGGCGGGGCTCAACGTGCCGCGCCGGTTTTCGAGCATCTTCTCCATGGCGGGCTTGAGCATCACCGCGAAGCTTTGTGTGTTGGCCTTGGCCCAGGAAGCACGGTCCACCACCAGCACGGTTGAGTCCCGAAGGTCCCGCGCCGCTTCCAGCCCGGTGATTTCGTGGACGTGCTCAACCGAGGCATCAGCAAGCCGGCGCAGGCTTTCCACGGCGTCACCGATGGCGGCATGGTTCAGGACCGGACCGGCGGGAGCCAGCCGCGCAGCCGTGGAGGCGGCGAGGTCCCAGTTGATCAGGGACGAGGCCTGGCTGGACAAGGTTTGGGCTGACGACTCACCTGCAGTGGACTCCATAGCTCCCATCAGAACACAGCAGGCTGCGGATCGTCCTTAAGTTCGCTGACCGGCGAACCCCCGCAACCGCGGCACACACGTCCACAGCCGGTTCACAGGATCGCGAAAGCCGGACCCTAAGTCCTGCTGGCACCGTGATGGTTACACCGCAACAGCGGCCCCTTCCGGCATAGCCGGCTCTCGCCCGCATAACTGGCCCGGGCCGGCATCGGTAATGCGGGCCAGGGCCGCTCGAACCTTCAAAGCGTTCAGCGCTACCGGCAGCCGCAGGCGGCGAGCGCCGTCGCGGCACGGTCAAGTGCCGCCCTGTTGCCCGCGGCGCCCGGTGTGAGTCCGTTGCCGATGAAGGAGAAGACCAGCAGGCGGCCGTCGGCATCCACCACATAGCCGCTGAGCGCCAGTACCGTGTTCAGGGTGCCGGTCTTGGCCCGGACCAGCCCCGCGCCCCGCGCCGTCGAGTCATCGCGGTAGCGCGTGTCCAATGTGCCGCTGAGGCCGGCCACCGGAAACCCGTCCAGCGCCGCGCGGAGCCTGCCGTCCGTGCCGGTGGTGATGGCCCGCACCACGTCCGCGAAATGGCGGGCTGAGACCTGGTTGCCCGTGGCCAGACCGCACACATCCACCAGTTGTATCGAGTCGACGGGGATCCCGGCGTCGGCGAGCTGTGCGCGGACGGCTGCGGTGGCGCCGTCATTGCTGCCGGCATGGCCTGCCGCCACCGCTGCCATCCGGCCCAGGACTTCGGCAAGGTAGTTGTCCGATGCCTGCAGCATGAGGTCCACCTGCCGGGCCACCGTGGCCGACTCCACTTCGGCCAGGACTGCCGGCTTCCCGGGCTCTTCCCCGCTCGCCGACGCAGGAACAGGTGAACGTTCGACGGCGGCTGCCACAGTCAGTCCCGCGGCCGCGGCTGCGGTCCGCAGCCGGGCGGCGAACTCCTCGGCTGCGGTCATCGCCGGGTCCTGCGGACGGGGGCCGGTGGTAACCGCCGGATCGTAGCGGGCGGAGTTCAGCGCCAAGGGGTAAACCGGCGCGACTTCCCCGGCAGCGACGTCGCCCTCGGCCCAGACCGGGTTCAGTGCCGGGCCGGTGAACAGGGAATCGTCCACGAGGACCTTGATCTCGCCGGACGTTCCGGCGGCCTTCAGCGCTTCGACAGTCCCGACGGCCAGCGTGGCCAGGCCGGCGTGGCCCATGACCTGCTCCCCGTTCGATTCGCCCGGGGCCAGGAGGACGTCGCCGCCGCCAACGAGCACAACCTGCCCGGCAGCCGGACCGCTTTTTACGGACGTGGTGAACCGGCGCTCGGGGCCAAGGGCGCGGAGGGCCGCTACTGCGGTCAACAGCTTCATGTTGGAGGCCGGCACCCTGTTGTCGGATCCGCCGCGGTCAAAGAGGACCTGCCCGGTGAGTGCATCCTGCACCAGCCCCGTGAAGGTTCCGCCGCCGTCGGCCTTCAACAAAGGCTCCACCTGCGCGGTGACGCTGGACGCCAGCGGGATGCTGGCCGACGCGGACAGCGGGGTAAGCCCTGCTTCAGGTGAGAGCCTGGCCGGAGCCTGCTGCCAGGCAGGGGCTGGTGGAGGGGGCGCAGGCAGCTCGGGGCCCAGGAAACCCGGAGCCACCAGCAGGGCCGCGGGGACCATCAGCACCACCAGAAGGGCTGTCAGCAAGAGCGCCGGCCAGGACCTCCGCAGGCGCGTGACACCGGCCTGGACGCTGTGGCGGACACGGTCCGGCCGTGGTTCCGCGGCAGTTGGTTTGGTCATGCTGGTGATGGTCCTCAAGTCCTGAAATATCCCCACAAGTTCCTGATTCCAGGGCCTCTCGCTATATCCTCAATAATAGTCGGCGGCACGGACACTCCTTTTGGTGAGCCGTCAAGTGTGCCGCGAACCCCCTGCAATTGCCGAGGAGCATTCCATGAAGCATGACGTGACCATCGAGATCCCCAAGGGATCCCGCGTCAAGTACGAAGTTGACCACGAGACCGGCCGCGTCCGCCTGGACCGCGTCCTCTTCACCTCCATGCAGTACCCCACGCACTACGGATACTTCGAGAACACCCTCGGCGAGGACGGCGACCCGTTGGACGCGCTGGTGCTCCTGCAGGACTTCGACCTGCACCCAGGTGTCATCGTTGAGTCCCGCCCCATCGGCGTCTTCAACATGACCGACGACGGCGGCGGCGACGCCAAAGTCCTCTGCGTCCCCGTGGATGCCCGGTTCGACCACATCCAGGAAGTCAGCGACGTCAACGACTTCCTGATCAAGGAAATCGAGCACTTCTTCACCCGCTACAAGGATCTGGAGCCGGGCAAGTGGGTCAAGGCCGAGGGCTGGGGCGACCGCGCCGCCGCGGAAGCCGAACTCGAAGCCTCCATCAAGCGTTACGTGCCCACGGGCCACTGACATAACACCAACGCGGGGTCACTTCGCGCCCATTCCGCTAGCGGAATTGGGCCGCAAGTGACCCCGCGTTGGTGGTTTAAGGTTGGTGCGTGAACTCCGCACCAACTTTTGCCCCGCCCTGCGGCCCCGTCACCGGTTGGCTTGACGGGGACGTCATCCGGGCCACCGGCATCCCCTACGCCTCTGCCGGCCGCTTTCAGGCTCCCGTTCCTGCGGCGGACTGGGCCGAACCCTTCGCCGCGACCTCCCCGGCCCCCGCCTGCCCGCAGGGGCCGGTGCCGTTCCTCGACGACGTCCTGGGCACCCGCTACGGTGAGCTTCCGGGCAGCGAGGACTGCCAGAACCTTTCCATCACCATGCCTGCCGATCTTGCCCCGGGCGAGAAGCTGCCCGTGATGGTCTGGATCCACGGCGGCTCCTACACCACCGGCTCCGGCGACCTGGCCATCTTCGACCCCTCCGTGCTGGTGGCCGAAAACCGCGTGGTGGTGGTCTCGGTGACCTACCGGCTGGGGCTGTTCGGCTTCCTGGCGACGCGGTCAGGCCGGCCGGGCAACCTGGGCCTGCTGGACCAGCTCGAGGCGTTCCGCTGGGTGCAGCGGAACATCGATGCCTTCGGCGGGAACCCCGGCAAGGTCACCGCTTTCGGCCAGTCCGCCGGCGGCGACGCCATCGCCCACCTCATGGCGACCCCTGAAGCGCCGTCGCTGTTCCAGCGGGCCATCCTGCAAAGCGCCCCGCTGGGAATTTCCCGCGGCAGGGCGAAGATGAACCACGCCATGGGCATCGCCGCCGAAGCGGTCAGCGAGGAGACCCCTGCGATGGACGTGGTGGAACGCGAGGACCACGTTGCGCAGGTGGCGCGGAAATTCGGGATGCTGGCGGCCATGCCCTTCGGCACCCAGTACGGGCACGCTCCCCTTCCGGAGGAATCGGACATTGAGGCCGCGTGGAACCGGTCAGCGCCAGGAATCGAGGTGCTGATTGGGCACACGTCCGAAGAGGCTCGGCTCTTCCTGCCCCGGAGCCCCTACCTCAGCCGGCTGGCCGGCGTTCCATATGCTGGAACCGCAGTGATCCGGGCCATTGATTGGGTAATTACCGAAACCGTCTATGGCTGGGCGGCGCGAAAATTCGCCCGGCGCCATGTCAGGGCCGGCGGTAAGGCCCACAGCTACGTGCTGAACTGGCACGCCCCCGGCAACGTCTTCGGTGCCGCGCACACCATCGATCTCCCACTCCTGTTCGGCAACCGCAACACGTGGGACGGCGTGGGGCTGATTGCCGGCGCAAGCTGGGAAGACGTGGACGCCGTCGGGAAGCAACTGCGGAGCTTATGGGCCGGTTTCGCCCGCGGGGATGCGGTCAGCGAAACGGGCGGGATTCCCGGGGCGCTCAGGCTCACATCAGAGCAGCCCGGGGCGCCTCAACGCTCCCGCGAAGTGGCGACCGTGCTGCGCGCTGCTTCCACCAGGATGTCCTGGCGCTGGAAGTAGGCGTTGTGGCCGGCGTCCTCCACAACCAGGAGTTGGGCCGGTCCACCAGCGGTCCTTGCCGCGGAGAGTTGGAGGGCCAGCCGTGATCGTAGGTGTCGTACGCAAGCACCCGGAAGTCCCCTTCGAGTTCTGCGGCGATCCGCTCCGACGCTACGGATATGACGGGTATCGATTGCCCGGTGGGCTGGCCGCAGGCGCTGATCCCGTTCCTCACCGGGAGCCTGAACTTCGACGCCGGCCCTGTCCTGGCCCACGACGGCATCGAGGGGCGGCGTTTGCTGGCCTACCGGGACACGGACCGCTTCGTCACCGCCCGGACAGGCCTGATTCCGCTCAGCGTCTCGGCTGACCGGCTGGCGCACCCGGCCATGAGGTCCGCGGTGATCCAGGCGAAAATCGCGGCACTCCACGGTCCGCAACCACGGGACGGGACGGGTCGGGGCGCCTGGCCGAGGTCTATCCTGCTGCCTCACTGAAACTGTGGGGCCTCGCCGAACTCCCCGCCTGAGGCGGGTCAGCCGAGTTTCCAGTCCCGGATCTCCTCCGGGTCCTCCCCGTGGGTGCGGGTGTGCTCCCGGGCACGAATCCTGCTGTCCTGGAGCTCCTGCCGCAGCAGCGAGTGCTTCTCCGCCAGTCCCGGCACGCGGTCGATGGCGTCGATGGCCAGCTGGAACCGGTCGATGCCGTTCAGCATGGCCATGTCGAACGGGGTAGTGGTGGTGCCTTCCTCCTTGTAGCCGCGCACGTGCAGGCCATCCTGGTTGCTGCGGCGGTACGCCAGCCGGTGGATCAGCGCGGGGTAGCCGTGGTAGGCGAAGATGATGGGCTTGTCCGTGGTGAAGATTCCGTCGAAATCCCGTTTCGGAAGGCCATGCGGGTGCTCACTTTCGTCCTGGAGCCGCATCAGGTCCACCACGTTCACCACGCGGACCTTCAACCCGGGCGCGCCCGCCTTAAGCAGCTCCGCCGCGGCAACCGTCTCCACTGTGGGCACGTCACCGGCGCAGGCCAGGACGACGTCGGGCTCCTCGCCGGGGACCTCGGACCCCGCGAACTCCCAGATGCCCAGCCCCCGCTGGCAGTGCGTGGCAGCGTCGGCCGGTCCAAGCCAGGTGGGTGAGGGCTGCTTCCCGCTGACCACAATGTTCACGTAATCCGTTGACGCCAGGCAGTGCTCCATCACGGACAGCAGGGTGTTGGCGTCCGGCGGCAGGTACACCCGGATGACTTCGGCTTTTTTGTTCACGGCATGGTCGATGAACCCCGGGTCCTGATGCGAGAACCCGTTGTGGTCCTGTTGCCACACGTGCGAGGACAGCACGTAGTTCAGCGAGGCCACGGGCTGACGCCACGGCAGCTTGCGGTGCACCTTCAGCCACTTGGCGTGCTGGTTGAACATCGAGTCAACGATATGGATAAAAGCCTCATAGCAGTTAAAGACGCCGTGCCGTCCGCTCAGCAGGTAACCCTCCAGCCAGCCCTGGCACAGGTGTTCGCTCAGCACCTCCATCACCCTGCCGGAGCGCGCAAGGTGCTCGTCGACGTCGTCAATCCGGTACTGCCACACCTTGTCGGTGGCCTCATAGACGTTCTGGAGCCGGTTCGACGCCGTCTCGTCCGGGCCGAACAGCCGGAACGTTTCCATGTTCAGCTCGATGACGTCCCGCATCCACGAACCCAGCGTGATCATCGGGCTGACCCGCTCCGTCCCCGCCCGGGCAACCTCGACGGCGTGGTCCCGGTAATCGGGCAGCTTCAGGGCGCGGCGCAGCAGTCCGCCGTTCGCGTGCGGGGTGGCACTCATCCGGAACTCACCCGTAGGCGCCCCCTCGGCGACGTCGGGCCGGAGCCGGCCGTCGCCGTCGAACAGTTCTTCCGGGCGGTATGCCTGGAGCCACTCCTCCAGCAGCCGCAGGTGCTCTTCATTGGTATGGACCCCCGACAGCGGCACCTGGTGGCTCCGCCAGGTGCCCTCAACCTGCAGCCCGTCCACCTCGCGGGGTCCGGTCCAGCCCTTCGGCGAGCGCAGCACGATCATGGGCCAGCGGGGCGCTTCGCCGTCCGCCTCCCCTGCACCTTCCGCCGGCGTCCGGCGGGACTCCTGGACGGCGCGGATACCGGCCATGCAGGTTTCCAGCGCCTCGGCGAAGTCCTGATGAGCCTGCCCCGTGTTGCTTGGGTCCTTCACGGTGACGAAGTACGGCTCGTGGCCGAAGCCGCGCAGGAGCTGTTCCAGCTGCGCTTCGGGCATGCGCGCCAGGATGGTGGGGTTGGCGATTTTGTACCCGTTCAGGTGCAGGATGGGCAGCACCGCGCCGTCCGTGGCCGGGTCCAAAAAGTTGTGCGAGTGCCAGCTGGCCGCCAGCGGGCCTGTCTCCGCCTCGCCGTCGCCAATCACGACGGCGGTCACCAGCTGGGGATTGTCCAGCACCGAGCCGTAGGCGTGGGCGAGGGAGTACCCGAGCTCCCCACCCTCGCTGATGGAGCCGGGGCTTTCGGGAGCAGCGTGACTGGGGATGCCGCCCGGGTAGGAAAACTGGCGGAACAGCTCGGCCATGCCGTCGGCGTCGTTGCCCACGTGGCCGTAAATTTCGGAGTATGTCCCTTCCAGCCAGGCGTTGGCGACGACGGCGGGGCCGCCATGGCCGGGACCTGCCACAAAGAGCATCTCGGCGGAGTCGCGGCGGATGACGCGGTTCAGGTGTGCGTAGATGAAGTTCAACCCGGGGGTGGTGCCCCAGTGGCCCAGCAGGCGTGATTTGGTGTGCTCGGCCTGCAGCGGTTCGCGCAGCAGCGGGTTGGAGCGAAGGTAGATCTGGCCCACCGACAAGTAGTTGGCGGCGCGCCACCAGCGGTCTACAAGTTCGAGTTCGTCCTGCCCTATGCTGCTGGTCATAACCATCCTCACTTCGGGGTCGCCGCCAACGGCGGCCATTGCTCCATCGGATCAGATGGGTACCGGGCGGGGCAACCCCGCTTGCCTGGACGGCGCTACCAGCGGGTAGTCTTTGGTTCAGTGTTCACGCTGACTATCAACCAAACGGACAGCCGGCGCGATGGTGACCGGGTGCCGCAGTTGCTCAAAGACCTGCGGCACATTCCTGCGCGCCTGGACTTCGACCGGTCGGTGGAAGACGAGGTCCAGGGCATCGTGGACTGTCCGCACCAGGCCGTGGAGGCTGCGCTGATCGCACTGCGTTGCGGTTCCTGGTATGTGGGAATCGGCGTCGGGCCTGTCAACGAACCGCTGCCCAACCAGATCAAGGACGCCTCCGGCCACGGCCTGGTCTATGCCCGGCGCGCGGTGGACCGGCTGCGGAACGGCAAGGAGCGGGTTCCGGTTGCGGTGGAGGGCCCGCTGGCCGATGTTGCCCACGACGCTGAGGCCGTGCTCCGCCTGTTGGGGCAGATCGTCCGTGAGCGTACGGACGCCGAGTGGCGGGTCCTTGACCTGCTGACCCCCGGCGTCCGCGGGCAACAGAAGGCCGTGGCACAGGAACTGGGCATCACCACGCAGGCAGTCAGCAAAGCCGTAACCCGGGCGCAATGGAACGAGGAACACGCCGCCCGGCCTGCGGCCGCCCGCTTGCTGGCCCTGATCCTCGAGGTGCGCTGACTGCTCAGGCCTGGAAGAGTGCCGGGCGGTGCAGGACGAGCTTCGTAGTGTGTTCGGCGTACGCCCTGGGGGCGTCGTCGAAGTCCGCCAAGTGGCTGGTGACTTTCTCTGCGGGGAAGTTGTTTTTGTGGACCCAGTCCAGAAGTTCGGGCAGGACGGCGCGGGGATGCGAGACGCCCAAGTGCAGGGTGATGTCGTTGGCGTACATATGCATCAGGGGAATTCCGGTATTGGTGCCGACGTAATAGCCGATTGCCGTGCAGATTCCGCCCGGGGCCGTGGCGCGGATGGCTTTGCGGATCCCTGAGGTGGTGCTTGACGCCTCGACGACGATGTCGTAGCCCGGGTTGGCGGCCGGTTTCCCGGACCGCTGATGGGCGACGGCGCCGAGCGAAGCGGCAACTTCCCGGCGCTGCGGGCTGGAGTCGACGTAATCCACCACCGATGCACCGTGCGCTGCTGCCAGGCCCGCCGCGTACAGGCCAATCGATTTCCCGCCACCGCCCAAAACCAGGACGTTCGCGCCCGGACGGGCCCGAAGGTGCGGCACAACGGTGCGCCAGGCGTCAGACAAGTTGTCACTGGCTGCTGCGACCCGGAGCGGGTCCAACCCGACGGGAAGCGGGACAAGCATGTGGTCTGCGAACGGAACCCGGAACAGGTCCGAAACCATACCCCCATAGTGGCCGCTTGCCGGTCCGAACCCGAACGCCGCGAGGGTTCGTCCGTCCCGGGCGGTGATGCATTTTGACGTCAGGCCCCGCCGGCAGGTCCCGCATCTCCCGCACGAGACGGACCAGGGCACCACCACTTTGTCACCAACCCGGAGATTCTGGACGAACGCTCCGGTTTCAACCACCTCGGCGATGGCCTCATGCCCGATCGCGAAAGGACCCTGGAACGGCACCGGCCCACAGATGCTTCCCACCGCGGGATCGATTGCTCCCGCCTTCAGCCCGGCCTGCATCGCCCTGCTGACGCGGTGGTGGATCGGCAGCGTGTCACCGTCGCAGCGGCTCACGACGATCGGGCGCACGATCGCATCGTCGCCAGTAATCAGCTCCGGGTCGTTCCGTTCAATCCAGTCCAGTTTTCCGGTGCTGATGAAATTCAATTCACGCATGCGTGGTCCGTTCTCTGGGGAGCACTGCCAGGATAGACGCACCGGCCGCAATAATCGTGCCGTCAGCCGGGGATGACTTCCACCATACGGCTGCGGGGACCGTGGGCGAAGCCGGCGGTAATGACGGTAATGACCGCACGGATTGCGAGCAGCCATCCGGCCGGTGCCGCCCCATCGCCGCCAGGAGCCCTACCTATATCGCTCGCTCGCCGGCCACTATCACCAGGGATACGTCCTCTTCTCGGTACCACCGGGCTTCATCCCGGATGAGCATGGTTTCACCCCACGACGCGTGAATGGTGCCAGGCCATGCGCCCTAGTATTGGACGTAGCTGGTTTCGGCGCGTCTGCGGCGAGAGGCCGGGAAAGCCCCAGATTTTGAAGGATCCTCAGGTGCCGCCGTCCCCGATACTCACCAAAGACGCCTGCACCAAAGGAGCTGCGCCGCCGGATTCTGAGCGGCGAATTCGTACGAGGCTCGGGACGCAGGGCAATTGCTGTGCTACGAAGGACTTGCCTCCTAAAGATCGGCTTCAGGGGCAAACTACGCGTTACGGAATTGAGGTTTGCCTTCTTGGAAGGGGTACTGCAGGGCTTTTTTGTTGTGGGCATGGTGCTGTTGGCGGGGTACCTGCTGGCCCGCTACAACGTTCTGGGGCAGCAGGGAACCAAGGTTCTTTCAGCCCTGACGTTCACGGTGGGACTGCCAAGCCTCATGTTCTCCATGATCGCCACGCGGCACGTCACGGAGGTCCTTAGTGCCACCGGCCTGATTTCGGTGATCACCGCCGTCGCTTGCATGACTGTTTTTGCCGCGGTGGGAGCCCTGCGCCGCTGGGGAACCCGGCGCACCGTCATCGGTGCATTGACCACCGGAATAGTGAACTCCACCAACCTGGGCGTACCGCTGTCCGCCTACGTGCTGGGCAGCGCCACGTATGTCACCCCGATCATGCTGTTCCAGCTCGCCCTGCTGACGCCGGTTGCCCTCACCATCCTCGATCTGGCCGACCCGCAGGGACACAAGCTGTCGGTCCGGAAGGTCCTCGCCACGCCCTTCCGGAATCCCGTCACCGTCGCGGCGATCCTGGGCATCCTGCTCAGCGCATTCGAGGTCGAGGTACCTGAACTTGTGCTCGCCCCCATAGCCTTGGCGGCGCAGATGACGGTCCCGCTCATGTTGATCATTTTCGGCATGTCCCTCCACGGGCTCACCCTGCGCGGCGGCACCGGCGATCTGGCGCCCACCACTGTCGCGGTGGTGTTTAAATCAGCAGTACAGCCGGCATTGGCCTGGGTGCTGGCGGCCTTCGTGTTCCACCTGGACCAATTCAGCACGTTTGTCGTCGTCGCCTGTGCAATCCTCCCCACGGGACAGAACGTTGTGCTTTATGCCATCCGCTATAACGTCGGCCAGACGCTCGCCCAGTCGACGGCCGTCATCACCACAGTGCTGTCCGTCCCCCTCCTACTCGGAGCCGCGCTGCTTTTTGGGTGAGAGCCCGGGCTTCGGCCGACCCTCAGCCCTGGCTGGCCGCCATCACCGGCTCGCCGTTGAAGTATTCGAGCTGCCAGCCGTCAATCGCGTGGTGGTGTGCAAGGTTCAGTACGGCGTTGTCGATGCTCTTCAGGGTGCTCCCGACGGCGCGGCTGAGGCTCACGCGGAGCAGCGTCCCATGGGCGACGACGAGAAGCCGGCGGCCGCTGAACTCCCCGGCCAGCGCCTCCAACGCCGCCAGCCCGCGGTCTGCGGCCTCGTCCTCGCTTTCGGCGCCGCGGAAACCACCGGGAATGCGCAGGGCATCCAGTTCCGGCCCGGCCTGCATGCCCTCCGCGGGCCCGAAGCTGCGCTCGGTCAGCTCAGGCACGCGACGGACCTCGCTGAGGCCCAACCCCGCTGCGATCACATCCGCAGTCTCGGCGGCGCGGCTCAGCGGCGAGGAGACAATGGCGTCCCACTCGTAAGCGGACAAAATGTCGACGGCGTCACGCGCCTGGGCCCGGCCAATGTCGTTCAGCGGAATGTCAGTGGATCCCTGCAGCCGGCGCTCGGCGTTCCAGTCAGTCTGTCCATGGCGGATGAGGGCGAACGTCGTAAGGGTCATGCTTTCCATTCTGCCCGACGGCGGGCGTCCCCTGGGCGCTGGGCTCACGTGAACGATCGGCGGGTGATCAGTTGGCGGCGAGGACCAGGTAGGCGATAGCGAGGAAAAGGGCCACCGGCGTCATAACGGCACGCTCCGGTTTGCTCCGCGATATAGCGTTCATCACCACGCCAAGCGCGAAATAGCCTGTCAACGCCCAGGCGATCACCGACGTGACAGTCTCGTTTCCCGGGGCCGGCACCATGCCTGCTTTGGCGAGCGCCATATATCCGAACGCCGCGTACAGGACGATGGACACCGCGCTTCCTACCCGCAGCCCCGTGGGCAGAACGTTGTGCTGGCCACCCCACGCGAACCTGCCAATCGGGGCACCGCCCACCAGGGCGGCCTGGAAAACGGCAAGGCCGGCCAATACTGTGCAGGCCGCCATGGCTGCAGTCTGAACCAAAAGCACCGGAAGTCCCCGGCAGCTTAGAGGAGGCTGCGCAGCACGTGGGCGGCCCCGTCGTCGAACACTGAGTGGGTGACCTCATCTGCTGCGGCGATCACTTCCTCGGGGGCCTGGCCCATCGCCACGCCCCGTCCCGCCCAGTTGAGCATTTCGATGTCGTTCCGGCCGTCACCGACGGCAACCGTCAGATGCGGCTCGATACCCAGGCGGCCACGCAGGCTTTCCAGGGCGCTGGCCTTCGTAACGCCGGCAGCGGCAATGTCCAGCCACGCAGTCCAACCCACGGAGTACGTCACCCCGGCAAGGCCGATGTGCTCGATCGCCTCGGTAAACTCTTCCGGTGTGTTTTCGGTGCTGAACACCACCACACGGACGGCCGTGGCCTCCAGCATCGTCTGGAAGTCCACGCCAACGGCCTCGACACCGAAGCTTGCGTCCTGGAAGCGTTCGGTGGACAGGAAGTTGCCATCCTCGTCCTCCAGTGCGTACTTGGCTGACGGAAGCCGCTCCCTAAGGGCACGGAGCGCCGGAGCCGGGTCGAAGGTGGCCTTGTGGATGACCTCGTAGCCGCTTTCGAACTCCGGATGGAGCCGGAGCGTCACACCGCCGTTGCAGCAGACCGCGTAGCCCCGCTCGATGCCGATTTTCTCGATGATGGGCAGCATGGCGTTGAGGGATCGGCCGGTGGCGATCATCACCTCGTGCCCGGCTGCCACTACTGCCTGCGCCGCTTCGCGGACGGCCGGCGACATGTGCCCGTCGTGGTCCACCAGGGTGCCGTCCACGTCCAGGGCGACCATGAGCTTTTGGTCTGTGTTGTTGTTTTCGTTCTCTCGCCGGTCATCGTTGCCGGCGACTGAGGTTTCAGTCAGCGTAGTCATCCATCAAGTAGAGCAGACGTCCCCCAACCCCTGCTAGGACGCACGCCACAGCGTTATTGAACAGTTGGTTAATACCCACAGGTTGTCCCCGGTGTGAGTGTTAACCCCGCTGGCCCGAATTTGCGGCTCCCAGGCTTGTTCGCGGATCCAAACCCTCAAGGTTCGGATCCGCAAACAAGCCCCGGAACGCGCGAAAGTGCTAACGAACCTGCAGGACCGGGAGGACCTCAAGGCCGCCGATGTACTTCTGCAGCGCCTTCGGCACGTTGACCGAGCCGTCCGCGTTCTGGTGGTGCTCCAGGAGAGCCACAATCCAGCGCGTGGTGGCCAGGGTTCCGTTCAAAGTGGCAACAGCGCGGGTGCCCTTGGCGACGCCCTCGGAGTTCACCGCGCGTTCGCGGATGTTCAGGCGGCGGGCCTGGAAGGTGGTGCAGTTCGAGGTGGAGGTCAGCTCGCGGTACGCGCCCTGGGTGGGAACCCAGGCTTCGCAGTCGTATTTCCGTGCGGCGGACATGCCAAGGTCTCCGGCCGCGGTGTCAATAACGCGATACGGCAACTCGCACTTGGCCAGCATCTCCTCTTCCCACGCCAGCAGCCGCTGGTGCTCCGCCGCGGCCTCTTCAACCGTGGTGTAGATGAACATCTCCACCTTGTTGAACTGGTGCACGCGGATGATGCCGCGGGTGTCCTTGCCGTGCGAGCCGGCCTCGCGGCGGTAGCAGGAGCTCTGCCCGGCGTAGCGGACGGGGCCGGCGGAGAAGTCGAGGATCTCGTCCGCGTGGTACCCGGCCAGCGCAACCTCGGAGGTGCCCACCAGGTAAAGGTCGTCTTCGGCCAGACGGTAGATCTCGGCGTCGTGCTTTACGTCGAAGCCGGTGCCCTGCATCGTCTCGGGGCGCACCAAAGTGGGCGTAATCATCGGAACGAAACCGGCTTCGATGGCCTGGTCCATGGCCATCTGCAGCAGCGCCATCTCCAGCCGGGCACCCACGCCCCGGAGGAAGTAGAAGCGCGCGCCGGATACTTTGGCGCCGCGTTCCATGTCGATCGCGCCGATCAGCTCACCGATTTCCAGGTGGTCTTTCGGCTCAAAGTCCGGGAACTCGCGGGGCGTGCCAACGGTCTTCACCACCACGTAGTCATCCTCGCCGCCTTCGGGAACACCGTCCTCGATGAGGTTGGGGATGGTCCGCAGCAGTTCTTCCTGCTTCAACTGCGCGGCGTCGGCCTCCGCGGAGGCGGCCTTGACCGAGTTGGCCAGTTCCTTCACCTCGGCCAGCAGGGCCTTTTTCTCGTCGCCCTTTGCCTGGGCCACCTTCTTGCCGAAGACGTTCTGCTCGGCCCGGAGGTTTTCGAAGCGGATCAGCGCCGCCCGGCGCGCAGAGTCCGCGGAGATGATCGCGTCCACCACTGATTCGTCTGCGCCGCGGGCGCGCTGGCTGGCTCGGAACTTGTCCGGGTTTTCGCTGAGGTCTTTTACGTCGATCACCCCATAAGGGTATCCAATCCGAAGGAGTACGACGGCGGCCGGCCGGCATGCGGGACCGGCGCACCTGCCGCCGGGATACTGTTGAACCACCATGAGCGACCTGATTCTCTACCTGCTGATTGCGGTGGCGCTTGCCTTCGCGGTCTCCAGTTGGTGGGGAGTGCGCAGGCTCAAGGCGCTGCACATGCGAAGCGCCGTTGGCGAAGACGCCCACGAGCCGGGGCTCAGCCACCAGCGGGTGGCGGTGATTCTCAACCCGATCAAAGCCCGCTCGGACGAAGCCAGGGCCACCATCCAGCGCGCCTGCCTTACGGCCGGCTGGGACGAACCCGTCTTTTACGAAACAACCGCCGAGGACCCCGGCTTTTCCCAGGTGCAGGCCGCCTTGGGGCACGCGCCCGACGTCGTACTGGTGGGCGGCGGGGACGGCACCGTCCGGGTGGTGGCTGAGTCACTTGCCCGCACCGGCGTCGCGATGGGCCTCATCCCGCTGGGCACCGGCAACCTCCTGGCGCGGAATGTGGACCTGGACGTCAACGACCTCCACGGCAATGTGCAGACAGCCCTCTTCGGCCACCAGCGTTACATCGACACCGCGCGGATGGGCATTGAAAACTCCCGGACCGGCCATTCCTCCGAACACGCCTTCCTGGTGATCGCGGGCATCGGCATGGACGCCGAAGTCCTGGCCGATACCAACGCCGGCCTCAAAAAAGCGTTCGGCTGGCTGGCCTACACGGAGGCGGGCATGCGGCACCTGCCCGGCCGGCGGAAAAGGATCTCCATCTCGCTGGACGGCAGCCCGGACCAGGTCCGGAACATCCGCAGCATCCTTTTCGCCAACTGCGGGCTGGTTCCCGGCGGCATTGACTTCATCCCGCAGGCCATGATCGATGACGGCATGCTGGACGTGGTGGTGATGAGTCCGCGCAGTGCGATCGGCTGGGTGCTGATGTACGTCAAAATCATGTTCAAGCACAGCGGAAAATTGCCCATCATGACCGTTTACAGGTCGGGAAGGGCGGTCATCAAATGCCCCGAGCCGATGCCCACCCAGCTCGACGGCGACACGGCAGGCGAAGCCACCAAGGTTACCGTCCAGGTGGAGCCGCGTTCTTTGTTGATCAGGGTTAAGGGGCAGGCAACGTTGGTCTAGCGGGCGGCGTTCAGGCGTGGGCTTCCTTGTGTGCCTCGGCGGCGGCTTTTGCGGCGGCGCGGGCCTCGGACTGCTCGCGGATCATGGCTTGCTCCTCTTCGAAGCGCAGGCGGTCCGCCCGGTCGGCCTCGTCGCCGTCCCAGTCCTGGTTGTCGGCGGCGGGGCGGGGATTGACGATCATCCCCTGGCCATCGTTGTCAGAGCTGTTGGTACTCATGACCCGCTCCCTTCGCTAAGGGCCATCCCCCAATGTGGATCAAGTAAGCATACGCATTGTCCACAGCCCGCGGAAGTGGTAAGAAACGCAATTGCCTACGCTGTGGGCGAAGCGGCGGAACCGCTTTCCGGCCCGGTTTGCGGCAGCAACCCGGCCACCCACGTCCGCGCTGCCGCGAAGGCAGCATCAGAAGTATGCGGCTCCACCACGGTCTCCTGGTGGTCCGCCCGCGGGTAGGAGCCAAGGAAACGGGTGGCCGGGCTGATCCGGTGGAGCCCGGCCAGGGCATCTGCCACGCGCGCGTCACCCAGGTGGCCGTCGGCGTCGATGCTGAAGAAGTAGTGCCCCAAGTACTGTCCGGTGGGCCGGGATTCAATCCTGCTGAGGTTCACGCCCCGGCTGGCGAACTGGTCGAGGATTTCCATCAGGGCGCCGGGGCGGTCTTCGGGCAGGGGCACCACAACTGTGGTTTTATCGGCCCCGGTGCGCCCGGGCACTATGCCGGGGCGGCTGACCAGGATGAAGCGGGTCACGGCGCCGGGGTTGTCGCCGATATCCTCGGCGAGGGCGGAAAGCCCGGGCTGTTCCTGGACCACGAGCGGGGCGCAGATGGCGGCGTCATAGTGGCAGCCCTCATCCAGCAGCCCCAGAGCCGCGGCCGCGGTGGACGATCCCGGCAAGTACTCAGCCGCAGGGAGGTGGGTATCCATCCAAAGCCGGCACTGCGCCCAGGCGTGCCCGTGCGTCGAGACCCGCCGGATGTCCTGCAGCCGCACGCCCGGCCGGGCCACCAGTACGAAGCTGATGGGCACCAGGACTTCCCGGATAATCCGCAGCTCCGGACCGGTGGCAATGGCGTCGAGGGTGGCCGTGACGCCGCCTTCCACCGAGTTTTCAATCGGCACCATCGCAGCATCAACTGCACCGGCTCGCACCTTGTCCAGTGCAACATTAACGTTCGACGCCGGGACGCGGGCGGCCTGCGCAGCTCCCGGGACCTTCAGCAGGGCCGCCTCGGTGAAGGTACCTTCGGGCCCGAGGAAGGCATAGGTGGCAGAGGGCGCAGGCATAGGCATTCCTTTAGAGGCATGAAAGCGTCCCTTGGCCGGGGCGCCCGGAAAGCGGAAGAAGAAGGCGCTAGAGAACCAGGGGTTTCAGCCCGTTGTCCGAGACCAGGGGCTTACCCGCCTCAAGCCACTGGTCCATGCCACCGGAAACATTGATCGCGGTATACCCCTGGCCCGTGAGCCATTGCGCAGCGCGGAACGAGCGGCCACCGGTTCGGCAGATGACGTACAGGTCCTGGTCCGGATCGAGTTCGTCCAGCCGCGCGGGCAGCTGGTCCAGGGGGATGTGGAGGGCCCCGTCAGCGTGGCCTGCCACCCATTCGTAATCCTCGCGGACGTCCAGGATGGCGGCGTCGGCAGGGAGGTCGTTGACGCGGACGGTATCAAAATCGCTCATGGGAAGTCCTGTCTGGCAGATCGGGTTCAGTGTTAAGCCTAGTGCCCTCGGCTCCCGGGTGCCCGGAAGTTTGGCAAGTTAGGCTTCTGGAAACACCCGAGGAGGAAACCCTTGCCTGCAGAGCAGCCCACCATCCTGGCAACGTCGGGCGGCATCAAGCCCGGAACGCGCACCCGCCTTGAGTTCGGCCGGTTGCTGCACCACGCCGTCGAACTCTCAGGGGTCAGCGGCAGGGCGCCGAAGGTGACGCATATCGGCACCGCCGCGGGTGACCAGCGCGCGTTCAACGCCGAAATGGATGAGGCGGCGCGGCTGGCGGGGTTCGACTTCAGCCACCTGAACCTCTTCACCATGCCCAACCAGTCCGATCCTGAGGCGCACCTGCTTGAACAGGACGTTGTGTGGGTGAATGGGGGCTCTGTGGTGAACCTGCTGGCGGTATGGCGGGCCCACGGCCTGGAAAACATTCTGCAAAAGGCATGGCACAGCGGGGTGGTCCTGGCAGGGGTGTCCGCCGGGTCCATCTGCTGGTTCCAGGGCGGCACCACCGATTCGTTTGGACCCGAACTGCGCGCCGTGACAAACGGCCTGGCCTTCCTGCCCTTTGCCAACGGCGTGCATTACGACTCGGAGGAGCGCAGGCGGCCGCTGGTCCACCGGCTCGTGGCGGACGGGACGCTTGGCGAGACACATTGCACGGACGACGGCGTCGGGCTGGTTTACCGGGGCACGGCACTGGTCGAGGCGGTGGCCGAAGTCCGCGGCAAGGGCGCGTACATCGTCACTGGTCCACAGGATGGCGAGGGCGCTGATGAGGAACGCCTGGAGCCCCGGTACCTTGGCTGAGCTCCACGACCTCTCTGCCCTCGCGCTACGGGACAGCCTCCGGCAGGGCGAGGTCTCCTCAACGGAAGCGGCCGCACATTTCCTGGGCCGGATCGAACAGCATAATCCCCTGCTCGGGGCGTTCGTCACTGTGACCGCGGAGCAGGCGATGGAACATGCCCGCGCCGCCGACTCGCACCGGACGCGCACCCCCGATGAGCTGCCACTCCTCCACGGCATGCCCCTGGCGTTCAAGGACCTCACTGACGTGGCCGAAGTGGTGACCACCCACGGCAGCGCTGCCCTGGACCACAAGCCTGCCGTCAGCGACGGGCCGCTGGTGGCCCTCCTGAAGGAGGCGGGCGTGGTCTCCCTCGGCAAGACCCAGGTGCCCGAATTTGGGCTGACGGCCTACAGCGAAAACCGCGTGGCGCCGCCGTCGCGCAATCCCCACGCTCCCAGCAGAAGTTCCGGGGGGTCCTCCGGCGGCAGCGCCGCAGCGGTGGCCGCCGGCCTTCTTCCTTTCGCGCCTGGTACGGACGGCGGCGGCTCGATCCGCATCCCGGCCGCCGCCTGTGGGCTGGTGGGCCTGAAGCCGGGCCGCGGGCTGGTGCCGGCCGGGGAAAGCCTGGGCGACCCGGCCCGTCTGGTGGTGGCTGGCCCCTTGGCGCGGAGCGCCACTGACGCCGCCCTGATGCTGGATGCGCTGGCCCCCTCGTCCGGTTCCGCACAGGACCGCAGCTACCTCTCGCGGGTGGACCAGGAACCGCCACCGCTGCGGATCGGCGTCACCTTGGACAGCCCCTGGTCAGGCACCTTCCCTTTTACCCCGGAGCAGGAGGCGCTGGACGCGCTCCGGAGTGGGCAGGAACTTCTGGAGCATGCGGGCCATTCGCTCAGCGAAGCCGGCATCCGCTACGACAACCGCTACCCCGATGCGTTCACCACCGCCTGGACGGCGCCGGTGGGCGCGGCGAGGATCAGCCCCCACAGGGAAGCGCTGCTGGCGCCGCTGACCCGGACCTTCCGCCGCCGCGCCCAACAGCGCAGCCCGGCCAAGTTAAACGAGGCCCTTGCGTTCCTGCGGCAGTTCCAGCGCGACACCGTGGCGCAGTACGCGCAGTGGGACCTGCTGCTGATGCCGGCGCTCGCCCAGGTGCCGCGCCCGGTGGGCTGGTTCACCGGAACGGCCCACGGCGGCGGCCACTGGCCGGCGGCGCAGTGGGCAGGGGATGCCGACGGCGACTACCGGAAGCAGTGCGAATTCGCGCCGTGGTCCTCGATGGTCAACGTGTGCGGCCTCCCGGCCATCACCATTCCCGTCCATTGGACCGGCGACGCCCCCGGGCTCGGGCTGCCGATGGGAATCCAACTGGTAGGGCCGATGGGGTCCGAGGCGCTCCTGCTGCAAGTGGCCCGGCAGTTGGGGTATTAAGGCTTTGTATGAGGGCTTGTTGACCTGGATCTAACGCGGGTTTAATGCAGTCGTAACCGTGATGCAGAAGACTGGCAGGATCCGCACGTTTACGTTCCTCCCCCCAGGCCCATACTCAATGAGGAGTTGCCCGCATGAACGCTGAACATCCCACCACCTCCAGCGAAGCGTCCCGCCAGATGTTCCAGGGCAGGCCCGACCTCAGCAACGCCAATGTCAGGGAGGACCTCGCCAGGACCGGGCGCTGCGCCCTGGTGCATCTGCCCACTGGCCGGATTTGCCTGCTGCCGTTCCGGCATCACGGGCCGTGCGAGTTCCACCGGCCGCAGGATGCCGACGACGTGATGTCCGGCCGCGCCTGATCTGCAGAAGGTGGACTCCTCGACTCCGCCGGGGAACAGGAGGACGATTAAAGGGCAGTCACCATGAGGAGGCCTGTGATGTGTTATTCCTACAACAAGGACTTCGGGCGGAGCACCAGAAAAGAAGCTGACCGCCAGCCCGAGGCGAAGCACGAAACCCCGGTGGAAACGCCGGAGAAGCCGGTCAAGGCGCAGGACTTCACGTTCTGGGCATTCCCGAGCTGGCGCAGGACGCCATCGCCGCGCACCCCGTCAGCTGAACGGAGCGAGGAGAGGGTCTGACGCCCGCACCGCACATAACAGCGGAAGGGACTCCAGCGGAGGCCCTTCCGCTGTCATGAGTGTCCGGTGGCTTTGCTGATGGTCGGCTGTTGGCCGTAGTGGAGCCGTGGTGGAAAGGACCGGGAGCTGTGAAGGGACTGTACGTCCACGAAGCCAGGCTGCGGATGGACGTCGCCGCCTCGGATCCGGCCGCCCCTGGTGCTGCCATCACAGTGGCCTTGTGCGGACACTGGGAACACCCTCCGCCGTGCCCGCTCGCCGCGCACCACACCGGCTTCTCCCGGGACGGGGACACTGTGGTTCTTCGCGTCGTCTTCGCAACCGCCGCCACGGACGAAGGCGAAGTACGCCGCCGGATCGACGGGGCGCTGGCGCTGGGTGCCCTTGCAGTTCCCGACGGCGGCACCGCCCGCTGGATCCTTCTCGCAGCCGGTCCGGCGCAACTGAGCCCAGAGGAAGCCGAACACGCCAGCCGCATCGCGGGCACGTAGCGCTTTTCGGCCCGCACTGCCTTCCCGCGTTGTGCTGCAGGAAGGCCTCCTACTAGGGTGGGACCATAAGCATGCTTAGTATTCACGTCCGCAGGAAGGGAACCAGCATGAGCACCGGAAACTACCCACCCCCCGCGCCGGACCGGCAGCCGGAGCCTGGCACCGGACACTACGACGAAGCTCCATCGCAAGCCGGACCCTCTGCTGCCGATGGTGCGGCCTCCGGGTCGGGCGTTAGCCCGGCCCCCGGAGCCGGCGTGAGCCAGGGCCCGGGGACGGGCGTCAGTCCGGGTAGGCCGGCAGCAGGTACCACTCCAACTGAACCCCGGCCTGCCGGTGACCAGCCAGGGGTGACCCGCGCCGGAGTGGTCTGGGCCGCCGTCGTGGCCGCCCTGGTGCTCCTGATCCTGCTGATCATCTTCATCCTGCAGAACCAGGACCAGGTGGCCGTCAGATACTTCGGGCTGGAAGGATTCGTCCCGTTGGGAATGGCGCTGTTTATCGCGAGCGTGACCGGCGGAGTTTTGGTGGCAGTGGCCGGCGGTGCCCGCATCCTGCAGCTTCGGAGGAACGCCCATCGCGCGCGGTCCACTCAGCGGAAATAGCACGGTGGGCAGGGACCGCGAAGCCGGCAACAGATAGCAGCAAAGCCGCGGCGGGTTAGCCTGCGCCCAGGCTCCTGTACTTGGCGGACCGTGCCGCCACGAGCTCCGGCACCGAGGTTCCGGCGACTGACCCCAGCTCGTACTCGATGGCGAGCGCCATCCGCCGGCAGAAGTCCTGGGGTTCCAGCGACGCGTCGTCCCGTTCATCCACGATGTGGTCCACCAGCCCGTTGGCGTAGAGGGAAGTGACGTTCACTCCCTGCGCCTGGGCCATGGCAGGAGCATGGGCGGTGGTCCGGTGGACGATGGCGCTTGCCCCTTCCGGCGGAAGCGGCGAGAGCCAGCTGTGCTGCGCCGCGATGGTCCTGTCCGCGGGCAGCAGTGCCAGGGCTCCTCCCCCGGCCCCCTGGCCGAGCAACACCGAAACGGACGGCGCCCCAAGCCCGATGAGCTCGTGCAGCGAGCGCGCAATCTCTCCTGCCAGCCCGCCTTCCTCCGCTTCCTGCGAAAGTGCCGCGCCGGCCGTATCGATGACCGTGAGCAGCGGCAGCCGCAGCTCCTCCGCCAGCTTCATGCCGCGCCGCGCTTCCCGGAGCGAGCCGGGCCCCATTCCCGCCGTATCCCTGCGCAGCGGCCGGGCATGTCCCAGGACAATGCAGGACTGTCCGCCGAAGCGGGCCAGGGCCAGCAGGAGCCCGGGATCCTTCTCGCCCTGCCCTGTTCCGTTCAGCGGCAGGGCATCGGTGGCGCCGTACTTGAGCAGTTGCCGCAGGTCCGGCCGCTTGGGGCGCCGGGAGATCCCGATGGAAGTCCAGGCATCAACTGCCGCGGGCCGGACAGCGAGCGTGGCGGGCGCCTCGGGCCGGGCACCGCTCCGGGCGCAGAGGATGTCCAACGCCCTGCCCACCAAATCTGCAAGATCCCCCGGCTCCACAACACCGTCGATCAGCCCTTTGTTGAACAGGTTTTCCGCCACTTGCACGTTCGCCGGAAACGCTTCCCCATGCAGTGCCTCATAGACCCGCGGGCCCAGGAATCCCAAGAGAGAGCCCGGTTCTGCCACGTTGATGTGGCCCAGGGATCCCCACGATGCCATCACGCCGCCGGTAGTGGGGTGCCGCAGGTAGACCAGGTAGGGCAGGCCGGCCTGCCGGTGTGCCCGCACGGCCCCGGTGATCTTCACCATGGACAGGAAAGCCAGCGTCCCCTCCTGCATCCGGGTGCCGCCGGAGGCAGGACCCGCCAGGAGCGGCAGCCCCTCAGCGGTGGCCCGCTCGACGGCGGCCACGATCCGCTGCGCTGCGGCGTGGCCGATGGAGCCCGCGAGGAAGGAAAACTCGCTGACGATCACCGCCACGCGCCGTCCACGGATGAGTCCTGCGCCCGTGACGACGGATTCGTCGGTTCCGCTCCGTTCCCGCGCCTTGGCCAGATCGCGGAAGTACTCGTCCGATAGCGGCGGTTCCTGCGCCGGCGAATCCCAGGAGACGAAAGATCCTTCGTCCACCACAGCGTCCAGCAGTTCGGCGGCGCTCAGGTGCCGAATTTTTTCGCTCGTCGGCATGTTATTTCGCTCCGGCGGCAACGGCTGTCAGTCCCAGCCATTCACGAATGGCCGGGCCGTCCTCGTCCAGCAGCGGCGGTGCGTCGTGCTCGGTGATGGTGGTTTCCGCACTGTCACCGGCCGCAAAGAACCTCAGCGGCGGGCCGGGCAGGCTGACCTTGCCAAGCAGCGGGTGTTCAACGTCCACCACGAGGCCCTGTGACGCTACCTGCTCCCATGCGTACACCTCATCAAGCGAGCGCACCTTACCTGCCGGGATCCCGGCGTCGTTCAGTTTTTGCAGCAACTCCACGGCGCCATAGTCCGCGAAGACGCGTTCGACGGCGGCAATCACCCCGGCGCGATTCCGCACCCTTTCGGCGTTGCCGGCAAAGCCCGGCGCCGCCGGGTCAAGCCCGAACGTTGCGGCAAACGAGGCCCAGAGTTTTTCGCTGCCGACGCTGATCTGGACGCTGCCGTCCTTGCAGGCGAACAGCCCGTAGGGGGCGATGGAGGGATGGTGGTTTCCCTGCGCCTGCGGAACTTCTCCCGCCACCGTGGTGCGGGTGCCCTGGAAGGCGTGGACTCCGATCAAAGACGCCAGCAAGGAGGTGCGCACCACCTGCCCGTGGCCGTTCCGGTCCCGTTCCACCAGGGCCGCCAGGACCCCGTACGCACCGTTCATGCCGGCGAGCAGGTCCGCGATGGGGACACCCACGCGCTGGGGATCATCCGGTCCGGAACCCGTCAGGGACATCAGTCCCGCCTCGCCCTGGAGGATCTGGTCGTAGCCGCTCCGTTGCGACTCAGGCCCGTCGTGGCCAAAGCCGGTGATGGAGAGGATCACCAGGCGGGGGTTCAGTTCGTGCATGGCCGCCGGGGAGAAGCCCAGCCGGTCCATAACGCCGGGGCGGAAATTTTCGATCACCACGTCGGCGCGTTCCAGCAGCCCCCGCAGCACCGCCTGCCCGTCGGCGCTCTTCAGGTCCAGGCTGATGGACTCCTTGTTGCGGTTGCAGGACATGAAGTACGTGGACTGCAGGTCATCGGCGGGGCCTACAAAGGGCGGGCCCCAGCCCCGGGTGTCGTCCCCCGTTCCGGGGTTTTCCACTTTGATAACCCGGGCGCCCAGGTCGGCCAGCATCATGCCGGCGTGCGGACCTGCCAGGGCCCGGCTCAGGTCAACAACGAGATGGCCGGACAGGGGGCCTTGGGTGCTATCGGTTCTGCTCATGTGCTGGTTCCTTTTCTCAAACAGGCGGGGAAGTGTGGGGCGGTCCGGTGCGCTAAAGCCATCCGGGGACAACAAGCGCCAGCCAGGCCAGGACGGGTCCGACCACGATCACGATGCCGCTGTAGCCCAGGATCTGCTTGTAGAACTTGTCCTTGTCCACACCCTCCGGTGCATTTGCGAGTACCAGCGCGCCGTTGGTGGAGAAGGGGGAAACGTCCACGATGGTGGCAGCCACAGCCAGGGCGCAGATCACACCGACGGCCCCAATTTCACCTGTAGAGAGGAACGGCACCGCAAGCGGAATCAGTGCCGCGAGGATGGCCGTGGACGAGGCGAAAGCAGAGACCACCGCGCCGATGTAGCAAATCAGGAGTGCCGCGACAAGCGGCAGGCCCATGCCGGCCACGCCATTGGACACAAATTCGATGGTTCCGGCTTCCTCCAGCACGCCGACAAAGGTGAGCATGCCGCAGATCAGCAGCACCGTGGACCAGCTGATCTTGTTAATGGCGCCCTTCTGGGCTGCCGGTGAAACCAGTGCGAGGACGATGGCGATGGTGATGGACACAAATCCCACGTCCACCTTGAACCCGAGGGCGATCACGGCCAGTGCGATCAGGCCGGCGATGGTCACCAGCTGCGGGATGCGTTCGGAGCGCTCCTTGGTGGCTGCGACGCCGTCGCCCGCCGGGTCCCGGGGACCGTACATCCCGGAGCCGAAGCCCTTGAAAGGCACGTCCGAGCCGGCCTTGCCCCCCACGCTGACAGCCATCCGCGCCTCTGCCGCCTGCTCCACGAAGTGGCTCACCCGGGAGGAGAGCAATCCCCGCCCGCCCAGGACAACAAAAAGCACGACGGCGATGATGACGTTGAAGACGAGGCTGGACAGGAACAGGGCCGTGGGGCTGAAGTTCAGGTCGGTTTTAGCGAGGATGCCATTAACCGTGACGCCGTAGACGGCAATGGGCGAAAAGCCGCCCGCCTGCGCACCGTGGATCACCATCATGCCCATCAGCAAGGGATTGATCTTGTACTTCCCGGCGAAGCTGAGCGCGATGGGGGCGATGATGGCGACGGCGGCCGGCGACAGGGCTCCGACGGCAGTAATGACCGCAGTGATAGCGAACATCACCCACGGAATCAGTGCTACGCGGCTTCCTACCAGGTTCACGGCACCTCGTACCAGCAGGTCCACCGTGCCGTTGTTCTGCGCAATGGCGAAGAGGTAGGTGACTCCGACGATGGTCAGGAAGAGGCCGCCGGGAAAGTTGGCGAGGATTTCAGTGGTGGACATGCCCAGCACCACTGTGCCGAGCAGGAAGGCGCCAACGAAGGCCAGGGCGCCCATGTTCAGGGGCAGAACGGTGGCGAGCAAAAACATCGCCGCCAGGATGATGATCGACAAAACAGGAGCGGACATCGTTGGTCCTCCGAATAGAAAAATGTGACGTGGGTTACTGGCTCACTGGACTAGCCTCCTAGAGAGTGGGTCTATCTGTCAATAGGACCTGCCCTGTATCCTGAATGGACCGACGACTTAGCGAGGGCTTTAGTGGAGAAGACAGCACGGCTTGGACTGGAGCGGGTGACGCGCCCGCGCCTCTACGAACAGCTGGTCGAGCAGATCCTCGCCTACATCGAATCGGCCAAGATGCGGCCGGGTGATCTCCTGCCGGCCGAACGGGACCTGGCCGAGCGCCTAGGTGTTTCACGGGCCACCCTCGCCCAGGCCCTGGTGGCCCTCGAGGTGCTCGGGGTCATCGACGTGCAGCACGGAACGGGAGCCGTACTGGCGCGGCGGCCCAGCGTAGCGTCGGTGGTCAAAGGGCTGCGCGAGCACCGGAGCCGGCTCCCGGAGATCGTGGAGGCCCGCAGCACCCTGGAGGTCAAGCTTGCCGCGCTCGCCGCCGCCCGGCGCACGGACGCCGACCTGAAGGCAATCGACGAGGCCCTTCAGGTCATGGCCCGGGAGATCGACGGCGGGGACCGCGGCGCCCATGGCGACGAACTGTTCCACCAGGCCATCACGGCGGCAGCCCACTCCGCAGTGCTGGCGCAGTTGATGGCGTTTATTGCCGAGATGATCCTGGAAACGCGGATGGAATCCCTCGGGCAGCCCGGCAGGCCCGAGCAGTCCCTCGCCTCGCACCGCAAGATCGCCGAGGCCATCCGGGCGCAGGACGCGGAAGGGGCAGCGGAGGCTATGCTGTCCCACATCGAGCTCGTCTCGGATGTGGAACTGCTCCGCTAGGAGCCCCGCGACAGGCAGCCAGGCAGCGAAGCGCCCGCCGGGACTAACGAATGGAGGCACGACGGCGGCACGGGCGCATCAGCCCGGGCCGCCGTCGGCTGCCGGCTTAGAAGGTGGGCGTGGTACCGGTGGTGCTGCGGGCAACCGCGAGCCCGATGATGAGTAACAGCCAGAACGCGGCGTAGCCCAGCAGGCAGAGGTACCCCAGCACCAGGCCGGTGATGGACATGCCCTTGCCCGACGGCTCGCGCTTGAGCGCCAGATGGCCGGTAATGATCGCCGCGATCTGGGGGAGCAGAATCCAGCCCATGATCACTGAGGCGATGCCGCACACCATGCTCGCGATACTGAGTGTCTTCGGCTCGGGCACACCGTAGTACCCGGGCTGTCCGTAGGGAACCCCGGTGTGGTTGTACGGACTCGGCGGCTGGCCGTAGGGACTTGGTGGCTGGTTGTACGGACTCGGCGGCTGGCCGTAGGGCGCGCCAAGGTGGCTGGGTGGTGCGGCGCGCGGCGGTTCAAAGCCCGACGGCGCACTGCCGTCAGGCCGTTCGTATTCAGGCCGGTGGGCGGGCTGGTCAGTCACGTTTTCCCCCTGGGTGTC
Source organism: Pseudarthrobacter sp. NPDC058329 (assembly GCF_042879835.1). Taxonomy (NCBI): domain Bacteria; kingdom Bacillati; phylum Actinomycetota; class Actinomycetes; order Micrococcales; family Micrococcaceae; genus Pseudarthrobacter; species Pseudarthrobacter sp. NPDC058329. The sequence continues at coordinate 204,876 of NZ_JBHVZR010000003.1, forward strand.
TTGCCCTCCAGCCTACCGCCGGCGGCAGGTCTACAGCCCCCAGTAAGGCAGTACGTAGACGGCGAACATAACGAACACGGCCAGGAGGGCGAGAGTTCCCGCACCCGTTGCGCCGTGCTGCCGGGCCTCCGGGTTCCGCCCGCCCGACACCGTCTTCGGCACGTTACCCCGGACCTTGGAACGGGGAGGCGCGGAATGGGGAGGCATGGAACGGGCAGGTGCTGGTCGGGCAGGTGCCGGCCGGGGTGTGATGGGACGCGGCTCTTCGCCGGTAGTCGAGGGCGCTGGGCGCGCACCGGCCGGCCGCACAACCGTGCCCGGCCGCACATTGCGGAACGCCGTAATGCCCGGTTCCTGCTCATGCGTGAGCTGCTGGCCGAGCTGTGCGTAAAGACCCGCCACGGCCTGCTGGTCCAGCACCGGCGGCAGGGCTTCAATAGCTCCCACCACGCGCTCGGCCCCGGCCACGGGCACGTCGGCGTTCGTCACACCAAAAAGATCCGGTTGCGACGCCATACAAATCAGGGACCGCACCAGCCGGCGGTGCGGCGGGGCCATCACGGAGGCGACGGCGGCGCATTGGGCGAGCGCCCCTTCCACGGCCTGGGTACGGGCGTAGCGGCCCTGCCACAGCACGCCGGAGGAGACGCGGACTTCGCCGGTCCAGTTTTTGGCGTCCACCACCACCACGCCGCCGGGTCCCACCAGGACATGGTCCAGGTTGGCTTTGGGCCGGCCGGGCCAGTGGACGTCGTGCAGCACGTACCAGCCACGCGGCACCAGCTCACTGAGCTTCTCCGCGACCACCTGGTGGCCGACGGCGCCGTCGTCCCAGGCTTTGGTGGAGCGCTCAGCCTGGTCGAGCCGGCGCTTGAGCCGCGCGACCCGTTCCGCAGCCAGCCTTGACTGCTCCGCCGCCCCGTCCCCTGCCCCCATGGCCGTCCCTGCTTTCCGCACTGAATACCGACGGCGGCAGCCCGCCGTCGCCCTTTGCATACGGACATTCCGTCCGACTTTTCGAAAGTAACAGGGCGCAAAGGTGCCGGTATATAAGTACTTTCCCGGGCCGGTACTCAGTTGGGCTACTTGTTTGATGACGATGTTCCGTCACAGGGCGGGACAAAGTGGCCGGATTATGGACGGGTCGTTTTGACTGCGGCCCGGGTCTGGCATGCTGTAGCCATGGCTAGCCGCGCGGGTACAGTTGCCCAACCCCAGGACCTTGTTGACATCACTGCGCTCCTTGACGCGTATTACGACATCACCCCGGATCTCGGTGATCCCGGCCAGCGCGTGGCGTTCGGCACCTCCGGGCACCGCGGCTCCAGCCTCAAGGCGTCATTCAACGAAAAGCACATCGTGGCCATCACCCAGGCCATCGTGGAGTACCGGGCGGGACAGGGCATCACGGGTCCGCTGTTCCTGGCCAAGGACACCCACGCGCTGAGCGAGCCGGCGCAGAACTCAGCACTTGAGGTGCTTGCTGCCAACGGTGTCCAGGTCCTCATCGACGCCCGGCACGGCTACACCCCCACCCCCGCTTTGAGCCACGCCATCCTCACCTACAACCGGAACGCCGGCAGCGGCGCTCCCCAGGCTGACGGCATCGTGGTCACCCCCAGCCACAACCCGCCGGCCGACGGCGGCTTCAAGTACAACCCTCCGCACGGCGGACCCGCCGATTCCGATGCCACCGGCTGGATCGCCAACCGCGCCAACGAGCTCCTCGAGAACGGCCTGCGCGGGGTCAAGCGCATCCCCCTTGCTGACGCGCTGGCCGCCGACAGCACCGGCAAATTCGACTTCCTCAGCAGCTATGTGGACGACCTCCCCTCCGTCCTGAACCTGGACGCCATCCGCGACGCCGGAGTCCGCATCGGCGCGGACCCCATGGGCGGTGCCGCCGTGGACTACTGGAGCGAAATCGGCGAACGCCACCACCTGGACCTCACCGTGGTCAACCCCACCGTTGATCCGCAGTGGGCGTTTATGACCCTGGACTGGGACGAGAAGATCCGCATGGACTGTTCCTCCCCCGCCGCCATGGCTTCCCTGATCCAGCGCATGGCGGACGCGTCATCTTCCGGCCGGCCAGCGTTCGATATCGCCACAGGCAACGACGCCGACGCGGACCGCCACGGCATCGTCACGCCCGTTGTTGACGGGGTGGGCGGGCTGATGAACCCGAACCACTACCTCGCCGTCGCCATCGATTACCTGTACCGCAACCGCAGCGGCTGGAACCCCGAATCCGTGGTGGGCAAGACCCTGGTGTCCTCCTCCATCATCGACCGCGTGGCAGAGAGCCTGGGCCGCAAGCTGGTGGAGGTTCCGGTCGGCTTCAAGTGGTTCGTTCCCGGGCTGCTCTCCGGCGAGGGCGCGTTCGGCGGCGAGGAGTCGGCCGGCGCATCCTTCAACAAAAAGGACGGCAGCGTCTGGACCACTGACAAGGACGGCATCCTGCTGGCCTTGCTCGCCTCCGAAATCACTGCCGTCACCGGCAAGTCCCCGTCCCAGCTCTACAAGGGCCTGACGGACCAGTTCGGCGCGCCCGTTTACGCACGCATTGACGCTGCGGCCACGCGGGAGCAGAAGTCGGCACTCGGCAAGCTGTCGCCGTCGGACGTCACGGCAACGGAACTGGCCGGCGAAACGATCATCTCCAAGCTCACGGAAGCACCCGGGAACGGCGCCTCGATCGGCGGACTCAAGGTAGTCACTGAGAATGCGTGGTTCGCTGCCCGCCCGTCCGGCACCGAGGACGTCTACAAGATCTACGCCGAGTCATTCAAGGGCGAGGACCACCTCAAGCAGGTGCAGGCGGAAGCCAAGGCCCTTGTGGACGGCGTGATCGCCTAAGCGGTTCGGGCCCGGGTCCACAGCCGCAGGACACGCCGGACGGTTCGGTCACCGTCCGGCGCCATGTCCACCAGCGCGATCCGGTCAAGCACGACGCCGTCGCCCGGGTTCGGCCGTTTGTCACCGTGGTGCGACACGTGGGGCCGGTAACCGGCCATCGTGTGGGCCGGCGTCAGGACTCTTGCGCCGAGGCCCTCCACTGCGGCCACCAGCTGCTCGTGCAGCACCTGCAGGTCCTTCTGTGGCTGGATGAGGCTGACGGGCACAGAGCCGTTCCGGCCGAACCCCGCGTACTCCCCGACGGTGAGATTCGCGCCAAGGGCCGCCCCGGCGTGGGGTGCGGAAACCGCGGCGACCTGTTCGGCAGCAGTGTCACTGTCGACGTCGAACCTCACCAGCGTGATGTGCAGGGGCCACTGCGTGCGCAGGAAAACCAGCCCGTCCGACACGGGCTCCACGAAGGCCACCAGGATGAGATTCCGCATAGCCACAGTCTGCCACTGCCCCAAAAGCCCGCCCCACCCCAACAGCCAGCCCACCCCTCAGACGCTCTCTCACTTAATGCGCTTTAACGGCCAACGCTCCCTCAACGGGTGAGAGAGCGTTGGGGAAAACCGGGCAGGAAGTGAGAGAGCGTCCTAGACGGTGCGGACGACATCCGCGTAGGAGAACTTGGGCTTGGCGTCGCCCCAGGCGTCCTCGGCGGGCTGGCCGATGTTGACCACCAGGAAGCTTTTTTGGTCACCCTCGGGGAAGAACGCGGCGTCGATGGCAGCGAAATCGGCTCCGGTCATGGGGCCGGCCGCGAAGCCGAGCGAGCGGACGGCCAGGATGAAGTAGCCGGCCTGCAGGTGGGCGTTGTTGTTGCCCGTGGCGGCAGCCAGTTCCGGGTTGGCGTCGTACATGGCCTTCGGAGCGTTGTAGCCGGGGAGGAAGGCGTCCCACTGTTCGGCCCAGTCGGTGTCGTAGCTGAGGACGGCCACCAGCGGGGCCGAGGCGGTCTTGGCCTTATTTCCGTTGGAGAGGGTGCCAACGAGCGTGGCGCGGGCTTCATCGGAGCGGACGTAGGTGACGCGCAGCGGCTGCGAGTTGAACGCCGTGGGGCCAAACTTGGTGAGCTCATAAATGGCCTGCGCCTGCTCTTCGGTTACCTCACCGGTGAAAGAATTGGCGGTGCGGGCCTGCGCGAAAATGGCATCGACGGCGGCCGAGTCGATTACTGCTTCTTCGTGGGCAATGGTCATTGGCTTACCTTTCGCTGCGCCTCCCGCTGCGTGGGGTGGCCTTGTTGTCTCTCCATACTTGCAACTTCAAGTAGCCGATTCCTCTTCCCGTGACGGCCCGTGACCTCAAACACAGCGGACCGGGCCACAAAGTCGGCGGTATTCTGGAGCAAGTTGATCTTTGCCCTCCGAGGCACCCCTTTTGAAAGGCTCCGCCCATGAGCATGCTCGGAATCAAATGGAAGCTGCACGGCACCGGCAAGTCCATCAAACCCGGCCACGTGGTGGCCCCGGATGAGCGGCTTGCCTGGCCGCTGACCATTGGCGTGGGCATGCAGCACGTGGTGGCCATGTTCGGCGCCACGTTCCTGGTGCCCATCATCACCGGCATGCCGCCCGCCACCACGCTGTTCTTCTCCGGCATCGGCACGCTCCTTTTCCTGGTGATTACCAGGGGCCAAGTGCCCAGCTACCTCGGCTCAAGCTTCGCATTCATCGCGCCCATCATGGCGTCCCAGCAGCAGTTCGGCGTGCCCGGGGCGCTTGGCGGCGTGGTGCTGGCCGGTGCCGCTCTGGCGCTGGTGGGCGCCATTGTCCAGAAGTTCGGCGCGGGCTGGATCAACCGGCTGATGCCGCCTATCGTCACCGGTGCCATCGTGGCGCTGATCGGTCTCAACCTCGCCCCCGCCGCAAAGAGCAACTTCGACGCCGCCCCTGTCACCGCCGTCATCACGCTGGCCACCGTCATCCTGGTCAGCGTCCTCTTCCGCGGCATCCTGGGCCGCCTCAGCATCCTCGTTGGCGTGGTGGTTGGCTACCTCGTGGCCATGCTGCGCGGCGAGGTGAGCTACGAAAAGATGGACGCCGCAGCCTGGGTGGGCCTCCCCCAGTTCCAGACCCCCGAGTTCCATGTGGGCGTCCTGGGCCTGTTCGTCCCCGTGGTGCTGGTGCTGGTGGCCGAGAACATCGGCCACGTGAAGTCCGTTGCCGCAATGACCGGCCAGAACCTCGACGGCGTCTCCGGACGCGCGCTGATGGCCGACGGTGCTGCCACTGTCCTGGCCGGCTTCGGCGGCGGTTCCGGCACCACCACCTACGCCGAGAACATCGGCGTCATGGCAGCTACCAAGGTCTATTCGACGGCGGCCTACTGGGTGGCAGGCGTCTTCGCCATCCTGCTGAGCTTCTCCCCGAAGTTCGGCGAACTCATTGCCACCGTCCCGCCGGGAGTGCTGGGCGGTGCCGCCACCATGCTGTACGGCATGATCGGCATCCTGGGCGTGAAGATCTGGGTCCAGAACAAGGTGAACTTCTCGAATCCGGTGAACCTGACCACCGCAGCTGTGGCCCTGATCATCGGCATCGCGGACTACACCTGGACCATAGGCGACCTCAAATTCACGGGCATCGCGCTGGGTTCCGCCGCGGCGCTGATGATCTACCACGGCATGAAGGCCATCGCGAAGGCACGAGGCACCGTGGCAGAGCCCGAAGCCGAGCAGGCCGGACTGCCGCCTGCGGCCAAGGCGGCCATGAACGCAGCAGCCAAGCGGACACCCAAAAAGCGCTAGCAACCGGTCAGCTAAGCCACTTCGCCCTCTGCCTCCGCGTCCTCAGGTGCGGCGGTGCCCAGGTGCCTGAAGTTCCCCTCCGCCGCGGGGTGTCCCGCCGGGTCCGGCAGGTCTGTTCCGGCAGGGTGGTCGGGCGGGAACGGACCCGGGCGGCCCAGGCCAAAGACCGGACCCGGTTGCGGCCGTTTCGCCGCCAAGGACTCCACGGGATGGGGCCTCAACCGCGCAAGCACCCAAGGGAAAAGGTACTGCCGCGCCCACACCAAATCATCCGCCCTGGCCTGCTTCCAGCCATGGGATAAAACAGGCCGCGGCTGCAGGGTCTTGAGCGAATGCGGCACTCCCAGTGCGTCAAGGGTGGCGACAGCCACTGCGTGGTGGCCCAACGGTGAAAGGTGCAGCCGGTCCCGGTCCCACATCCGGGCGTCGTGGAGCGCCGGCAGGCACCACAGGTCCACCATCACAGCATGGTGGCGCATGCCAATCCTGTGAAGGTGCTCGTTGAAGATGGCCAGCCTTCCCCTGGTCTGGCCGAGCACCGGTGTATTGCCCCAGTCCGGCGCCGCGAACAGCAGGACAGTGCCGCCGGTCCCGGCCAACAGGCCCACCGCCGAATCCATCTTTTCGGCCAGCTTGTCCGGGTCGCCCCGGTGGAAAACTACGTCGTTTCCGCCGCCGGACATTGCGGTCAGGTCCGGCTTGAGGGCAAGTGCCGGCTCGAGCTGCCGGTCCAGGATTTCCTGGAGCACCATCCCCCGCACGGCAAGGTTGGCGTAGGCGAAGTCGCTCTGGCCGTAGCTGAGTTCCTCGGCGGCACGGTCAGCCCAGCCCCGGAACCCGCCAATGCTGCGTGGTTCCGGATCGCCGATTCCCTCGGTGTAGGAGTCGCCGAGTGCTACGAAGCGGTGCCACGGGTGCCGTTCCACCGGCGGTCGAGTCGGGTTGGTCTCCTGCTCTTCGATGGTCATGCCGGCCGTCCCTTCGTCGTCGTCGTCGTCGTGGAAAGGTAGGTTTCCGGGGCAGCAACCGCCTCGAGCGGCTGGTCCAGTTCCGCTGGGGCCATCAGGCGGAAATCCTCCAGGTCATCGGCCAGGTCCCGCCGGGGTGCGGAAGGATCCCGGCGGGGAACAGGGGCAACAACCTTCAGGGCCGCATCCCGCAGGCCCAGTTCATGGTGCGAGGCCTCCCTCTGCAGGAACCGCAGGGCGCCTTCCCTGCTGAGGCCGTACTCATCCATGAGGCTGCGCACCGCCAGATCCACCAGGACCAGCGAACTCTGGGCGACGGCGAGACCTGCCGTTGCTTCTGCGCGCTCGGCCACCCTGACTACTACGCGCAGTCCGCGGGCAACCTGCTGCACATAGATGCGGCTCCTGAGGAGGTCATCGCTGCTAAACGCATGGGGCGAAGAGGCGTATAGGTTGATGGCTGCGCTCGTCCCGCCCTCGGACACAATGGGCACTGACAGGAGGGACTGGACACCATGGCCGGCGGCGGCACTCGCGTACCCGGGCCAGCGCCGGTCGCGGCCGACGTCGGAAAGCAACACGAACTCGCCGCTGCGCAGCGCTTCGATGACCGGTCCGTCAGCGAAGGAACATTGCTCCCGGTCCGCCTCGCGCGCCCGCTCAGTGCTCGCAGCCAGGGTGCGGGCCTTCCCCAGGCGGAAAAGGGTGGCCGCCCACCCGATACCGCGGGGTTCGCCCTGGATGTCCGTCATAAACTCACGGGTGACCTCCCAGAGATAGTTTTCGACGTCCTTGCTGTCGAATACCGGCTCCGGGGGCAGCGGAAGCGGTCCCCAGCCAACCTGTTCCGTGGGTCCAGCGGCCATGTTGCACGCCTTGGTTGAAGCACTTGCGGCCCTCTGCAAAACCTGGTTCTAAGGATACGTCCCGCACCGTGCGCAGGGGAGGGGGCAGCGGGGTTGCCTCCCTAATCTGCGGCCGCGGCGTTCCCTGCGTACGCCTGCGCATTTGCGCTGAGTACGACGTCGTACGCCTCCACCCGACGGTCCGTCACCGTGGTGGGGGACTCCAGATGGACGGCACCCGAGGGAAGGATGCCGGCGGCGCCGTACCGTTCCATGACCTGCCATTGGGCCACCACGTCCTCGCCGGCATGGTCAGCCGGAAGGCTCGGCCAGAAGGCAAAGCCGCCTGCGCTGTTCAGGGCCTCACGCCGGTACATCACGCAGCCCCCGAGCCAGGCCACGCGGTAAGGAACCCACTCCCCCGGCGCCAGGGAAAGATCAGCGCTGACGTGGCTGAGATTGGCGGCGTTATGAAGCTGCCAGCGATCAAACCCGGGCGCGCCGGGCCGGATGCGCTCGGCGGTCACGGGACCGTCCCACGCTTCAAAAACGGCGGTCTGCTCCGGCCGCCGGTCATCGAGGTAGGACAAGCCTTGCGGAGCCATCCCCACAAAGCCGCAGTCGAGCTCGTCGAGTGCCCGGCTGAGGCGTTCCAGGGCTCCCGGTTCCAGCCAGATATCGTCATCAAGGAAGAGGCACTTACCCGCCGTCGATTGATCCAGCAGGAACTGCCGGTGCTCCGCCAGTCCGCGTCGTGGCAGGTGGCGGAGCAGCATGACGGGACGTCCTTGGGCTTCGAGGACGCGGATCATGGCTGCCGCCGCGGGATGGTCCCAGCCGGGGACGTCATTGGACTGGTCGCTGACAACCACCCTAAAGGTTGGCTCGCCCTGCCCGGCCAGGCCGCTCAAGGTCACAGCCAGCTCTGCAGGGCGGTTGCAGGTGGGAATCAGCACATCCACCGCCACGCTGGCCGGCACCTCAACACCCCGCGCCCACTGTTCCGACGATCTCCTGCTCACAGCGGACCTCCTCGCGCCTGCTTCGGCATTGATGGTGGGTTCGTCGTGTTCTGTACCCACATCACCTTGGATGTATGCCCGGGACAGCGAAGGCCTCCGGCTGCTGCCACACAGGGGCAGTATCCGGAGGCCTCGAACAAAAAGGTCCTTTCCTCAGGGAGCGGCACCCAATCCGTTACCCGGCGTCGAAGCTCTCGCCGCCGTCGTCGTTCGGTGACTTTTCCTGGGGCAGGTCGCTGCCGCTGCCGTCCGGAATCCCGGCCGCTTCCTGCCCGGGCTCCGAGGACATCGGGGCAGAGCCCTGGGAGTCGTCGTTCGTCTCATCCAGTTCCGCTTCGGCGGACGGAAGGTCCCCGTCCCTGGGCACGGGGTCCCCGCCGGTTCCGGATTGCGGCTCATTTGTGTCCACTCCGTCCGTGTTGCCTGCGGCCGAGCCGGTCCCGGAGCCTCGGGCTCCTCCCAGTTCCTGTTCAGCGGTGGGGGTGCCGTATCCGCCGGGATCCGATTCCGGCTGGGCGTGCTGGTTTTCCTGCGTCATGGTTCCTCCTGTTGTGGGGTGAATGGAAGCTGAAGTACGGGCTGCTCAGAGTCCCTTTCCGCCGGTGACCGGAAGCACAGCCCCGGAAATGTAGGATCCGTCCTCCGAGGCCAGCAACACGTAGGCCGCGGCAAGCTCGGCAGGCTGGCCCGCCCGCTCCAGCGGAGTGTCCTGGCCGAACTTCGGCAGCTTGTCCGGCCATTCGGTGGCCGGGATCAGCGGGGTCCAGATCGGTCCGGGAGCCACGGCGTTGACCCTGATTCCCTGAGGGCCAAGCTCCTGGGCGAGCGCTTTGGTGAAGGCCACCTGGGCGGCTTTGGTCATGGCGTAGTCAATGAGGCCAGGCGAAGGGTTGAAGGCCTGAATGGATGCCGTGGTGATGATCGAGGCCCCCGCATTCAGGTGGGCCACGGCCGCACGGGCCGTCCACAGCAGCGAGTACAGGTTGGTTTTGAAGACCCGGTCGAACTCCTCAGTGGGCAGTGACTCCAGGCTCTCGCGGTTCTTCTGGTAGGCGGCGTTGAGCACCACTACGTCAAGGCGTCCGAACTCCGCGGCCGTTTCATCGGCAATGCGGGTACTGAACTCCTCTTCGCGGCCATCTCCGGCGAACAGGAGGGCCCGCTGGCCTGTCTTTCGGATCCAATCGGCGGTGTCCTGGGCGTCCTCTTCCTCCTCGGGAAGGTAGGAGATTGCAACGTCGGCGCCCTCGCGGGCGAAAGCGATGGCGGCTGCCTTGCCGATTCCCGAGTCGCCACCGGTGATGAGGGCTGCCTTGCCCTGCAGCTTCCCGTGCCCCTCGTAACTGAGTTCACCGTGGTCCGGCTTGGGCTCCATGGGGGCGGTCAGGCCCGGCTGCTTCTGCTCCTGCTCGGGGAAACCACCTGCGTGGTAGCCGCCCCGGGGATCCTTCGGCTGGTCTGTCTGCTTTTCCGTGTCGCTCATAGTCCGCCTACTCATCGTGTCGGTTTCCGAGGGCTCCGCCGTGCACCGGCCCTTCGAAGCTATCCCGGCCGGAGGAGCAAAGTCCACCGTTCCGCGCGAATAATCAGTAAACTTATCAAATGTGGGCCGCGGCGCAACGTTGACCTCGCTTCTGATTACCTGAGGGGTAGTAGAAAGGTAGCCAGGGCAGTACGGCGCAGAAAGGAGAGGCAATGTCGGATGTGGAGGATTACACCGGCCGAACGGGCAGGAATGAGACCCGCGAGGAACAGTTGGACCGCAACTGGGCGGAACTCCTGCAGGAGATGCGGGTGCTGCAAATGGGGGTGCAGATCCTGGCCGGCTTCCTGCTGACCCTGCCGTTCCAGGAACGGTTCGAAGACCTGGACAACTTCCAGGTCGCGCTCTACCTGACCAACGTAGTGATCGCTGCGTTGACCACGGCGTTCATCCTTTTGCCGGTCAGCGTCCACCGGCGGCTCTTCCGGAAGCGGCTCAAGGAAACCCTGGTTTCCAGTGGAGACACTATAGCCAAGATCACCCTTGCCGGCATCGCGCTGCTGAGTGCCGGTACCGCCGCCCTGGTGTTCGACGTGACCGCGGGGCGCACGGCCGGCCTCACTGCCGGCGGAGCGCTGATGGCCGTGATGGTGGTCCTGCTGGTCTACGTGCCCATCCACTTGAACAGGCGCGCCGAGGCCAGCAGGTAATCCGCAACACCCACACCGCCGGAAAGCCCGGCCCTTCAGCTGGCCCCGCGCCGGTCGCCGCACTTTTGTCCAGCTACAACTGTTTGCCCCTTACCAGCCGCGCGGCCGGACACCCGGCCGCGGACAACGACAGGAGAACTCCCATGAAAAATTTCTTGAGAACTGCCCTGGTGGCCCTGCTGCTCTTTGCCTCACCGGCACTTTCGCCCGGTGCCGCCCACGCTTTCCCTGCCGCAAACACAGCGCCAACCACTGTTGTACTGTCGGCCGCATCCCCCACGCCTTCACCCGGGGATACCGCTTCCACCGGCCCGGCCAATCCAGGCACGGGCGAATCGGCTGAGAACGAGTCCACCCGGCTGGATTACACTCCCTGGGTTATCGGCGCGGTGGTCCTGGCGGCACTGATCGCGATCCTGGTCTGGCAGCGCCGCCGCAACAAGACAATCGTCTAGCTGTTGGGTGCCGGGTGACGGCCACTGCCGTATCTAGGCGCCTTCAAGTACCTGGCTTGTTGCCCAGGCCAGGTACTTGGCAGCGTTGGCCACGGCGTCCTCAGGACTTGCCGCCACGTCCAGCAACTGGGCGGCAGCCACCACTCCGTGCCTGGCGAGGTCCTCGGGAGTCACCAGGATCCTGCCGGCCACCACGATGACCGGGATGCCGCGCTCCCGCGCGGCATCCGCGAGGGCGATCGGGGCTTTGCCGGTCAGCGACTGGTGGTCCATGGATCCTTCCCCGGTGATCACCAGGTCACTTTCGGCCAACTGCCCGGCCAGGCCCGTCAGTCCCGCCACCAGCGCGAACCCGCCTTCCAGTGCTGCATCGGTAAAGGCGAGGAACGACGCCGGGAAGCCGCCGGCGGCGCCGGCCCCCTCGATGTTGACGTCCCGGCCCGTGGCTTCGCGCAGGAGCGACGCCCAGTTGCGGAGCCCGGCGTCGAGCAGTTCCACGGCCTCCTCGTCTGCGCCCTTTTGGGGGGAGAAGACGTGCGCGGCGCCCAGTGTTCCATAGAGCGGATTCCGTACGTCGACGGCGATGCGGAAGGTGGTGCCGGCCAGCCGGGGGTCCAGCTCGGAGGAGTCGAGCGCAACGATGTCAGCGAGGGAGCCGCCGCCAAGCGGCACCACGTTCCCGGCTGTGTCCAGAGGTTTCAGTCCCAGGGCGCGCAGGGCGCCGCTGCCGCCGTCGGTCATTGCGGATCCGCCGAGCCCCAGCACAATTTCTGTTGCCCCGGCGTCCAGTGCAGCCGCGATCAGCTGGCCGCAGCCGTAGCTGTGGGCCCGGAGCGCGTTCGCGGGGGTGGGTTCCATCTCTGCCAGGCCGGAGGCCTGGGCGGTTTCTATAACGGCGGTGGCCTTGCCGCCGTCGCGCTTTTGGATGGCCCAGGCGGCGCCGACAGGGGCGAGGATGGGCCCAACCACCGCGTTGATCCGCTCTTCGTAGCCCGCGGCGACGGCAGCTTCGAGGGTGCCCTCGCCGCCGTCAGCGATGGGAAACTGCGTGGCAACGGCATCCGGGTAAACGCGCAGGGCGCCTTCCGCGATTGCGGCAGCGGCTTCAGCGGCTGTTAGGGAACCCTTGAACTTATCCGGAGCAATAAGAATGCGCATGGGCTCCATCATGCCAGCACGTAAAGGGAAAGCGCTTGCCCATCCCGTAATACGGAACGGCATTGTGCTGCCGGGGAGGCTGGCTCGAAGCTCCTACCCCTCACGCCACCCGTGGCCGGTAATGTGCGAGCCACCCTGCGGGCCCATCTGCAGCATCCCGCCGTCCACCGCCCAGGAAGCACCGGTGACGTAGCTGGAGGCCGGCGAAGCAAGGAAGGCGATCACGGCGGCCACTTCCCGTGCGTCGCCCGGCCTGCCCAGTGGCACCCCGGGCCTGTCCTTCGCCGTCGGATCCTCGTCCTCCTGCCCGGTCATGGGCGTCGCTATCTCGCCGGGGGCTACGCTGTTGGCCGTAATGCCATACTCCCCCAGTTCCAGGGCTAGCGTCTTTATCAGGCCACCCAGGCCATGCTTGGATGCATCGTAGGCGGACGAGCCTACCCGCGGCTGGAATTCATGCACGCTGGTGACCGCAATCAACCGCCCTCCCCTTCCTGCACGGACCATGCGCCGCGCAGCAGCCTGCAGACAGACGAACGCACCATTGAGGTTGGTGTCCAGGGTCTGCATCCAGGTATCAACATCGAGCTCCAGGAACTTGGTCCCGTCCCCGGTACCGGCATTATTGACGAATACGTCCACTCCGCCGAGCTCCTCGGCCAGTTCCTCGATGACACTGCCAGCGGACCGCAGCTCAGTGGTATCCAACTGCCGGACTACGGCTTTGCGTCCCAGGCTCCGGATTTCCCCGGCAGTCGCTTCGGCGCCCGCCTTGTCCGAATGCCAGGTAACGCCCACATCCATACCCGCTTTTGCCAGCGCAACGGCCGCGGCCTTGCCGATTCCGGAGTCTGACCCGGTGACGATGGCCGTGGCGGGGCTGAAACCCGTGGTGTCCTGCATGGTGGCTCCTTGAGTAGTCAGGCGGGGCGGCGTAGTTCCGGCGGCGCGGGGTAACCGTTATCGTCCGAGGCGGCCGGGGCGTCCTGTACCGCCAGGAGCGGGACAGCGAAAGTAACCACGGGCCGGGCTTCGGCGTCGTCGGCCGATCTGACCGTCAGGCTCCTGGTTCCGGGCGGTACCGAGGGCGTGAAGACCTGCAGGTTGCGGGAGCCCAGTTTCGCGGAGTTGCGCAGCGAATACTCAGTTCCGAAGTGGTCCTGGAGGATGATGCTGGGCTCCGGCCCGTCCTCGGACGCCATCTGGATGTTGACCACCAGGCCAGTGGCCCAGATCTCCACGGACAAGACGGTGAATGCGGTGTTGTCCGTGACGTGCCGGCCGTACGTGGGTGGCAACAGCATTCCGCGGAGGGAACCGGAAGGGATAAGTTCGCGCATGGTTGTTCCTGTTGGTTTGCGCCTGCCGACGACGGGACGGCGCCGGGTGGTCCGGTGCTGGTCTTGCGGGGATACGGCAGGACGAATGCGGCTTAGGCGTCTTCCCGGCCGGGGTTTTCCAGCCGGAAGAAATTGGATTGTTGGCCGTCGCTGCGCTGTTCCTGGTAGATGAAGTTCAGCTGGCGGGAGTCGAAGGTTTCGAACCATTCCTCCCAGCTGACGTGGTGGAGCTTGTCGTTTTCCCCGCCAAAGTCGATCCGCAGCACTCCAAGGTGGTCTCCGTGTTCGGTGCCCTCCACCGTGGCGGGAACGCCGTCGCGCTCCTCTGCCCACTGCCTGATGACTTCATGGTGCGTGGTGACCAGGCTCCTGCCCTCACGCTCCGGCTCGTCTTCCGTTGAGGTGACCTCCTGTGAATACTTCAGTGATTTGGATGACTCCGGTCCCTTGCGGACCTTCCCATCATCCGGGCCCGCGCCGAGGTCCTCTTCGACCTGGTCCGCTTCAGCCCCACGGGTTTTGTTGCCTTTTTCCTGCGCCATGGCGGCCATCCTTTCCCCTATTGCCAACTAGTAAGTCTACTTACCATGTAGCATCCCGCCCCGCCTCCCTGTCAAGGGGACAGGGCCATGGCGCGGAGCGGATGGAGATTGTACCTCCGCCCGGCGGGGTGCCGCTAGGATCTGGGCCGCGCCACCGCAAAATAGCCGGGAATCAGGCTTTGTGAGGCCACGTCCGTCATCGGGTTCGTCTGGATGGCGGCGGCCCCGTCCTCCAGGAGTTCCCAGGTTTCTTCGGGAAGGACACGGGCGCGTTCGGCAGGGCCAAAGTGGCCAGGCATGGGCAGTTCGCGGATTGCCCGCTCGAGGGGCGCCGGGATTCCCCGGGTGGTTGCGCCCAGGTGGGCGACATAGTCCACAGGGTTTCCCTGAAAGTTGGTTTCTGCAAGGAATACGGTCCCGCGCGTGCCGGCCAGAAGCCAGAGGTTGTCCACCAGTGCCATTTGGTCATCAGTGCTAAGCACGTGGAACACACCGCGGATGAAGACGTTGGCCCCGCGTCCGTCCGCCAGCCCCGTTGCAGCTCCGGGCGCTGTCATGTCCCGCACCTCGTAGCGAACCCGCCCCCCGCTGTTGCGTTCCGGCACTGATTCAGTCCGGGCGCGGTTAATGGCGTGGGGTGAAACATCCACCCCGATCACGTCCGGGAAAACGCCTGCGAGTGAGCGGGTGAAGCTGCCATGTCCGCATCCCACGTCAATGACGGGAAGCTCCGGGTCCAGGTGGCGCACCAGCACTTCCTTGTACCCGAGGAATTCGTTGTCCCGGCCGGAGTCCCAAAGAACCTCACCACCCGTGCCGGTCACGTTGATGCCTGCCCAGTACCTGTCCCATGCCACAGGCCTGTCCTTGGGTGCGGATCGGGACAGGCGGACAAGTTTGGGGATCATCAGGTACTTCTGCCAGGCAGAGCGCACTGATTTCGCTGGGGAGGACACGGATCAAATATAGGGTGCACTTCACGGACCGGCGGCCAGCAGTCCCTTGCACGGTGCGGCGGCCATCCGCGCCGCTGTTCTTTCGTCACTCTGGCCGGATGTACAACTTCTACGGGTTCATCCAGCCTGCGTCGCCCTACAATGTACTCAACTGGGAGCGAAGGGGGCATTGTGACGGCTGACATGCCGTGGGACTCGGCTGTGCCCCGGACCGCTGTGATGGCGGACCCCGACGGCGCAAGGCTGGCGGTTAATGCGCAGGCTCTTCGCGATGCCGGCTACGAGGTACGTACCGCAGGGGATGCGGGCGGGCTGGCCGCCCTGCTGGAGGCAGGCGACCCATCGGTGCTGGTGGTTGACACTTCCTTTTCTGCGGTGGAAGCAGGAGCTCCCGTCCTGGTGATGGTGGACCTGGACAGCCCTGCTGAACTCGCGGCCATGCAGCCTCCCGGCATTCACGACTGCATAGCTAAACCTGTGCCGCCTAAAGAACTGGTGCACCGGGCCACGGCACTCATCAGGCAGGTTTCCCGGCGTGCCGCGGCCCGGCAGGAAGCCGAAGGTCTCCGTGAGCAGTTGCGCCTGGTGTCGGCGGCCGTCCGTGGCACCAATGACCCGCAGGAAATTGCCCGCCTGGTAGTGGAGGGCTTCGGCAGGACGTTCAAAGCGGACCACGTCCGCCTCACCACTTTTGAGGACGAGCGGGTCCCTCCGATCACCGCCACGTGGACCAAACCGGGGCTTAAAAAGCTCCCGGCTGAGGCGCTTCCGGATGAGGACTCTGCCCGGCACACGGCCGACATGCTCTGGGCAGCGGCCGAAACGCTTTCCTTCGACGGCTCCGAAGAGGACTCAAGGGCAGATGAAGCATCCAGACCACCGCGCCTTGCCCCTGCGGCGTCGCTGCTCGCCGTGCCGATGGGCGACGGAAGCTCCTCGCTGGGCATCATCTGGATTGTGATGCTGGACCAGCCGCGGCAATGGTCCCGCGCCGAGCTTGGACTGATCCAGCACGTGGCGGGAAACGCCGCCCACGGACTGATTCAAAGCCACCTGATCAGCAGCCAGCAGCAGGTGGTGAAACAGCTCCAACAGCTCGACAAGGCGAAGACAGACTTCCTTGCCACCGTCAACCACGAGCTGAGGACACCGCTGACGTCCATCATGGCGTACCTGGATATGATCCAGGAGAGCACCTCGCAGCCGGTATCCCCCGAAGTCCACCAGATGCTGGACATCGTGGTACGGAACACGGAACGGCTCCGGATGCTGATCGAAGACATGCTCAGCGTTTCCCGCAATGGCCTCGATGACAAACTCATGCATCTCACTCCGGTGCGACTGGGCCAAACCCTGGACCTGGTAGCCGGCGCGCTGCGCCCCCTGGCGCAACTGCAGAACGTAACCATCGCCGTCGACGCCCTCCCTGAGGATCCCGAAATCCTCGCGGACGAGGTACAGCTGCAGCAGGTGTTCACCAACCTGGTGTCCAATGCCATCAAGTTCACGCCCAGCGGTGGCCGCATCGAGGTGGGCAGCGAGTCGCACGCGGCGGCAGACGGCACCAGGTGGGCCACTGTCAGCGTCGCGGACAACGGCATTGGCATCTCCAGCGAGGAAATCGACCACGTCTTCACCCGCTTCTACCGTGCCTCGAACGCCATGTCCGGGGCAATTCCCGGAACCGGACTGGGCCTGGCCATCACCAAGGACATCGTGGCGCGCCACGGCGGGCACATTGACGTAGCATCCATCCTGGGCTCAGGCACTACGGTCACCGTGAGCCTTCCGCTGGATTCCTGCCGCAACCGGGCCAACTGAGCACGGGAAGGAGGACCGATGTTTGCTGACAACGACCCCCGGCTCTCCCAGCTGCTGGAGGGCATAGTCCGGCTGGCGTCGGGAGACCTGAGCTCCCGGATTGAGGTGTCCGAAGCCCGTGACGAGCTCGACGCCATCATCATGGGCACCAACCTCCTGGCCGAGGACCTGCAGATTATTTACGAGGAACTTGAACAGCGGGTGCAGGTGCGCACGCAGCTGCTGCACGAGGCCCATCTGGAAATGCGAAAGATGGCCATGCAGGACCCGCTGACCGGCCTGGCCAACCGCTCGGCGCTCATCGAGGCTTTGCGCGCCGCGATCGCCGATGACGAAGCTGATGAAGGACCCGTCATCCTGCTGCTGGACCTCGACGCGTTCAAGAGCATCAACGACAGCCTGGGCCATACCGCCGGGGACAACGTCCTGATCACGGTGGGGGAACGGATCCGCGGCGCGGTGCGGACCACCGACGTCGTGGCACGCCTCGGTGGGGACGAGTTCGCGATCGTTATGCCTGCGGTCTCGTCGGACCAGGCGGCCATCGTGGGGCACCGCATCCTTGCGGCACTGAGCGAACCGATTGAGCTGCCGGGGCGAAGCGTGCGCTGCGGCGCGAGCATCGGGCTAAGTATCTGCGGTGGCGGTCAGACCCCCGAGGACATGCTGATGGAGGCCGACGTCGCCATGTACGCCTCTAAGGCCGAAGGCCAGAACCGGCTCCACCGGTTCGAGCCGGGCCTCCTGCTGGTCCGCAGGCTCCGCAGCCAGCTCGTGGAGGACCTTCGGGCTGCGATTAAGAGCGACGGACTGACGCTGCACTACCAGCCCGTCGTGGAGCTCGGTTCCGGCCGGATCGAAGGCGTGGAGGCCCTGGTCCGCTGGAACCACCCGACGCGCGGGCTCATCATGCCCGATGAGTTCATTCCACTGGCCGAGGATGCCGGGCTGATCTCCGAGCTTGGCCTGTGGGTGCTTCGCACGGCCGTGCGCCAGCTTAAGGACTGGATAGACGGGTCCCTGGTGGACAACCATTTTTCCGTGCGGATCAATATCTCCGCCACCGACCTGCAAAGCCTGCAGTTCATCGAGGACGTGCGGAATGTCCTCAAGGAAACCCGTGTCCGGCCGGAGCAGGTGGTCCTGGAACTGACGGAAGTGGCCATCGTCAAGGGCAATGAGCTGGACCGCTACTCGCTGGGCGGGCTGCGCGGCCTTGGTGTGGGAATCGAGATTGATGACTTCGGGACTGGCTACTCATCCATCAGCTACCTGCGCCGGTTGCCGGTGGACCGGGTGAAGGTGGACCGTTCCCTGATCAACGGACTTGGTACCGATCCAACGCAGCCGGCCCTGGTGGCAGCTGTTTTGCAGCTTGTCCGCGCCTGCGGCCTTGAGGCTGTTTGGGAAGGCGTGGAGACGGCGAAACAGGCTGAGATACTCCGCGGCCTGGGCTGCCTCAGCGCCCAGGGCTATTACTTCAGCAGGCCTGTCCCGCCGGAGCAGGTTCCCGACCTGCTGGCGGCCCAGCCGGAAAGCGCGAAGCAGTAAAGCGAAAACTACTGCGCTTTTCGCCTCCCCGATATACGATCATCGTGCTGGGTCTGATTTTCGTCGCCGTGAGCAATAGCGGCCTGCCAGCAGCATGGGACTTTAGAAGCGGTTGGAAATTGAACAAAATAGGGCCATTGGGTCATTACTTCGTCAACTGGGGGCGTAGCTAATGTCGGTTCGTGTACAGGCTTGGGGAATCATCGCCTCTGTTTTGGCGGATCCGGATCCATCCGGAGCCGCCGTCCGGCAGCGACTTAGCAACAGCCTCGATGAGAACCCCGGCGTGCCCGAAAGGGCTTTGTTGGAGTACTTACTGGAAACGCGGCGCAGCGACGCCAACACCGTTGAAACGCTGGACAGCGCCCGGAAGATGCGCCTTCAACCGGCGGCCCTCCCGCCAAAACTCGCTGAGCAGGTGGACGCCATCCGCAGCATGTCACGCATCAGCGCGCTGCTCGAGAGCCAGATGCTGATGACGGCGTTCCAACCCATTTACGGGCTGGCTGCGCAAACCGTGGTGGGAGTCGAGGCACTCTCCCGCTTCGTCAGCGACGACGGCGCCGCCGCGGAACTCTGGTTCGCAGAGGCCGCGGCTGTGGGCCTGGGTGCGAACCTGGAATTCTCAGCCCTCGGATCCGCCGCGGCCGCCGCCAGGGATCTTCCCCGGGACCTCTACGTGTCGCTCAACATTTCGCCTACGTCATGCCTGGATCCACGCCTTCCGGATCTGTTCCAGCACATTGACCTTCCCATCAGCCGCATCGTGCTTGAACTGACGGAAACCATCAGCGACGAGGAGTACGCGCAGTTCGTTTCCGCCATCAACCCGCTGCGTGAAAGGGGCCTGCGAATCGCGGTGGACGACACCCATTCGGGGGCCGGAGCGCTGAGCCGGATGGTTCACCTGCGGCCGGACTTCCTGAAGGTGAGCCGCGACGTCATCGGCGGCGTGGACAATGACGGCATCCAAAGGGCCATGGTTGCGTGCTTGGTGGACTTCGCCGGGCAGATCGGCACCACCCTCGTTGCAGAGGGCATCGAGACGGCCGGCGAACTTAAGGTCCTGACAGAGCTTGGGATCAGTGCCGGCCAAGGCTACCTGCTGGGCCGGCCCTCGGTCCGGCCCAGGGACTGGGCAAGCTGGAACACTACCGTCGATCTGGATGGGCTGAAGCGCCATCTCGTCGGCCCGGAGCAGTCCATTCGGATTTCCCCGCCTGCTGATCCCCGGTGACCGCAGGTCAGTCGCGCTGATCACGCCTGACCTGCGGACCCACGCGGCGTAGCCTGCGGGACCTGGCGGGCTTCTCCTGCTTCGTGCGTTCGCTGCGAACAGGCTATTCGTCGTGGCCCTGGTCGGCGCTCATCTGGTCTTCGGCCGGGGGAGTTTCTCCGGGAGGCACTCCCCCGCCGGGCTCCAGCCCTGTAACGTTGCCGGCCGCCGGGTCCGGATTCGCTGAGCCGGCGGAGTCGCGGCCGCCCTGCCGGCCATCAGCCGAGTCGCTGGTGCCCGGCTGGCTGGCCTCCGGCTGGCTGGCGCCAGGCTTGCTTGCCCCAGGCTGGTTCTTGCCTGGCTGGTCCGGGTTCGCGGGGTCATTTTCCGGATGGTAGCTGCTCATTGTGCTCGTCCTTCCTGCCGGCCATGGTCTGGTACCTCAGCTCTGGACTAATTGTAAGCATGCTGATAATTCTGGAGAGGTAATGTGCCGGAATTCCACCGGGCACGGGCACGCAATGTCAGAAGGAGCAGTCACATGGGTATCGGCGACAGCATCGGCAAGGCAGCAGAGAACGCCATGGAGGACCTGGCAGGAACAAGCAAGCCCACCGGGAATGTGGATGTTCCCGATCCCGCGGATCCCAATGACGACGTGGAAGTCCACTCTTCCCTCAGTGAGGGATCCAACGCCATGGAAGCGGAGAAGCAGAAGGCTCCCGGCTTGAAGGCCGGAGCGGCGCCGGACCCGGTGTCCGAAGCTCCCCTGGGCGGGGACGTCGAGGACGGGGAGGACGGGGAGGCCAGCGGGACGAACGCAACCGGGTTGACCGGCGGCGCCTCTGCGCCCTCCGGCGGCACGGAGGGGGTTCCGCGCGACGTTCCGGGGCCAGCAGGCTTGCCCGACGGCGACCCGGACGAACTGCGCGCCGATCCTTCCGAGGGGGACCAGGACCCGTCCACCAGCACGGGCCGCGGCTAGGACCCCTCAGGATCCGGCCACTCGCCGCGCTCCTGCAGCACGTCCCGGAGGACGTCCGCCCGGTCGGTCACGATTCCGTCCACGCCGAGCTCCAACAGGCGGCGCATCTCCGCGGGATCATTAACCGTCCACACGTGGACCACCAGCCCCAGGGCGTGGGCCCGGCGGACAAAGCCCGGCGTGACCACTTCGATCGCCCCGTACCGCACGGGAACCTGGAGCGCGTGGACGTCATGCAGGATGCGGCGCAGGAGCCACCGGAAGGCCGGGCCCGGGAGCGCCCGGCCGAGCACGGTGAACAGGCCGGCGGAGACAACCCCGGCCGACGACGCCACCGGGCGGCTCAGCAACTTCAGCACCGCCCGCCGTCGCCGGTCCGAGAAGCTGGTGACCAGCACCCGGGAATGTGCCTGATGACGTTCGATGGCAGCAGCGAGGCTCCGCACCGAGCTCCAATCCTTGACGTCCACGTTCAGGCGGACGCCGGGCAGCCCGGTCACCAAATCATCGAAGGTCGGGATCGGCTCGCGGCTGTCAATCCGGGCGCGGGACACCTCTGCGGCAGTGAGGTCGCAGATGCGCCCGCTCCCGTCCGTCACCCGGTCCAGGGTGTCGTCGTGGAAGACGAGCACCACGCCGTCTGCGGTAGTGTGCACGTCGGTTTCGAGGTACCGGTAGCCGAGGTCGACGGCGGCGCGGAATGCGGCCATGGAATTCTCCAGGCCGTCATGGGAAAACCCGCGGTGGGCCATGGCGACAGGCGGCTGGGGACCGGCAACGCCAGGGCTGCTGAAGAACGGCAAACTCACCCTGCGAGCGTACCGAAGGACCAGGCCAATCCGGCGGCCATCAGACGGGGCGCCTTAGATCTCCTCGGGAAAAACCTCAACGCCGTCACTGCAGTGAAGCAGCGTGCGGCCGCGGCCGCCGTCAAGATTAATCCATACTGCCGTATGGTCCCCGGTGATGGTGTCCACCAGGCCGCCGGCCTCGAAGCCGGGCGAGAAGACCACGCGGACGCGGTCGCCCTGGCGCAGCTGCTTCCAATGCGGCGCCGGAGTTGCCCTGCGCAGCGGCATGTCAACAGCGTCGTGCTTGACGTTTTTTGCCATCGTTACCCCTTGAGCCGTAAAGGGGAGGTGTTGGCTCCCCTCGTCCACCGTACGGAGCAGAAGTGAACGCAAGGTGAGCGCCAGCTGTGAGTTGGGCTCAGGGAAGCTTGACGCCCAGTGACGCCAGGCGGGCCTCCAGAACCTGGGCCACGCCGTCGTCGTCAAAGTGGGGCGCCTGCTGCCCGGCGGCGAGAATGGCCTCCGGGTGGCCGCTGGCCATTGCATAGCCGTGGCCTGCCCAGCGAAGCATCTCGATGTCGTTGGGCATGTCTCCGAACGCCACAACGTCGGCGGCGTCGATACCCAGCGAGGTGGCATATTCGGCGAGCGTTACTGCCTTGTTGATGCCGGGGAGGCACAGCTCCAGCATTGACACCCCGGGCGAGGAGTGTGTGGCGGCGGCCAGGTGCTCGACGGCGGGCCGCACCTCGGCCAGGAAGTCGTCCGGAGTGCCCTCCCGGACGATCGCCAGGAACTTCACGACGGCGTCATCCGCGGTGAGCGTTTCGGCCAGTGGCGCCGGGGTGAATTCAGAGAGCAGTTCGCTGGACTCGTTTTCGATGAAGCCGGGTTCGAGGTGGAAGCCGGTCAGTGTTTCCGCGGCAAACAGTGCGCCCGGCCGGAGCTCCTTGATGACCCGGCGGATCTCCAGCACCGATTCGATGGCCAAGGCGCGGGCGGACACCAGCTGTTCAGTCTCGAGGTCCCACACCACGGCACCGTTCGAGCAGATGACAGTGCCGGCATGGCCGAGCTGGTCCTGCAGGGGGTGCAGCCAGCGCGGCGGGCGGCCGGTGACAAACACGAGTTCGACGCCGGCATCCCTGCAGGCGTGGAAGGCGCGGACGGTGCGGTCACTGATCTTTCCATCGTGCCCAAGGATCGTTCCGTCAATGTCACTCGCTACCAACCGCATCATGCCAGTCTACGTGGCAGCTTTGGGCACTCGTCCGCCCAGGCGGGCCGTGACCTTCCCGGCCGCGGCCGCGCATGATTCGCCAAGTGCCTGCAGCCGGTCCTGCGATACGCGGAACCGGGGCGCCGGGATCAGGACCGCGGCCACCACCTCGCCGCGGTGATCGCGAACGGGCGCCGCGAGGCCCACTTCATCGATGGAGGTTTCCCCGTAGTTGATGGCCCAGCCACGCCGGAGGTCATCCTTCAACCGCACCAGGTAGGCGTCAAGGCTGGACTCATCTAATCCGGGGTAGGTGATGGCACCGCTGCTGAGCAGGGAACGGACGCGCGGTTCCGGTTCCTGGGCGAGGAAGACCTGCACCGAAGCACTGAGGGCGTCGTTGTACCGCGCCCCGAGCGGGGTGGTGTGCTTGATCTGATGGTGGCTGGCAATCTGCTCCACGCAGATGGCTTCATCACCGCTCCACACCATCAGTGCGCTGGTTTCGCCGGTCTGCTCGGAGAGTTCGCGGAGCACGGGGTAGGCGACGCGGCGCTCCTCGAGTTCCGCCAGCAGGGGTCCGGCCACGGCAATCAGCCCGAGGCCAAGCCGGAACCGGCGGGTCTCGGCGTCCCGCTCCACCAGGTGCTCCTGTTCAAAGGTGGCCAGGATCCTCGAAACAGTGCTTTTGTGCAGCCCCACGCGGCTGGCGATCTCAGTGACCCCCAGGAGCGGCTCGTCCGCCGTAAAAGTGCGGAGGACGGCAATCGCGTTGACGACGACGGAGGCGCCCTTGGTGTCGCCGTTGCCTGTGGTCTCGGGTTCTGTTGCGCTCATGGTGTTACCCATCATTCCCTAAGGGTGGCCGGAAGCGGCGCCAGTTGAGCACTGGCGCCGCTTCACACCTTCGTTGAGCCAGGGGCCCGGTTGGGCCTCTCAGGCTCCGATGATGTTGTACTCGGGGCCGAAGGGGAACTTGGTGATGTTCTCCGCGCCGTCCTCGCCGACCACCAGGATGTCGTGCTCGCGGTAGCCGCCGGCGCCCGGCTGGCCGTCCAGGACGGTGATCATCGGTTCCATGGAGACCACCATGCCTGGTTCCAGCACGGTAT
Source organism: Pseudarthrobacter sp. NPDC058329 (assembly GCF_042879835.1). Taxonomy (NCBI): domain Bacteria; kingdom Bacillati; phylum Actinomycetota; class Actinomycetes; order Micrococcales; family Micrococcaceae; genus Pseudarthrobacter; species Pseudarthrobacter sp. NPDC058329. The sequence continues at coordinate 228,703 of NZ_JBHVZR010000003.1, forward strand.
CGATGTCCTCGCGGAGCTCCAGTCCGGCCTCGCGGCCGTAGTAGTGGCTGAGGACGCCGAAGGAGTGCCCGTAACCGAACGTGCGGTTGGCCAGCAGGCCGTGGCCGACGTAAATCTCGTTGAGTTCGGCCGCGATGTCCTTGCAGACGGCGCCGGGCTTGATGAGTTCGAGGCCGCGCCTGTGGACTTCGACGTTGATGTTCCACAGTTCCAGGGAGCGGGCATCCGGTTCGCCGTAGAACAGGGTGCGTTCCAGGGCGGTGTAGTAGCCGGAGGTCATGGGGAAGCAGTTCAGGGACAGGATGTCGTGTTCCTGGATCTTGCGGGTGGTGGCCCAGTTGTGCGCGCCGTCGGTGTTGATGCCTGACTGGAACCAGACCCAGGTGTCGCGGATTTCCGAGTTGGGGAAGGTCCTTGCGATCTCGTGGACCATTGCTTCCGTGCCGATCAGGGCCACTTCGTATTCCGTGATCCCCGCCGTGATGGCGTTGCGGATGGCTTCGCCGCCCAGGTCACCGATCCGTGCCCCGTGCTTGATGACCTCGATTTCCTCGACTGACTTGATCATGCGCTGGCGCATCGCGGCCTGGGCCACGTCCACGAGTGCTGCGGACGGGAACGCGGCCTGGATTTTATTGCGATTATCCAGCGGCAGGGAGTCGTCCTCGACACCGAGCCGGCGGGGATTAATGCCGCGGGTCCGCAGGACTTCCTGGATGGCGAAGATGTAGTTGTCGCGGCGCCAGTCCGTGTAGATGATGTTGTCGCCGTAGCTGCGGCGCCAGGGCATCCCGGCGTCGATGTTGGCGGTGACGGTGACGTTGTCATCCTGGGTGACCACCATGGCGTAGGGACGGCCGAAGGTGGTGAAAAGGAAGTCGGAGTAGTACTTGATGGAGTGGTAGCTGGTCAGGACGACGGCGTCGAGTTCCTTCTCGGCCATGATGCGGCGGAGGCCGGCGAGGCGCCGCTCGAATTCGGTGTCTGAGAACGTGAGACTGACTTTCGCGCCGTTTTTCAGGAACTTGACCCGCTCCAGTTCGGCGACGGACGTTGCGTTCTCGGATGCTGTGGTGGTCATTGTGGTGGTGCCTTTCTTTAGTGCAGTTACTTGAGGAGGGAAGTGGGGAAAGATTGAGGGTTATTCGTGGCGCAGCGGTTCTTTGCAGGTTTCCCTGGAAAGCGCGACGGCGATCAGCGAGATGATTGCCGCGCCCACCAGGTACCAGGCCGGCGCTAGATCGTTGGCGGTAGCAGCGATCAAAAGTGTGGCCATGAACGGGGCGGTTCCGCCGAACAGGGCGTTGGAGAGGTTGAAGCTGACCGCGAAGCCGCTGTAGCGGACCCGCGTGGGAAACATTTCTGCCAGGAAGCTGGGGAGCGTCCCGTCGTTGAGGGTGAGCATGGCTCCCAGCAGGATCTGGACCAGGACGATGACCAGGAAGTTGCCGGTTCCGAGCAGCGCGAACGCGGGCACCGTCAGCACGATGAACGCGACGGAGGCGCTGATGAGCACCTTCTTGCGGCCGTACCGGTCCGAGAGCATCCCGGTCAGGAAGATGAACCCGATGTAGGTGATCAGCGCGATGGTGGTGGCCAGGAAAGATTCCGTTTCGCCCAGTCCCAGTTCGGAGGACAGGTACGTGGGCATGTAGCTGAGGATCACGTAGAACCCGACGGCGTTGAGCAGCACCGCGCCGACGGCCTGCAGCAGTTGCCGCCAGTGGTTCTTGAAAAGGCTGGATACGGGAGCCTTGACGGCATGGTCCTCCTTCGCCATTTCGCGGAACACCGGGGTGTCCTCGAGCTTGGTCCGGATGTACCGGCCAATCAGTCCCATCGGGGCTGCCAGCAGGAACGGCAGGCGCCAACCCCAACTGTGCATCGCATCGGAGCTCAGCAGGACGGTCAGCAGTCCCGCGATCAGGGAGCCGAGGAGCAGGCCCGCCGCGGTACTGGCCGGAACCACCGCAGCGTAGAGGCCGCGCCTGTTCGCCGGCGCGTACTCGACGAGGAAGGCCGAGGCTCCGGCATATTCGCCGGAGGCCGAGAAGCCCTGGACAACCCGGATGATCAGCAGCAGGACCGGAGCCCAGAGGCCGATCGTGTCGTAACCCGGGATGAGCGCGATGCAGAAGGTCGCTCCGGACATGATCAGGATGGACAGCGACAGAGCCGTTCGCCGGCCCACCCTGTCACCAATGTGGCCCCAGACGAACCCGCCGAGCGGGCGGACCAGGAAAGAAATCGCAAACAGGGCAAAAGTCAGGAGGAGGCCGGCCTGCGGATCGGACTCGGGAAAAAAGACTGCCGCGATGGTGACGGCCAGGTAGCCGTACACGGCGTAGTCGAACCATTCGACAAAGTTGCCAATGAAGCTGGCCGCGATAACGCGGCGGCGCGTTTCCTTGCTGACGGCATTGTCAGCGGAAGGGCGGGCGCCGGGCTCCGCGTAGAGCCCCTTGCTGCCGGCCACGGAGGAAGTTTCGTTACTCATGTATCCACCAAAGTTGTTGGGGTTGCATTCAGCGCAACGCTGTTGCAACAGAATATGCGTGACGGATACCACAGTCAACACTTTCTTTGTCCCCGCAATTTAGGCACTACCAGTGGGCCTTGAAGTTCTTCCAGTCAAAGGTTGGAGGTGTGAAACGATGCGAACCGTTGCTTCAGAAGAATCCTCGTTGCACAAATCGACTCCATTCCGAAAGATCGCACGCGTCGGCGGGGCGCAACTGCCGGAGGTTCTATTGACAGCCCCTGTGACGGCTGACATATCCTTCAAGTACGCACTATGTGAATCAAGTTGTGCATTACGCAATTGCGGGGTTCCGCAGCTAAGGGGCCCTGGCGGCGCCGGACCATCCGTTTGGAGCTTTTACCCACCCCTTTGGGTAGCCGCCCAACGGAGCCGCTGCTCCTAGAATGGTTAGTCGGGCCGGGATCGTCGTCCGGCCAACGAAAGGAACACAGGAAACATGGTTCACAAAGTCAAGGCAGTTATCGCCAAGGAAAAGAATGCTCCGGTGTCGTTGGAGACCATCCTGGTTCCGGACCCGGGCCCGGGTGAGGCTTTGGTGGACATCCTCACCTGCGGGGTCTGCCACACGGACCTGCACTACAAGCAGGGCGGCATCGGCGATGACTTCCCCTACCTGCTCGGCCATGAAGCTACGGGTGTGGTGTCCGCGGTGGGCGAGGGCGTCACCGAGGTTGGCCCAGGTGACCGCGTCATCCTGAACTGGCGTGCTGTCTGCGGCCAGTGCCGCGCGTGCGCGAAGGGCCAGCCGCAGTACTGCTTCAACACCGCCAACGCCACCCAGAAGATGACCCTCGAGGACGGCACCGAACTCTCTCCCGCCCTGGGCATCGGCGCCTTCGCGGAGAAGACCCTCGTCGCGGCGGGACAGTGCACCAAGGTGGATCCCGAAGCTGATGCTGCCGCCGTCGGCCTGCTGGGCTGCGGTGTGATGGCCGGCATCGGCGCGGCCATCAACACCGGTGAGGTCAAGCGCGGGGAATCCGTGGCCGTGATCGGCTGCGGCGGCGTAGGCATCGCCGCGATCGCCGGCGCCAAGCTTGCCGGCGCCACCACCATCATCGCCGTTGACATCGACGCCAATAAGGTGGAGATGGCCAAGTCGCTGGGCGCCACGCACGGCATTGACTCCAGCGAAGAAGACCCGATCGAGGCCATCCGGGCCCTCACGGGAGGTAACGGCGCGGATGTGGTGATTGACGCCGTCGGCCGTCCCGAAACCTACAAGCAGGCCTTCTACGCCCGCGACCTCGCCGGCCGCGTGGTCCTGGTGGGCGTTCCGACGCCGGCCATGACGCTGGAACTGCCGCTGCTGGACGTCTTTGGCCGGGGCGGGTCGCTGAAGTCCTCCTGGTACGGCGACTGTCTGCCCTCCCGCGACTTCCCCATGCTCGTCTCGCACTACAAGCAAGGCAACCTGGACCTGGACGCCTTCGTCACCGAACGGATCACCATCGACCAGGTGGAGGAAGCCTTCGGGAAGATGCACGAAGGCAAGGTCCTGCGTTCGGTGGTGGAGCTCTAATGGCTGTCACTATCGAGAACCTGGTCACCTCGGGCACATTTTCGCTCGACGGCGGCACGTGGGATGTGGACAACAACGTCTGGATCGTAGGCAACGACGAAGAATGCGTGATCATCGACTCCCCGCACGATGCCTCCGCCATCATCGACCAGGTCCGCGGCCGGAAGGTCCTGGCCATCCTGCAGACCCATGCGCACAACGATCACATCGGCGCCGCCCGCGACGTCGCTGCGGCCGTGGGCGCACCGATCTACCTCAACCCCGAAGACCTGGTCCTTTGGGAGCAGGTCTACCCCGACTCGAAGCCGGACCGTGAGCTTGTCGACGGCGATGTCTTCGAGGTGGCCGGGGCAACGCTGACAGCGATCCACACGCCCGGCCACTCCCCCGGGTCCACCTGCTTCTACCTCGAAAGCGAAGGCACTGTCTTCACCGGGGACACGCTCTTCAACGGTGGCCCCGGTGCCACCGGCAGGTCCTACAGCGACTACCCCACGATTTTGACCTCCATCCGCGAACGCCTGCTCACCCTCCCGCCCGAGACGGTGGTCCGCACCGGCCACGGCGACAACACCACCATCGCGGCGGAGCGGGCAACGCTGGCGAAGGTTTCGCAGTAGTCCGGTAGTTCGAGAACTGGGCCTGAAGGCGCGCCAAGACGCCTGGCGCGCCTTCGTGGCACCACCAGCAAGCAGTTGGCAAGCAGGAATCTGGACCAACAGGGCAAGACTACAAGCACGACGTATGCCATTAAGGAAGTTGGAACGATGAAGTTCGGCAAGCAGCCCGCCCCTGTGGCGGACATCAATGAGGACAACCTCGAAGTCCACAAGCCCAAAACGGAAGCGGCCGGTGTCCAGGCCGTGATGGTGGCGCTGGAACGCGCGGTGGCCCAGGCCGGGGTGACGCGCACGGCGCAGTCGCTGCTGCGGCTGAACCAGCGGGGCGGGTTTGACTGCCCCGGCTGCGCCTGGCCGGAGTCGGATAAAAAGCGCAAGGCAGCCGAGTTCTGCGAGAACGGCGCCAAGGCCGTAGCCGAGGAGAATACGCTCCGGACGGTCGGCGCCGAGTTCTGGGCGAAGCATTCCATCGCCGAACTCGCCACCAAAACCGAATACTGGCTGGGCAACCAGGGCCGGCTGAGTGAACCCATGGTGATCCGCGAAGGCGAAACCCACTACTCACCCATCTCCTGGGCGGACGCGTTTGGGTTGATCGGCGAACACGTCCGGGCCTCCGCTGCTGAGCGTTGCGTTTTCTACACGTCGGGGCGCACGGCGAACGAGACGGCCTTTATGTACCAGCTGTACGCCCGGGCACTGGGCACAAACAACCTGCCGGACTGTTCCAACATGTGCCACGAGTCCTCGGGCTCGGCGCTGAACCCGACCATCGGCATCGGAAAAGGTACTGTCTCCCTGGACGATATCCATGACTCTGAGCTGATCTTCGTCGTCGGGCAGAACCCGGGCACCAACCATCCCCGCATGCTGTCCGCGTTGAAGGAATGCAAGGACAAGGGCGGCAAGGTGGTGGCGGTCAATCCGCTCCCCGAGGCCGGGCTGTTCAACTTCAAGGACCCGCAGACCGTCTCGGGAGTGGTGGGCGGCGGCACGCCGCTGGCCGATGAATACCTGCAGATCAAGGTGGGCGGTGACCTCGCCCTGTTCCAGGCCCTGGGCCACCTCCTCCTGGCCGAGGAGGAGCGGAACCCGGGATCCGTCGTCGACCGTTCCTTTGTAGAAGCCCAGACGGACGGATTCGATGCCTACCGCGAGGCCCGTGCCGAGCTGGACTGGGAGGAGACGGAGAAGGCCACCGGCTTGTCCCGGGAGCAGATCGAGACCGTGGCCGGGATGCTGATCCGGTCCAAGGCCACCATCTTCTGCTGGGCCCTGGGCGTCACGCAGCAGCCGCACTCCGTGGACACCATCAAGGAAATGGTCAACGTCCTGCTGCTGCAGGGCAACTTCGGCAAGCCGGGCGCCGGCGCCTGCCCCGTCCGCGGACACTCCAACGTCCAGGGCGACAGGACCATGGGCATTTGGGAAAAACCCAAGGAATGGCTCCTGGACGCGCTGGACACCGAGTTCGGAATCCAGTCCCCCCGGCACCACGGCTACGACGCCGTCGAAGCCATGGAAGCCTTCGAACGGGACGAGGTGGACGTCTTTGTGTCCATGGGCGGCAACTTCTCCCTGGCATGCTCGGACACCGAGACGCTTGAAGCCGGGATGCAGCGGATCGGCCTGACCGTGCACATCTCCACCAAGCCGAACCGGTCCCACATCGTCCACGGGCGTACATCGCTGATCCTGCCCACGCTGGGCCGCACGGACAAGGACGACAAGCACCCCAAAGGCGCCCAGTTCCTGTCGGTCGAGGACTCCATGTCCGTGGTCCACTCCACGCAGGGCCGGCTGACGCCGGTCTCGGAGCACCTGCTGGCCGAACCGGTGATTGTGGCGCGGATGGCGGAGGCCACGTTCGGCCCGGACCATTCGGTGGACTGGAAGGGCATGGCAGAGGACTACGACGTGATCCGGGACCACATCGCCCGGGTCCTGCCCGGTTTCGAGGACTTCAACACCCGTGTCCGGACCAAAAACGGCTTTGTGCTGCCCAACCCGCCGCGCGACACCCGCTCGTTCGCCACGGACATCGGCCGCGGCCGGTTCACGGTCAGCCCGCTGGAGTACCTCACCCCGCCCGACGGGCATCTGGTCCTGCAGACCATCCGCAGCCATGACCAGTACAACACCACGTACTACGGCCTGGACGACCGCTACCGCGGCATCTCCGGCGGCCGCCGCGTCATCCTGATCCACCCCGAGGACCTCGCGGAGCTCGGCTTCGAAGACCGGGACCTCGTGGACGTGGTGAGCACGTTCCGCGGGCATGACCGGACGGCGGACAAGTTCCGCCTCGTCGCCTACCCCACGGCCAAGGGCTGCGCCGCGGCGTACTTCCCGGAGGCCAACGCCCTGGTCCACAAGGAGAACGTGGCAAGGGAGTCCAATACCCCCGGCTTCAAGGCGATGTTTGTCCGTTTTGTTCCGCACCTCGCGGAAACCACCGACGCTGAGGTTGCCGGGGAGCTCGAGCCGGCCGCGGCTGGCTAATTTCCGGATGTTCCTCCGGCTCGATCCCTCGGGCGTGATAACGACGGCGACATGCGGCAGGTGCCGTGTGCCGCCGTCGCTGTCTGCCCCGGATGGTTGGACTCCCCCGAGGGAAGCCCCGTTGCTTGAGCATGACCGGTCCCGGTGTTTTGCGCCCGTCGGAACCCGGTGGATCACCAGAAACGCCCATACCCGTGCTGTCTAACCGTGGGCGTGCAGGAACCGCTCGAGTCCTTCTTCTCCCGGGGAGAGCCCGGTGTAGATGAAGTCCGGTGATCCGCCGGTCGCTTCCACGGGCGGGGCCAGAGCATGGGGCCAGCGGGGTGGTTCCCAGTCGTGGTGTTCGGCTTTGTAATGGCGGCCGGTGGGTGAGGTCCAGCCGGGTGGTTCGTGCTGCGTGGCCGTGGTGGGCGTCCAGCCCGTGGCGTGTTTGAGGTGGTGGTGCTTTGGGCAGAGTTGGGCCAGGTTGCTGAGCCCGGTGTTGCCGCCGTGTTGCCACGCGGTGAGGTGGTCGGCCTCGTTGTCCAAAGAGGGGTTGTTGCAGCCGGGGAAGGTGCATCTGCCGTCCCGGAGCTGCAGGGCTTTTTTCATGGCTTTGGTGAGCCGGTAGCTGGTCCGGCCGATCTCCAGCGGGGCACCGTCCCGGGGGTCCACGAGGACCCGGTAGAACGAACCCGCGCCGTTGGCCACCAGGTCCCGTGCCATCGACGACGGGATCGGCCCATACCCGTCCAGCACAGCCGGTTCGTCCGTTAATCCCCGCAGGGAGAATACCGGCACGGTGACCAGCACCTGCGCCCCGATCCCCAATGACGGGTCAGCCTCCATACCGGCGTCGGAGTTATTGCCGCTGCCAAGAACCGCTGCGGCGAACGTGTCGGCCTTCAACTGGGTGAGGGTGCGGGTTTCCTCCGGGCCCTGCATTCCGCGGGCCAGAGCGGTGAGCCGGTTCCAGCCCGCCGACGCCTGGTGGGCGGGCAGGCGGGCGGAGAGCCAGGCCATCCCGTCCCGGTCGGGCCGGTATTCCACCCGCCGGTCCAAGACCCCCTTGGCGTGGCGCTTCTCAATGGACTCCGCGTGGTGGCGTTCCCGCCAGGTTCGCGCTTTGTGGCGGAACCGGTAGGCCGGGATCTCCCCGATCCGGGAGGCCGTGGCCGGCCGCGGGGTGTCCGGGCCCAGGAACTGGGCCTCCAGCGCCGCTGCCCCGGCCCGGTCAAGGCCGGTTGTTTCATCCACCATGACGAGGGCGTGCTGCCAGGAGATGGTCCCGGCCTGCAACGCCGACAGTGTCAGCGGCAACTCCCTGACCAGGGCATGGGACGCGGCCAGGAACGCACCCGCCGCGCGGGGGCCGAGGGCCAGCAGGGCGCCGATTTCCGCGGCAATAGCCATCTCCTGCGCCTGCACCGGCGCGTCCGGCGGCGCCACCGCATCGACGGTATCCGCGTACTTCACCGCAGCCCGGGCCTTCAGACCCGCGAACCCGGCCTCGGCCACACGCGCCCCGGCAAGGATGTCCAGGCACCCATCCCCCAGCCCGGCCAACGGATCAGCCTCCGAAAACGGCTCCGCACCACACCCGTCCACCTCGGCATGAAGCACAGCAAGAGCGGACTTGATGTCCTCAAACGCCTTCGCCACCGCCGCCTTCGCCATATACCAATCATCGTGAGGGGGTCTGACAATTTAGGGGGCAGGACCGTTCCACCCAGCGAGATGGCAGTTAAGAGAAATGTTCGACGCCGGGACGGCCGTCAAGTGCCATCACGCGGGAACACCAAAAACCGGGGGCCGCCACTTCGGCAGCCCCCGGTTTCTCGGCGGGTTTAGGCAGGTTCAACCAGCGCGGGTCAGCCGCGGAGGCGCTCCATGCCCGGGTCGAAGAGCGGCTCGGCCGTGACGGTGGCGGCGATACGCTTGCCGAAGTACTCCACCTCCACCGAATCACCGACAGACACCGACGCCGGCAGCCAGGCGTAGGCGATCGGTTTGCGAACCGAGTAACCGTAGGCCGCGCTCGTTACGTAGCCGACAGCCGACCCGTCCACGTACACAGGTTCCTTACCCAGCACAATGGACGTGCCGTCGTCGACCGTCAGGCACCGCAACGCGCGGGTAGCCGGCTGCTCCTTGCGCGAAACCAAAGCCTCGGCACCCACAAAGCCCGTCTTGTCCTTGGCAATCGAGAAGCCCAGGCCGGACTCATAAGGGTGGTGCTCGGACGTCATGTCCGTGCCCCACAGCCGGTAGCCCTTCTCGAGCCGCATGCTGTTGAAGGCACCGCGGCCTGCGGCAACGATGCCGTGCTCCTGGCCGGCTTCGAACAACAAATCCCACAGCTTCAGCCCGTACTCGGCGGTGGTGTACAGCTCCCAGCCGAGCTCGCCCACGTAGGACAGACGCATGGCCGTGACCGGGATGCCGCCCACCGAGATTTCCTTGGTCCGGAAGTACTTCAGCCCGTCGTTGGTCAGATCGTCCGCGCTGACCTTGCCAATCACCTCGCGGGCGAGCGGCCCCCACAGCCCGATGCAGCAGGTGCTGCCGGTGATGTCGGTGACGTGCACCCACTGTGCGGGGTCGCCGGCTGACTGCTTCCGTGCCTCCACCTTCAGGTAGTCGAAGTCCACGTTGCTGTTCACGCCGAGCTGGAACTCTTCCTCCGCCAACCGGGCGACGGTCACGTCACTGCGGATGCCGCCGTCGTGCTCCAGCAGGAGGCAGTAAGTCACCGCCCCCGGCTTCTTGGCAATGTTGCCCGTGCTGAGCCGGTGCAGCAGCGCCTGCGCGCCGGGTCCGGACACGGACAGCCGCTTCAGCGGCGTCATGTCGTAAAGCCCGACGGCGGTGCGCGTCTTCCACGCTTCGGCCGCCGAGATGGGGGAAGAGAACATACCGGACCACTCGTCCCGCTCCGGAGTCTGCCATTCCGCCGGCAGCTCCTCGAGCAGGCCCCGGTTGGCCTCGAACCAGTGCGGCCGCTCCCAGCCGGCGGACTCCAGGAAGAACGCCCCCAGCTCCTTCTGCCGGACGTTGAACGGACTGACGCGCAGATCACGCGGGGATTCCTTGGGCTGCAGCGGGTGCATGATGTCGTAGATTTCCACGAAGTTCTGCTGGGACGTTTCGCTGACGTAGGCGTCAGAGGTCTGCACCTTCTCGAAGCGTGTGAGCTCGCAGCCGTGCAGGTCGGTGCGGGACCGGCCCTCGATCAGCAGCTCGGCCATGGCCTTGGCCACGCCGGCGGAGTGCGTCACCCAGACGGCTTCGGCAACAAAGAGGCCTTCGAGGTCGGGCGCCTCGCCCATGAGCGGGCCGCCGTCGGGGGTGAAGGAGAAGATGCCGTTGAAGCCGTCCTCGATCGCTGAGCTGCGCAGCGCCGGCAGCAGGTCCTGGCTGTCCTCCCAAGCGGGCAGGAAGTCCTCCAGCGTGAAGTCCAGGCGGGACGGCATGCGGTGGTCCGACATTTCCTCTGCGGAGACCTTCGGCAGGGCGGACATGTCCACGGGCATCGGGCGGTGGGCGTAGCTGCCGATGCCGATGCGGTCGCCCCATTCGCGATAGTACAGGTCCCTGTCCTGGTAGCGCAGGATGGGCTTGCTGGCCACATTGGGAAACTCGTTGACGCCGGCGAGTTCGGGCAGCGGGGTGCTGATAACGTACTGGTGGGCCAGCGGCAGCAGCGGGACTTCCAGCCCCACCATCTTGCCGAGTTCACGGCCCCAGAAACCTGCGCATGACACCACGATGTCCGCCGGGATCAGTCCGTTGCCGGTTTCGACGCCGGTCACCTTGCCGCCCTCCTGGGCGATGCCGGTCACCGTAGTGGAGCCGACGAAGGTCACGCCACGCTCGCTGGAGCGCTCGATCAGCAGCTGCACCGCACGGGCGGCCAGGGCCAGGCCGTCGGTGGGAATGAGCAGGCCGCCCAGGACTTCGCGGCCACCGGTGAGCTTACCGGTGTTCAGGAGCGGGTAGATCTTTTCGCATTCGTCGGCGTCGACGATCCGGCTTTCGACTCCCCAGGAGGTCATCACGCCCATCTTGCGCTTGAGGTCCGCCAGGCGCTCGGGGGTGGTCGCCAGCTCCAGGCCGCCCACCTGGTTGAAGCAGGACTGGCCGTCCTTGCTCAGGGCCAGCAGCTTGTTCACCGTGTAGGTGGCGAATTCGGTCATGGTCCGTGACGGGTTGTTCTGGAACACCAGGCCCGGCGCGTGCGAGGTGGAGCCGCCGGCAAGTTCCAGGGGGCCCTGTTCCACCACCGTGATGTTGGTCCAGCCGCGGGTGGCAAGTTCGTCGGCAAGGTTGGTTCCGACAATGCCGGCGCCGATAATGACAACGCGTGGTGATGCGCTCATGGGTGTTTCTCCTGTTTTTGCGTAAGAGGCGTTGGCGTTAGCGGAAGACGACGGTGCGGGTGTTGTTGAGCAGGACCCGGTGCTGGGAGTGCCACTTAACCGCGCGGGACAGAGCCTGGGATTCGGCGTCCCTGCCTACCGTGACCAGCGCGTTCGGGTCCAGGCTGTGGTCCACCCGGAACACTTCCTGCTCGATGATCGGGCCCTCGTCCAAATCTGCGGTGACGTAGTGCGCGGTGGCTCCGATGAGCTTCACGCCGCGGTCATAGGCCTGGTGGTACGGCTTGGCACCCTTGAACCCGGGCAGGAAAGAATGGTGGATGTTGATGGCGCGGCCGCGGAGGCTGGCGCACAGGTCGTTGGACAGGACCTGCATGTAGCGTGCCAGGACCACCAGGTCCGCGTTGTACTCGGCCACCAGTTCCAGCAGGCGCGCTTCGGCTTCGGGCTTGGTAGCGGCCGTCACCGGGACGTGGATGAAGGGCAGGCCGGCGGCTTCCGCCATGGGGCGAAGGTCCTCGTGGTTGGACACCACGACGGCGATCTCCGCACCCAGGCTGCCGGCGCGCCAGCGGAAGATGAGGTCGTTAAGGCAGTGGCCGAACTTCGAGACCATCACCAGCAGGCGCTGGGGGCGGCCGTCGTGGATGGCGAACTCCATGTCGAACTCATCGGCGACGGCAGCGAACTCAGCACTGAGGCCTTCCGCGGAAACTTCCTTGTCTCCCGGGGTGAAGGCCGTGCGCAGGTAGAGCTTGCCGCTGATGTGGTCATCGAACTGCTGGTGTTCAACGATGTCGAAACCGCGGTCAGCGAGGAATGCGGTGATCGCCCGGACGATTCCCGGCCGCTCCGGGCATGCAAGGGTAAGGACGTACTGTACGGTGTCGGTACCGCGGACGCCGGCGACGGCGCCGGCCTCCGCCGTCACGTTGGCAGTGGGGCGGCCTTCAAGGACTGTGGTCATGGTCTACTCCTGGTTCTTTACGGGGGCTTGGGTGTCAGCGGGGGAAGCCGCGCAGCGGCTGTCGTCCGGACAGCGCTGATCACATTGATGCTTGGTAACGAGATCAAACTGGACGCCGCCGTGCTGGTCCACGCCGCTGCGAATGGCGCGCTCCACTACGGAGTCCGCCAGCCGGCGCCGGAGGGACAGCGGATCCCGGCGCAGGTCCTTGACCAGGGCGAAGCACAGCAGCAGCATCACCAGCACGAACGGCAGGGCCGCCACGATGGTGATCCGCTGCAGGCCGGAGAGCGCCTCGGACGGTTCATCGCCGCCGGCCAGCAGCATGACAGCCGCCACGGCACCGGTGAGGAGGCCCCAGAAAATGACCAGTCCGCGCTTCGGTTCGGCGGAACCGTTGGAGCTTAGGGATGACATCACCAGGGATGCCGAGTCCGCCCCGGTGACGAAGAAGATTCCCACCAGGACCATGGCCAGGACAATCACCGCTCCGGTCAGCCAGGCGGGCATGGAGAGGTTGTTCACGAGGTCGAACAGTGCGCCGTCGAAGTCGATGGACGGGGTTCCGTCCGTCATGGCCACCAGCCCCGGGGTGCCCGCCTTGTCCGCTTCCTCCTGGACGTGGAAGGCGGCCCCGCCAAAGATCCCAAACCAGATGACGCTGACGACGCTGGGGACCAGCAGGACGCCGGTGACAAACTGGCGGATGGTGCGGCCCCTGCTGATGCGGGCAATGAACATGCCCACGAAAGGCGTCCAGGACACCCACCAGGCCCAGTAGAAGATGGTCCAGCCGGACATCCAGGTCCGCAGCGCCTCTTCACCCACGGCCTCGGTCCGGGACGACATCTCGGCCAGGTCCCTGGCGTAGTCCCCCACTGCGGCGGGGATGAGGTTGAGGATAAACAGGGTGGGGCCGGCGATGAAAACGATGAGCGCCAGGACCACGGCCAGGACCATGTTGATGTTGGACAGCCACTGGATGCCGCGGCTGATGCCGGACACGGCCGAGGCCACGAAACACGCAGTCAGGATGGCAACGATCGCCACCAGGACGGGGGTGCCGATTTCGCCGATCCACCCGTTGGAGGTCAGGCCGCTCCCGATCTGGAGGGCGCCAAGGCCCAGGGAGGCCGCTGTGCCGAAGAGCGTGGCAAAGATGGCGAGGATGTTTATGAACTTCCCCACCGGCCCTTCCACCGTCCTGATGCCGAACAACGAAGTGAACGCTGCGGAGATCAGCTGGCGGCGGCCCAGCCGGTATGTGCCGTAGGCCATGGCGATTCCGACCACGGCGTACATGGCCCAGGGGTGAAGGGTCCAGTGGAAGATGGAGGTGGCCATGGCCGTCTGGATGGCTGCCGGTGTCCTGCCGTCCACCGTTCCCGGCGGCGGAGAGACGAAGTGGTAGAGGGGCTCGGCCACGCCGTAGAACATAAGGCCGATGCCCATTCCGGCTGCAAACATCATGGCGATCCATGAAACGGTGCGGAATTCGGGCTTTTCGCCGTCCTTGCCGAGGGGAATGTTGCCCCATTTGCCGAGGGCCAGCCAGAGGACGAAAACAACGAACAACGAGGCCAGGACCATAAAGAGCCAGCCGGTGTATTCCATCACCCAGTCCAGGGCGAGTGTTGAGGTGGCGGCCAGGCTGTCCCGGCCCAGGAAGCCCCAGGCCACAAAGGCCAGGGCGAGGACACCGGTGATGCCGAAGGTGGCCTTATCCAGGGTGAGCTTACGGTTCCGCCGTTCTGCCACAGCCTGTTCGGCCTTGGTCTGGCGGAGTTCCTGCATGATTTGTTCGGTGGCCTCCGCGTCGTGTGAGCCGTGGGAGGAAGGAAAGTTCTCCGGCGCAGGAACCAGTGCGGGTTCCTCCAGCTCAAGGGGGGGTTGAGTGTCGCTGTTCAAAGCCATGTCAAGTCCTTTGGTTTGAATTCATGGGCTGACGCTCTACTCCGGCGTCCCCAAGCCGGGTGGAACATCGGGTCAGGCATCTATCACCAGGTCCGTTTGCGCGATGGAGCAGCAGGGCAGGAACTTGCCTGCAGAGATTTCCCGTGCCCGGATCCCGCCCTGGTGGTTCATCTCGATCTCCCCGGAAAGCTTGACGACCTTGCAGGAGCCGCACATGCCTTCCTTGCAGTTCGCGCCAATCCTGACGCCGGCCCGCTGGGCCACCTCGAGGATGCGCTCGGTGGGGTCGATCCGCACGTTGATGCCGGTACGCATGAAGGACATGGTGAGGCTGCCTGTTCCCACCGTGTCGAAGCTCGAGGAATCTGGGGAACCGGCTTCCGGCGCCCCGCCCGGGCTTTCGGCGGAGGAGTCGGAGCCGGGTGCCTTCGGGTCGATGATTTCCAGCGGCAGCCCTGAGGCCTGCAGGGTTCCGTCGGCGTCGTAACCAGGTTCGTAGAGGCTGAACGCGGCGGGCTGGCTTTCAAAATAGTCCTCGGCGGATTCGGCGATCTCCTCGGCGATCTCCTCGGCGAAGTCGGCTGCATGCGCCACCTCCGCCTGGTATTCAAGGAGCGTCTGGCGGTCTCCCGAGAAGAACTCCATGTAGATGGAAGTGTCGTCGACACCGACGTTCGTGAGGAGCTCGGTGGCGGTATTCAGGTAACCCTCGGGACCACATGCGTACACCTGGCGGCCGTTCGCATCGGGAGCCACCTCCTCCAGCATGGCCGCCGTCAGCCTTCCTTTGAGCCCTTCCCACCCCTCCGGTACGCTGCGGTCACCCAGGGAGTAGTAGATCTTGACGCGCGAGTCCACGGAGGCGACATAGGCCAGTTCCCGGTGGAAGGCAAAGCCTCCAGCATCCGAGCCGTGGTAAAGCACCACAACATCGGCGTGTCCGGGCAGGGAGTGGATAGTCCGCACCATGGACATGATGGGAGTGATGCCTGCGCCGGCAGCAAGCAGGAGATACCGTGCCCGCCGGTCGGCATCGGGCAGGTGGAATGCTCCCACCGGTCCCAGCATTTCAAGAACGGTGCCGGGTTTGACGTTCTCGTGCACCCAGGGCGAGACCAGTCCCGTGGGATCGCACTTGACGGTGATGCTGAAGGTCCACGGCTCGGTGGGCGAACTGGACAGCGAGTAGCTGCGGTCCACCGGATCCTGGTCCTCGCCATTCACGGGAAATGCTACGTTCACGTACTGGCCGGCACGGAACGCCAGCGGCGCACCGTCACAGCGGCGGAACACGAAGGTCATCATGGCGCCGGCCTCGGGAACGGTCTCGACGCATTCGGCCATGAACTCCTGCGGATGCCACGGGCCCAGTGCACGGGCTGCCCGGGCGGGTGCCTCGGGGCTTCCCATCACCCTGTTCCACGGCATCTCAAGACCGCGAATACGCTGTGGTTCCTGGATTGCCGTTTCAGTGAGGAGTTCAATCATGCCAAGTGCTCCTGCACGCGCTGAACGTACCAGTTGATGAATGCTTCCACCTGGTATTCGCTCTTCATGTAGGGACCGGGCTCGTAGGCGGGGCTGCCGGCACCCTGCTGGCAGAGCTCCACGAACGCCTTGTCCTGCAGGTTCGTCTGCTTCCAGGTGTAGGTGAGCTTCTCCAGGTCGTAGTCCACGCCTTCAACGGCGTCGTCAGCAACCAGCCAAGTGGTGCGTACGAGGCTCTGGTGTTCGTTGATGGGGAAAACACCGAACGTGATGACGTGGTCGCCGAGGAAATGGAACCAGCTGTTGGGCTGCAGGTGCATCGAGCAGCGGCCAAGGCGGAAGTCGGGCAAGTCACCGAGCAGTTTCTTGGAAAGCCTGCGCCCGTCGGCGGAAAACGATTCACCCTCTCCATCGAGTGATTCCCGCGAGATGCGGATTCCCGCGATGCGGGTATCAAGCTGCTCGACCACCTCGTAGGGAAGGCCGTAGCGGCGGCAACGCTCCTCGAGGGAGGACTGGGCCTCCTTGTTCCGGTCCCACACTTCCTGAAGATGCGGCGGGACCAGGCCCTCCGTGAGGCCCCAGGTGGGAAAGAGGGAGCAGGCAAGCTCAGGGTGTCCGTCGCAGTGGTAGCACTCACGGTTGTTCTCCATGACGAGCTTCCAGTTGCCCTCTTCGATGATGTTCTGCTGGTAGGCAATCTTTGTTTTGGCGAGATCGTGGGGCGCCAGGTAGGGCTCAAAGATCTTTGCGGTTTCGTCGAAGTCCGTCGGCGGTTCATTCGCAATGCAGACGAAGATCAGTCCGGCGACCTCGCGGCCGTGGGCGCGCTTGAGGCCGAAGCAGCTCTTGTCGAATTTCGTTTCCCCCGGCGCGGAGGCATGGATCAGGTTGCCCTCCGGGGAGTAGGTCCAGGAGTGGTAGCCGCAGACCAGGTTTCCGGTTGACCCGGCAGCTTCGGTGAGAACGCGGGCGCCGCGGTGGCGGCATACGTTGTGCAGGACGTTCACGTCGCCGTCGTCGTTACGCAGCACAATCAGGGAGTAGGGACCGTAGTCGACGGTGACGTAGTCGCCCGGCTCCGGCAGTTCGGCGGTGCTCGCGGCAAAGATCCAGTGCTGGCCGAAAATGGCTTCCATGTCGATGTTGAAGATCGAGGCATCGGTGTAGAAGGGGGCATCGAGGGAGTAGCCGGTGCGCCGGAACTCAAACAACGCGGTAATTTCTGCCAGCTGTTCGGCAGGCAATGACGCAGCGAGTTTTCCGCGTGAATTGAGGGGCACGTTCACTGAAGCAGTCATGGGTTTCCTCCCGGGAGGCATGGGTAGTGGGTGTTGCGTGGTGACCACGGGTACGCGGGTGGTAACGGCGTGGTCGAAGAACCTGTAATGATGAGATTAGGGTCACAGCAGCTGCAAAAAAAGCGCAACATTTCGAAGATAACCATGCAGAATAGGTGCATGATCGATGCGAGGCTCATCACGCTCCGCGTGTTCGCCCGGTGCGGCACCATAGGCGCGACCGCGGAGCTCACGGGCTATTCTCCCTCTGCCGTCTCCGCCCAGTTGCGGGAGCTCCAGCGCGTGCTTGGCATGCAGCTGCTGGCGAAGGACGGCCGGGGCGTGCGGCTTACCGCCACGGGACGCTTTCTCGTGGCGGGCTCGGATCCCCTCATTGCCCAGTGGGAGAGCCTGCGCGCCGCAGCCATGGAGGCAGGCGACCAGGTGCAGCCGCACTTTGGCCTCGGCGGATTCTCCACTGCAGCCGCCCAGCTGCTCGCACCGCTGGCCGCCACCCTGCGCTCAACCCGCCCACTGCTGGAGGTGCAGGTTCTTGAGGCTGATCCAGCCCGCTGCTTCGACTTGTTGATTGCGGAACGAATCGACCTTGCCGTCATAGTTGCCATGCAGTCCGACACTTACGGCGAGGATGATCCGCGCTTCGAGCAGAGAGTCCTGCTCGACGATCCACTGGATGTGATCATTCCCGGTGACCATCCGCTGGCATCCCGGGAAACAGCGACGCTCGAAGAGCTGGCATCGGAACCCTGGATCACCGAGGCCGCGGGTTCCACCTACCATTCCCTCTTCACCGCGGCCTTTACGGCAGTCGGGGTGACCCCGCGGATTGCCCATGAAGCCGTTGAATGGGAAACCCAGATCGCGTTCGTGGGTGCGGGGCTGGGCGTGGGCCTGCTGCCCCGGCTGGCGCCCTTGCATGGTGCCGAAAACGTGGTTCGGCTGCGCATCACCGGTAACGCGAAACCCACGCGCCGCATTGTCGCCGCGGTGCGCAGGGGCAGTATCGCCTCACCCCTGATCCAGGAGTCGCTCGGCATCCTGCAGGTTAACGCCAACCGGATCCTCACCACCCGGCTCGAAGAGGACCTCTGAGCGCTGCCGGCGTGGGTGGCGTCCTGGCCGGCGGGCTCATTTCCCGGGCGACTCGGTGTGCCGGACCGTGAAGTCCGGGCTGCACCGCATCCTCAGCCACCGCCCGCTGGCGGTGGTGACCGGCGTGGCCACCCTGAGCCAGCTCGGCCAGGGCGGACTGGCGGCGGCAGCAGTTGCGCTTTCGATTGAAAGGGTTGGCTCGCCCAGTGAAGGGGCGCTCCTGGTGACAGCATTCGCCGTCGGCAGCCTCGTCGGTGCCCTGCGCGAGACGATTCGGCCCACCAGGGCCCGCCCGCACGCCGTGATGATGATGGGCTTCCTGGCCACCGGACTGCTCACCAACGGAGCAGCATTCGCCTTTGGCACGGCCTGGACGGTGATTGCGATTGGCCTGTCCGGGTTGTTCACCGCTCCCACCTCCGCAGCCATGCTGTTCCTCCGCGGCCACCTGAGCCCGCCGCACCTCCGGTCCCAGATCTTTACCGTCGGTGCAGGCTTCCGGGCAAGCGCGTCCGCCGCAGGAGCGGCCGCTGGCTGCCTCGGCTACCGGGCTCGGCGGAGGACTGGCCGTGGCGGGAATCGGCGCGATCTGGGTGGTTCGGGCGCGCTGATGGCCGGATATCCGTCGGATTGGCCCAGCGTGCGAAACGCCGGGCCTAATGCCTGCTCGCGGCTAGCGGCGAGTAAAGCCCATCTTCGCGCTGACCTGCAGCCCCGCGTCTTTGAGTGCATCTAGCAGTCCCGGGATCCCTTCGGGATCAAAGCGGAAGGCAGGGCCGGAGATGCTGATGGCCCCGATCACGGCGCCCAGGTGGCTAAAGACCGGAACAGCCACAGCCGTCAGTCCGATTTCGAACTCTTCCCGCACCACCCCGTAGCCGTCACGGGCGACGTCGAGCAGCTGGTTTTCGAGTTCCTTGCGGCTGGTGATGGTCCGCGGCGTCCGCTGCGGCAGCCCGGTCTCCTTCAGGATGCGGTCCCGGTCGTCAGCGGGCAGGGCGGCCAGCAGGACCTTCCCGCTCGAGGTGGCGTGGAGCGGCGTCAGGTTGCCCACCCAGTCGTACGTGGCGAGGGTGGACGGCCCCATGGCCTGGTCCACGTTGACGGCGTAGTTGGAGCGCAGGACGGCGAGGTTCACCGTCTCCTTGAATTCCTCCGCCAGGGCCTCCAGGACGGGCCGGGCCTCCCGGACCAGGCTAAGGCGTCCCGGGATGGAGCTGGCCAGGCGCAGGATGCCGAAGCCCAGCTGGTACTTGCCCCGGTCGCTGTTCTGGTGGACCATTTCGCGGCTCACCAATGAACCCAGCAGCCGCGAGACGGTGGACTTGTGGATGCCCATCTCCTCGGCGATGTCGCTCACGCCGGCATGGCCGTCCCGCGCCAGGATTTCCAGGACAGCGAGGGCCCGGTCCACGGACTGGACGCCGCCGTGCTGGCCCTGTTCCGCATCGCCGTCGGGTTCGCGTTCCTTGTTCGCAGCCATGATCCATGGTCTCAACTAGCCTGCGCAGCGTGAAATCGCAGGTTGGATCAGCGGCCCGGTATCAGCGCAGGCCGTTGCTGTGGGCCAGCGCCATTGCTTCGGTGCGGGAGGAGGCGCCGATCTTCCGGTACAGGTTGCGGAGGTGGAACTTCACAGTGTTCTCGCTGATGTGAAGTTTTGCGGCGATGCCCCGGTTCCGCTGCCCGGCGGCGAGGAGCTGAAGGACCTCCAGTTCGCGCGCCCCCAGGTTCCAGTCGGCGACGTCGGCCAGCGGCCGGGCGGGCGGGTCCAGCGGGAGTGACACGGCGACGTCGGCACCCCACCCGGGCATCACATCCACGCCCATGCTCCCGTTCAGCGCCTCTACGCGCTGGACGAGGCGCGCCACGGCAGGTGCCGACGCGGAAAGTTCCCCCGGCCCGTCGTCGCGCACGTTCACCAGGAGGTTCACGCCGTCACAGTCCCACTGCGTGCGCATCCGGCGGACCCCCTGCTGGTCCACCATGGCGAGCACGAGGCCGCGGACGATCGCCCTTGCGGCGTGTGCCACCTCGCCGGGAAGTGCCCGGCCGTTCACGGGCGGCTCGATGAACTGGACGTCGATGCCGCTGAAGTTCATTAGTGGCCGCAGGTCCTCGCGGAGTCGCTGGAACGCGGATGCAACGGGTTCCTCCACCAGATCGGTGGTGCGGTCGTTGAGGGTGCGGAGGCCTACCAGCGCCTTGGCTGCGACGTCGGTTGCCGCCGCCCGGGCAGCGGCGTCGGGCATCGCCGGCGACCTCAGTGCGGCAAGCAGCGTTTCAAGGGTGGTGGAGTGCTGGTCCACCAGTTCCGCGGTCACCCGGACGCGTTCCGCGGAGGCCGCGCGGGATTCAATGAGGTATGACGGCGGCGCATCGGCCACCTTTTCCCGGATCCGCTCGGCTGTGAGCGTCCAGAGGTAGTGGAGGAGCCACTGTGCGTCCGCCGGGGTGTCAGTGTTCCGGACGGGCTGCGGACCAGGTTCCGGATCCGAGAGAACCAGCAGAGCATTGCTCGGCGAGGACACTGCGAGAACCGGACGCACCTCGCCACCGAACACCGCCTCACCGCGCCAGGCATCGCCATCCCCATCTTCGGTGAGCATGGACCGGATGGCATCCAGTTCGGCGATGGACACCCTGCTGATGATCGACTCATCGCCGGTCTTCTTCTGCGGCCGGCCGGTGCAGTCCTCGGTGAAAATCACCAGGGCGCTGGATCCGCGGTACGGGCTGAGTGCCTCCCGCAGCCGGTGGGCGATGTCCGAGAGGGGAGCAGCAGCCACGGCGGCGATGGCCTGGAGCAGGGCTGTGTTGAGGCTTTCCACCTGCCCAGTGTACGGGCAGGGCACGGATTGCCTACCCCTTCGGGTAGTCAGGACCATCCGATCATGCCGTTTTGCCCACCCGCCGGGCGGGCGAGCATTGAAGGGTCACAAACGTTCGAGGAGGTACGCGCATGAGCGCCATTGCAGAAACAGATCCGGCCGCCCTGGCCGGATCATCGCGGGCCTTTGACCGCAACCGGATTCTTGTCCTGGACGAAATCAGCGAAGTGTTCCAACGCGTTGACCCGGCAGAGGTCTCAGCCCTGGTGACCGAGCTGAGGCTGGCAAGCAGGATCTTCGTGACCGGCGCGGGACGCAGCGGTTTGGTGCTGAAGATGGCGGCCATGCGGCTGATGCACCTGGGGCTGACGGTGCATGTGGTCGGAGAGATCACCGCTCCGGCCATCCGTGCCGGCGACCTGCTGCTCACCGCTTCCGGCTCCGGCACCACCGCAGGAGTGGTCAAGGCAGCGGAAACCGCCGTCGCACAAGGTGCCCGCGTGGCCGCCTACACCACCAACGCAGGTTCCCCGCTCGCAGCGGCGGCTGCCGCCGTCGTGCTGATCCCTGCTGCCCGGAAGACGGACCACCGCTCGTCGCTGTCGCGGCAGTACTCGGGGAGCCTCTTCGAGCAGGTGCTGTTTGCCACTACTGAGGCGGTGTTCCAAAGCCTCTGGGACGAGGACGCCGCCGCACCCGAGGACCTCTGGCAGCGCCACGCCAACCTCGAATAAGTTCCCCTCTCCCCCACTGACCCGTTTTCACAACCGATCCGAAAGAGAAACTAATGAAGCTGCAAGTAGCCATGGATGTCCTTACCGTCGAAGCTGCACTCGACCTGGCCGGCAAAGTCGCCGAGTACGTGGACATCATTGAACTGGGCACGCCGCTGGTGAAGAACGCCGGCCTCGCCGCCGTCACCGCCGTCAAGACCGCCCACCCGGACAAAATTGTTTTCGCCGACCTGAAGACCATGGACGCCGGAGAACTGGAAGCCGAAATTGCGTTCGCCGCCGGCGCGGACCTGGTCTCGGTCCTGGGCGGCGCCGACGACTCCACCATCGCCGGGGCCGTGAAGGCCGCCAAGGCCCATAACAAGGGCATCGTGGTGGACCTGATCGGTGTGGCGGACAAGGTGGCGCGCGCCAAGGAAGCCCGCGCCCTGGGCGCCAAGTTCATCGAGTTCCACGCCGGCCTGGACGAGCAGGCGAAGCCCGGCTACAACCTGAACGTGCTGCTGCATGCGGGCGAAGAGGCCCGCGTGCCGTTCTCCGTGGCCGGCGGCGTGAACCTTTCCACCATCGAAGCCGTGCAGCGGGCCGGTGCGGAGGTGGCCGTCGTCGGCGGTTCCATCTACAGCGCCGACGACCCCGCCGTGGCAGCAAAAGAACTCCGCGCCGCGATCATCTAGTTCCCGTTCGCCGAAGGCCGCGATTGACTGGCTGAAATCACGACGGCGGCCCCTGCCTTTCGGGTGGGGGCCGCCTTCCGTGTTGCATGACCATATAAAAGAACGGATGGTGATGCCGGAGAAGGTTGCAGGGCCGCCGACGGTGTAGCACGAGCGGGAAACCTGCCCGGTCCGACGGCGCACGGTCCACGTACAGCCCGCTGCCGTATTTGCCACGTTCGTGTGGCGGGCGCCGTCTGCAGAACGGCCCACACCGAACAGGACTTTGCCACGGGCGATCCCTTCGCCCTGCCCGGCTCGCTCACGTGGGAGAACTACGCCAGGGCCTTTGAAACCGGCGACCTTGGCCGGAACATCCTGAACAGCCTGCTCGGCATGATGGCCGCCTACGCCATCCAGGTACTCGGGTTCCGTCTCAGCAAACTGGTCCGGGGACTGTTCCTGATCGGCATCATCGTCCCGGTCCAGATCGCCCTGGTCCCCTTGTTCATCGACTACTCGGCAGTGAACCTGCTGGACACCTACCAGTCGATGATCATCCCCCTTGCCGGTTTCTCCCTGCCGATGTCCGTGTACCTGTTTTGCTCGTTCTACGAGTACATCCCCAAGGAAACGTATGAGGCGGCTTCGCTGGACGGCGCCGGCCCCTACCGGATTTTCGGGCTGATCACCTTGCCGTTGTCCCTGAATACCGTGGTCACGGTGGTGCTGGTCAACCAGCATCTTCATTTGGAACGACTTCATCTTCGCCAACACCTTTGTCCTGTCCGAGGACCTGAAAACCATTCCGCTGGGCCTGCAGAACTATATCGGCGCCATGGGCAAGGCGGACTGGACTGCAACCTTCGCGGCAGTGTGCGTCACCATCACCCCGTTACTGCTGGTTTTCCTGGTGCTCAACAAAGCCATGATCCAGGGGCTTGAGAGCGGGGCGACAAAGGGATGACGGCCACATCAGATGGATATACTCCTGAAGGAGGACAGATGACGTCAATGGAGAGCCGTTCCGGGAAACCGGGCCCTAAGGGCCTTTCCCGCCGGATTCCCGAGCGCGCGCATCCTGTCACCCTCCGCGACGTAGCCGAAGCGGCAGGCGTTTCCACCGCCACAGTCTCCTTGATCGTCAACAAGAAAAAAGACGCCCGGATCGCAGAAGAAACCAAACAACGCGTGAAAGACGCCATCCGGGCCCTTGGTTACCGCCCCAACGCCATGGCCAAAACCCTGGTCAGCGGCACCTCACGGTTCATTGGACTGGTGGCCGACGGCGTTGCCACCACTCCCTTTGCCGGCCAGATCATCCATGGCGCCCAGGACGAAGCGTGGAAGCACGGGTACGCCCTCCTCATCGCCAATACTGAGGGCAACGGGGAGCTTGAGCAGGACGCGATACAGATGATGCTCGAATACAAAGTGCGCGGCATCCTGTACTCCACGTGGTTCCACCGCCAGACGGACATTCCGGCACCGCTCCGGGAGGCTGACTTCGTCCTGGTCAACTGCTTTTCCAAGGAGCCGGAGTCCCCGGCGGTGGTTCCGGATGAGGTGCAGGGCGGGCGCTCCGCCACCGCGATCCTGGCCCGGCACGGCCACCGCCGGATCGCCTTCATCAATGCCACCATTCCCGCCCCCGCCAAGGACGGCCGGCTCCTCGGATACCGGGAGGCGCTTGAAGAGGCCGGCATTCCGTTCGACCCCGACCTGGTGATGGAAGCCTATCCGGACCAGGAAGGCGGATACGGGGCCACCCCGGAACTCCTCCATCGCGGCGCCACGGCGGTGTACTGCTACAACGACCGGATGGCCATGGGCCTCTACGACGGACTGCGCGAGCACGGCCTGTCCATTCCGGATGACATGGCTGTGGTGGGGTTCGACAACCAGGAAGTCATTGCCGCCCACCTGCGCCCGCCGCTTTCCACCGTGTCCCTTCCCCACTATGAACTGGGCGCGGCGGGCGTGCGGATGCTGCTCGAACTCGACGGTGCACCCGAGGCGGCCTCTGACGGCGTGGCCAGAATCTACTGTCCGCCAGTGGAACGGACCTCCGTCAAGGCCCGGGCGCGGGCCTGAGCCTCGGTTTCGACGGCTCAGCCGCTAGAGAATCTTGCGGATGGTTTCCTCGAAGCTGGTGACGTGGTGCAGGGCCAGCTCGCCGGCCTTGTCCGCGTCACCGGCGGCCACCGCCTTGAGCAGGTCCACATGCTCGGTGATGTGGCCGGTCACGGACGGAACCTTATCCAGCACCACGCACCAGATCCGTGTTGCCAGGTTGTCGTAGCGGATCAGGGTGTCTTCCAGGTGCGGGTTCGCGGCAGCTTTGTAAATCAGCCGGTGCACCATCAGGTCGTAGCGCATCAGGTCGCGGGACTCCCCCGCCCCCGGATCAATTCCGGCGATGGCATCCGCCACCTGCAGCAGTTCCCGGCGCATGCTCTCGCTTGCCCGGTCAGCCGCACGGCGGGCAGCAAGGGGCTCCAGCAGCTCCCGGATCTCCGAAACATCGGCCAGTTCGGTGAAGTCCACATTGGTGGCAAACGTCCCGCGGCGGGGATAGGAAATGACCAGATGGTCAACCTCAAGCCGCTTGATCGCCTCACGGACGGGCGTGCGGCTGAAGCCAAGTTCAGCTGCCAACTGCCCGTCATTGATGGGTTCGCCCGGGCGGATCTCCAACATAATCAGTTTGTCCCGCAGCTGCCGGTACGCGGCCTCAGCCTGCGACGGCGGCGCTTCCTCCTCGGCAGGGGTCAGGGCAAGAAGTGCATTCAAGGGGCTGCTCCGTTCTTTGATCCCCGCTGAACCCGAAACCCGTAGTGTTTCACCGCTTTCGGCCCAGCTATTGACTCAGCTGTGACCCTAATCATACCATTGACCTCACACTGATATATCAGTCAACGAACAAGTGGTATTTCAAAGGAGCATCCGTGGTTGAGCAGTTGAACGAGCGACTTTCCGCAGTCGATCCCGAGGTCCAGCAGGCCATCGCCCAGGAACTGGTGCGCCAGCAGTCCACGCTGGAAATGATTGCCTCCGAGAATTTCGCCCCGTCCGCCGTCATGGAGGCCCAGGGCTCGGTCCTGACCAACAAGTACGCCGAAGGCTACCCCGGGAAGCGCTACTACGGCGGCTGCGAACACGTGGACGTTGTGGAGCAGTTGGCCATCGACCGGGTCAAGGCCCTCTTTGGCGCAGAATTCGCCAACGTCCAGCCGCACTCCGGCGCACAGGCCAACGCCGCTGCCATGTTCGCCCTGCTGAACCCGGGCGACACCATCATGGGCCTGAGCCTGGCCCACGGCGGCCACCTCACCCACGGCATGAAGATCAACTTCTCCGGCAAGCTCTACAACGTGGTCCCCTACCACGTGAGCGAATCCGACCTCCGCGTCGATATGGCGGAAGTGGAAGCACTCGCGCTCGAGCACCGTCCGCGCCTGATTGTGGCCGGCTGGTCCGCCTACTCCCGCCAGCTGGACTTCGCCGAGTTCCGGCGCATCGCCGACCTCGTGGGCGCCTACCTCATGGTGGATATGGCGCACTTCGCCGGCCTGGTAGCCGCGGGACTGCACCCGAACCCCGTCCCGTACGCCGACGTGGTCACCACCACCACCCACAAGACCCTCGGCGGCCCGCGCGGCGGCGTTATCCTCGCCAAGGAGCAGTACGCGAAGAAGATCAACAGCGCAGTCTTCCCCGGCCAGCAGGGCGGCCCGCTGGAGCACGTCATCGCTGCCAAGGCCGTAGCCTTCAAGCTGGCCGCCAGCCCCGAATTCAAGGAACGCCAGGAACGCGTCCTGCAGGGCTCCAAGCTCCTGGCCGAACGGCTCCTCCGCGACGACGTTGCAGCAGCAGGAATTTCCGTGGTCAACGGCGGCACCGACGTCCACCTGGTCCTGGTGGACCTCCGCAACTCCGAACTGGACGGACAGCAGGCCGAAGACGCCCTGCACCGCATCGGCATCACCGTGAACCGCAACGCCGTCCCCTTCGACCCGCGCCCGCCGATGGTCTCCTCCGGCCTCCGGATCGGCACCCCCGCCCTCGCCACCCGCGGCTTCGGCGCCGGGGAATTCACCGAGGTTGCGGACATCATCGCGACGGCGCTCATCGCCGCTGCGGGCCAGGGCACCGCAGGCACCGGCACCCTGGACGGGGGCACCGCCGTCGAACTCCGCGCCCGGGTGACGGCCTTGGCGGGCAAGTTCCCCCTCTACCCCCACCTCAGTGACGGCACCGAGATCGCTGCCTTCGAGAACGACATGATTGGAGCAGCCCAGTGAGCACCCAGCAGCTCCCCGAGCACCCGGACTTCCTCTGGCGCAATCCGGAGCCCAAGTCCTCCTACGATGCCGTGATCGTGGGCGGCGGCGGGCACGGCCTGGCCACTGCCTACTTCCTCGCGAAGAACCACGGAATGACCAACATCGCCGTGCTGGAGAAGGGCTGGCTGGCTGGCGGCAACATGGCCCGGAACACCACCATCATCCGCTCCAACTACCTCTGGGACGAGAGCGCTGCCATCTACGAGCACGCGCTCAAGCTCTGGGAGATCCTGCCGGAGGAACTCGAATACGACTTCCTCTTCAGCCAGCGCGGCGTGATGAACCTCGCCCACACGCTGGGCGACGTCCGCGAAAGCATGCGCCGCGTGGGGGCCAACAAGCTCAACGGCGTGGACGCCGAGTGGCTGGACCCGCAGCAGGTCAAGGAACTCTGCCCCATCCTGAATATCAGCGACAACATCCGCTACCCCGTCATGGGAGCCACGTACCAGCCGCGCGCCGGCATCGCCAAGCACGATCACGTGGCCTGGGCCTTTGCCCGCAAGTGTGACGAGCTGGGTGTTGACATCATCCAGAACTGCGAAGTCACCGGCTTCGTCAAGGACGGCAACCGCGTGGTGGGCGTCAAGACCAACCAGGGCACCATCAACACCGAAAAGGTGGGCCTGTGCGCCGCCGGGCACAGCTCGGTCCTGGCCGAGATGGCCGGCTTCCGCCTCCCCATCCAATCCCACCCGCTCCAGGCACTGGTCTCCGAACTGCACGAGCCGGTCCACCCCACCGTCGTGATGTCCAACCACGTGCACGTCTACGTTTCCCAGGCCCACAAGGGTGAACTGGTGATGGGCGCCGGCGTGGACTCCTACAACGGCTACGGCCAGCGTGGCTCCTTCCACGTGATCGAGCACCAGATGGCGGCAGCCGTGGAACTCTTCCCGATCTTTGCGCGGGCACACGTGCTGCGGACCTGGGGCGGCATCGTGGACACCACCCTGGACGCCTCCCCCATCGTGGGCAACAGCCCGGTGGACAACATGTTCGTGAACTGTGGCTGGGGCACCGGCGGCTTCAAGGGCACCCCCGCCGCCGGCATGACCTTCGCGCACAATATCGCCACCGGCACCCCGCACAAGCTGAACAAGCCATTTGCGCTGGAACGCTTCGAAACCGGCGCCCTGATCGACGAACACGGCGCTGCCGCCGTCGCCCACTAGCCGCCAGCGAACCTAAGAAAGAAGACGCACATGCTGCTCATCTCCTGCCCCAACTGCGGCTCGCGCGACGAGACCGAATTTCATTACGGCGGCCAGGCCCACGTGGCCTACCCGGAAAACCCAGACGAGCTGAACGACCGTGAATGGGCCGAGTTCCTCTTCTACCGGGACAACACCAAGGGCGCCTTCGCCGAACGCTGGCTGCACAGCACCGGCTGCCGCCAATGGTTCAACATGCTCCGCGACACCGTAACCTACGACATCCTGGCCGTGTACCCAATGGGCACGCCCCGGCCCGATGCCGCCGGCCGGCTGACCGCCGAAACTGGCACTGGCAGCACTGCAGCTGACAGCACCACCACCGGAACCGCGGCGCCAAGCATTTCAGGAACCAGCATCTCCGGCACCAGCACACCCCCTGCCAGCACCATCGCCCCGGAAGGAGCAACCAAGTGACTTCCCAGAACGCCCGCCTCGCCGCCGGCGGACGCATCGACCGCACCATCTCCTGGCGTTTCACCCTGGACGGTGAGGAATTCACGGGCCACCCCGGCGACACCCTCGCCTCGGCCCTGCTCGCCAACGGCCGCATCAACGCCGGCAACTCGCTCTACGAGGACCGCGCCCGCGGCATCCTGTCCGCCGGCGTGGAGGAAGCCAATGCCCTGGTCCGCGTTGAGCCGCGCTTCCCCGGCCACGTAGCAGAGTCGATGCTCCCCGCCACCGCCGTCACCTTGGTGGACGGCCTCACCGCGGAGTACCTGAACGGCCTCGGCAAGCTGGACCCCGAAGACGACCGCGCGGAGTACGACAAGAAGTACGTCCACACCGACGTTCTGGTGATCGGCGGCGGCCCCGCAGGCCTCGCTGCAGCCCGCGAGGCAGTCCGTTCCGGCGCCCGCGTGATGCTGCTGGATGACCAGCCAGAACTCGGCGGCTCGCTTCTTTCCGGTTCCACCGCGCCTGAACTCGCCGAGGCCATCGAAGGCAAGCCAGCGCTGGAATGGGTGGCGGATGTTGAAGCCGAGCTCGTTTCCGGCTCCGAATCCACGGTCCTGAACCGCACCACGGCCTTCGGCGCCTATGACGCCAACTACGTCATCGCCGTCCAGAACCGCACCGACCACCTGTCCTCCCCGGCCGCGTCCGGTGTATCCCGCCAGCGTATTTGGCACATCCGTGCCAATCAGGTGGTGCTGGCCCCCGGCGCCCACGAACGCCCGCTGGTGTTCGAGAACAACGACCGCCCCGGCATCATGCTCGCCTCGGCCGTCCGCAGCTACCTCAACCGCTACGCAGTGGCAGCCGGCCAGCGCGTGGTCATCAGCACCACCAACGACAGCGCCTATGCGCTGGCCGCGGACCTGCGCGCCGCCGGCGTCAAGGTCGCCGCCGTCGTGGACGCCCGTCCGCAGCTCACCGAAGTGGCCGCTGCCGCCGTTGAAGCCGGCACGCGCGTGCTGATCGGCAGCGCGGTGGCCAACACCTCCTCCGGAGAAGGCACAGCGGACGGCCGCCTGGATGGCGTCACCGTCCGCAGCATCAACGACGACGGCGAACTCACCTCGGGCATCGAGCAGATCGCCTGCGACCTGCTGGCTGTGTCCGGCGGGTGGAGCCCGCTGGTGCACCTGCACTCCCAGCGGCAGGGCAAGCTGCGCTGGGATGACGAACTGGCCGCCTTCGTGCCGAGCACCGTGGTCCCGAACCAGCAGATCATCGGCTCGGGCCGCGGCAGCTTCGAACTCCAGGACTGCCTCGCCGAGGGCATCTCCGCCGGAGCCTCAGCCACCATCGCCGCAGGCTTCAGCACCAGCACCAAGCCCGCACCGCTGGCCGAACCCGAGGCCTCTGCCCCCACCCGCCAGCTGTGGCTGGTTCCGGGTGAGACTGGCACCCCGGATGACTGGCACCACCACTTCGTGGACTTCCAGCGCGACCAGTCCGTGGCCGACGTGCTGCGGTCCACCGGCGCCGGCATGCGGTCCGTGGAGCACATCAAGCGCTACACCTCCATCAGCACCGCCAACGACCAGGGCAAGACCTCCGGCGTCAACGCGATCGGCGTCATCGCCGCCGCACTGCGGACTGCCGGCGAGGCCTCCCGGGGCATCGGCGACATCGGCACCACCACGTACCGTGCACCCTTCACCCCGGTGGCGTTCGCGGCCCTCGCCGGCCGCCAGCGAGGCGAACTGTTCGATCCCGCCCGCGTCACCTCGATCCAGCCGTGGCACCTCGCCAAGGGCGCATTGTTCGAGGACGTCGGGCAGTGGAAGCGGCCCTGGTACTACCCGCAGGACGGCGAGGACATGGACACGGCGGTGCTGCGCGAGTGCGCCGCCGTCCGCGAGTCGGTTGGCTTTATGGACGCCACCACCCTGGGCAAGATCGAGATCCGGGGCAAGGACGCCGGTGAGTTCCTGAACCGGATCTACACCAACGCGTTCAAGAAGCTCGCCCCGGGCTCCGCCCGCTACGGCGTGATGTGCATGGCTGACGGCATGATTTTCGACGACGGCGTGACGCTGCGCCTCGACGAGGACCGCTACTTCATGACCACCACCACCGGGGGCGCCGCCAAAGTGCTGGACTGGCTGGAAGAGTGGCTGCAGACCGAGTGGCCGGAACTGGACGTGCACTGCACCTCGGTGACCGAACAGTGGTCCACCATCGCCGTCGTTGGGCCCAAATCCCGCGCCGTCCTCGCTAAGGTGGCACCGGAACTGGCCGCGGACGGCGGGCTGGACGCAGAAGCCTTCCCGTTTATGACCTTCCGCGAAACCACCCTGGCTTCCGGCGTCCGCGCCCGGGTCTGCCGGATCTCCTTCTCCGGTGAACTGGCGTACGAAATCAACGTGCCGTCCTGGTACGGACTGAACACCTGGGAGGCTGTGGCCGCCGCCGGAGCCGAATTCAACATCACCCCATACGGCACCGAAACCATGCACGTGCTCCGCGCCGAAAAGGGCTACCCGATTGTCGGCCAGGACACGGACGGCACCGTCACCCCGCAGGACGCGGGAATGGAATGGGTGGTCTCCAAGGCCAAGGAGTTCGTGGGCAAGCGCTCCTACGCCCGGACCGACGCCCAGCGGGAGGACCGCAAGCACCTGGTCAGCGTGCTGCCGGTGGACGACAGCATCCGGTTGCCGGAAGGCACCCAGCTCGTTGAAAAGGGCCGCTCCACCAACCCTGCCTACGGGCCGGTCCCCATGGAGGGTTTTGTCACCTCCAGCTACCACAGTGCAGCACTCGGCAGGTCATTCGGCCTGGCCCTGATCAAGAACGGCCGCAACCGCATCGGCGAAACCCTGGTGGCAGCCGCCGGCGACCAGCTCGTGGACGTCGTCGTCGCAGAAACCGTACTTTTTGACCCCGAAGGGACCCGCAAAGATGGCTGAAACAGCAGCACCCGCAACCACCCGCCAGAAGGACCTCTCCGTGCGTGTTAGCCCCGCAGCCCAGCTCCGGGCAGCGTTCGAAACCGGTTCGGTCCAGGGCTTGGTGGAACTTCGCGAATCACCCTTCCTGACCATGGTGGGCCTTCGGGTCAACCGCGACAGCGATGCCGGACAGCGCGTAGCCTCCGTCACCGGCGGCCTGCCCGCAGGGTGCGGCGGCGTGGCCGGCTCGGGCGACACGTCCGTCCTGTGGCTCGGACCCGAAGAGTTCCTGGTGGTGGCCCCCACCGAAGCGCACGAGTCCCTCGGCGGCGACCTGATCCAGGCGCTCCGGGAGGCACTGGCTGACGGCGAGGGCCAGGTGGTGGATCTTTCCGCCAACCGCACCACGTTCGAACTCACCGGGCCGCGGTCCCGGGCAGTCCTGGAAAAGGGCTGCTCGCTGGACCTGCACCCCCGCGTCCTCCAGGCCGGCACCGCGCTCTCCACGGAGATCGGAAACATCCCCGTGGTCCTGTGGAAGACCGGCGAGGAGTCCTTCCGGATCTTCCCCCGGGCCTCCTTCGCCGACTTCCTGGGCCGCTGGCTGCTGGACGCGATGCGGGAGTACGCCTCCCCCGAGGTCCCCTGACATGGCGCTCAGCGTCCTGGACCTGTTCTCCGTTGGCATCGGGCCGTCGTCGTCACACACGGTAGGCCCGATGCGGGCAGCAAAGCTGTTCGCCGACGGACTCAAAGGCGACGGACACCTGAGCTCCACCACCCGGGTCCAGGCCGAACTGTTCGGCTCACTCGGCGCAACGGGGCGGGGCCACGGCTCGGACAAGGCAGTGGTCCTGGGCTTCAAGGGGCTGGACCCCGAAACCGTGGACACCTTCACCGCCGATGACCAGGTGGCCGCCGCTGCCCTGGACGCCGAACTGTATATCGGCGGCGACCACCGGGTGGACTTCAACTGGGACGAGGACGTGGTCCTCCACCGGCGTAAAGCCCTTCCGGCCCACCCCAACGGCATGACGTTCCGGGCGCTGGACCATGCGGGTACCGTGCTCAGCGAACGGAGCTTCTATTCGATTGGGGGCGGCTTCGTTGTTGACGGGGACGCCGACGCCGGCGACCGCGTGGTGGCCGACGCCACGGTCCTCCCCTACCCGTTCAGCACCGCGGACGAGCTCCTTGAAATCTGCAAGCGTGAAGGCATGTCCATCTCGGACGTAATGCTCGCCAACGAGCTGGTGTGGCGGACCGAGGAGGAGCTGCGCGCGGAACTGCTGAGGCTGTGGGCTGTGATGCGCGAATGCGTGGACAACGGCTGCGCCGCGGAAGGCATCCTTCCCGGCGGCCTCAACGTGAGGCGGCGGGCGCCGTCGTTATTCCAGACCCTGACAGCGGACACCGGCGTCACCGATCCGCTGCGGGCGATGGAGTGGGTGAACCTGTTCGCGCTGGCCGTGAACGAGGAGAACGCCGCCGGCGGCCGGATTGTCACAGCGCCTACCAACGGCGCGGCGGGAATCGTCCCGGCGGTGCTGCATTACTACGTGAAGTTCGTGCCCGGCGCCAACGACGACGGAGTGGTCCGCTTCCTCCTGGCAGCCGCCGCCGTCGGAATCCTGTTCAAAATCAACGCCTCCATCTCCGGCGCCGAGGTGGGCTGCCAGGGTGAAGTGGGCTCCGCCTGCTCCATGGCTGCCGCAGGGCTCTGCGAAGTGCTGGGCGGCACGCCCGCCCAGGTGGAAAATGCCGCCGAGGTGGGCATCGAACACAACCTCGGCCTGACCTGCGACCCGGTGGGCGGGCTGGTGCAGATCCCCTGCATCGAGCGCAACGCCATCGCCAGCGTCAAGGCCATCAACGCCGCCCGCCTTGCCCTGCACGGCGACGGCAGCCACAAGGTATCCCTCGACAAAGCCATCAAAACGATGCGCGAAACAGGAGCCGACATGAAAACCAAGTACAAGGAAACCTCCCGCGGAGGCCTTGCCGTCAACGTAATCGAGTGCTGAGCCATGACCGCAATCCAGACTGAAACCGTCCCTGTCACACCCCCGACCACCGTGGAGCACGTCCTCACTTTGGACTGCAGCGAGTCGCCGGGGATCGTCCATGCCGTGTCCGGCTTCCTGCTGGAGCACGGCTGCGACATCATCGACAACCAGCAGTTCGGCGAACGTTCCGAGGGGCACTTCTTTATGCGGGTGCATTTCGCGTCCTACGGCGATGCCTCCACGGCGGACACGCTGCGGGCCGCCTTCGGTCCGGTTGCTGAAAAGTTCGGGATGCGCTGGCGCCTGGAGCCGAACGGTTCCAAGCGGCGGGTGCTGATCATGGTGTCCAAGTTTGGGCACTGCCTCAACGACCTGCTGTTCCGTGCCCGCATCGGCGAACTGCCGGTGGACGTGGTGGCCGTGGTGTCCAACCACACCGACCACCAGGCACTGGTGGAATGGCATGGAATTCCGTTCTTCCACGTCCCCGTCACTGCTGATACCAAGCCAGCGGCGGAAGCCCGGCTGCTGGAGCTCGTTGACGAGTTCGATGTGGAGCTTGTGGTGCTGGCCCGGTACATGCAGGTGCTGAGCGACAACCTGACCCGGAAGCTGGACGGGAAGGCCATCAACATCCACCACTCGTTCCTGCCCAGCTTCAAGGGTGCCAAGCCGTACCACCAGGCGTACGCGCGCGGGGTTAAGACCGTGGGTGCCACCGCTCACTACGTCAACGCCGAACTGGACGAGGGACCGATCATCGCCCAGCAGACCGTGGAGGTGAACCACACCTATGGTCCCGAGGACCTGGTGGCCGCCGGCCGCGACACCGAATGCAAGGCCCTGTCCAACGCCGTCCGCTGGCACTGCGAAGGCCGGGTGATCCTGCAGGGCAACCGCACGGTGGTGCTGCGCTAACGACGCCCGCTCACCCGCAGACGCTCTCTCACTTAACGTGGGTTATGGCCGGACGCTCTCTCACCTAACGCGGGTTTCCGCGTGACGCTCTCTCACCCTTGAACTGGTCCTGGTGAGGGAGCGTCACGGCGTTAATGCCTTTCGCAACGGATGCACGTCCGCGCTGCCGCTCAATCGTTGCCCGCAAACCCCGATGCCTGCGCGTGGTCTCGCCACGCGTTCCGGAGCGCCCGTTTTATTCGCTGCACTGCCCGGCAAAAATCATCCGCAAGATCGTCCTTATCGAAGACCAGAACTGTCCACCCGGCTGATTCGAAGGCCTTATCCCGTCTCCTGTCGCTTAGCTTCTGTGCGTCACCCAGGTGATGTTCGCCGTCGTACTGGATAGCAAGGCGGCGATGACGATAGCCGAGATCGGCCGACGGCGACCGCCCGTCTCCGGCGCGCAATAGCACCTGGAGTTCGGGCTCGGGTAAGCCGGCGTTGGTGATGGCCAGCCGGAGCAGTGATTCAGGGGCCGAGTCGGCGCCCACCCGCATCAGATCCAGTGCTTCGCGGGCCCTGACGATGCCTTGGAGATTCGGGTGATGGCTGACGAGTAGGCGCAGTCCCGCCAAGGTGTCATAGGGCTGCGTCCTTCCCTCGAAATCCACCCGCGGGACCCGGATCAGTTCATCTCCCATGCTCACCAGGTCATCGAGTGGCAGGACCCGTGCCAGATCGAGCCAAGTGCGTGACCTCGTGCTCAGGCGGATGCCATCGACCATTTCAATTTCACCGTCAAGAGCCACGACTGTATGCCCGGATATGCCCTTTCGGCGGACCGACGGCAGCGCACGTGGCTTGCTGAGGTGCAGCTCCGTGGAATCTGCCAGCCAGGGTGGCAGACACTGGCGCCATAGCCGTGCCGCTGTCACGTGGGAGATCCACGCTCCCGGCGACGCAGCGGACAACGCCCTGGCGGCGCCTTCAAGGTGGAAGTCCCAATCCGCCGGGCGGTAAAGTCCGCGGCCCACGTTGACTACATCCTTGCGCCGGAGCCTGTTGACAGTGATGCCGGAAGCCCTGGCCGAGGCAAAGGTGAAGGGGGCCTGCGCCAAAGGCGGCGGCAAAAAATCTTGCTTTCGCATGCGGGCATTGTGCCCCGAAACGGCAAGACGCTGCAGAAGTTATCCACAGGTCCGCCGTCGGGGTGCAAGGGGTGCAAGATGGTTGCCGGGAATCCCACATGAAGTGATAGAGGGTTGCCCGGAATTTCACATCAAGTGATAGAGCGTCACCGGGAAAGGGACATTAGGTGGGAGAGGGTCGCTCTCCGGCCTGTTCCGGG
Organism: Pseudarthrobacter sp. NPDC058329; assembly: GCF_042879835.1. Taxonomy (NCBI): domain Bacteria; kingdom Bacillati; phylum Actinomycetota; class Actinomycetes; order Micrococcales; family Micrococcaceae; genus Pseudarthrobacter; species Pseudarthrobacter sp. NPDC058329. The sequence continues at coordinate 264,391 of NZ_JBHVZR010000003.1, forward strand.
CCGTCAACCACGGCGAGTTGGCCGGTGGTGTCAGTGACACCGGGGAAATGCACCTGCTGCGCATCAACAGCAGCCGTGGCCGGAGCCCGGGTAGTCGCCCGCATGCGGAAAAGCGCGGTGCCGGAAATCAGGAACCAGGCCACATTCGTCACCACGGATGGCCACGCTTCGTGAAATGCGCCGTTGATAATGAATGCAACCGCGCCGAGGAGGTTGGCCGTCTGGAAGGTCCTGCCGGTATTCAGCCAACCCATGGAAACAGCCAGGAAGGCGCCAAGTATCGCAACTGCGCCGGCCCAGCCGGCGAGTTCCCAGAGCAGTTCCATTGTCATATGGCAGTCGTTACAGCTTGCGGGGCAACGTCAGCAGTCCCGGCGCGCGCGCTTTTTGTTACTTCGTAGTGGAATCCGTGGCGGTCCTCCGTTGCCCAGACCTCGAAGAACTCAGCCTTTTCGAAGAGTCGTCGGTCCTGGGCAGGGGCGCTAAGCCAAAGGATCTTTCCGTCGTCGGTAACTGCGTCAACGTATCCGCTGCTGATGGCGGTCCCCTGCTGGCGGATCTCCACCTTGGCCCCAGAAAGGAGCGTCCAGTCAGTGATGCGTCGAAGGTCGGCGGGTCCTGTCATCCTTGTCATTTGTACAAGCCCTGCTTTCGGCTGGGTCGAATGAGAATTACGGCGTAAACGCACATGCACCCCGGAGATCCGGAGTGCATGTGCATTTCGATCGGGAGGACCGCTCAGCCGCGGTTGTACATTACGTGCTTGGTGCGGGAGAAGTCGTCCAGGGCGTAGCTGGAGAGGTCGCGGCCGTAGCCGGAGCCCTTGAAGCCGCCCCAGGGCATTTCGGTGGCGATGACCAGGTGTGAGATGACCCAGACGGTGCCGAAATCCAGCCGCCGGGGAGCCGAGAGCGAGCGGGCGGAGTCCTTGGTCCACACTGAAGCTGCCAGCCCGTAGATGGTTTCGTTGGCGCGGCTGATGGCTTCCGCATCCGTGCCGAAGGTCTCCACGGAGACCACCGGTCCGAAAATCTCGTTGCTGGTGATTGCCGCGCCCGCAGGCACGTTGGTGACCACTGTGGGTTCGATGAAGTAGCCGGGCCCCTCGATGGCATTGCCGCCGACGGCGATGGTCAAGCCATCCTTCCGGGCATCGTCGAGGGCGGCGAGGACGCGCTCGTAGTGCGCTTTGGAAATCATGGAACCGATTTCGACGTCGTCGCCGGTGCCGGGAGCGCCCACCGAGATCTCACTGATCTCCCGGACCAGCAGTTCGGTGAACTTCTCGGCCACCGATTCGTGCACCAGGACGCGGCATGCTGCCCCGCACTCCTGGCCGCCGTTCCAGAACCCGGCACTGCGGACGCCCTGCGCTGCGGCTTCGAGGTCGGCGTCGGCGAAGATCACCACCGGCGCCTTGCCGCCAAGCTCAAGGTGGACGCGCTTGACGGAGGCGGCCGCGCTTGCGGCGACTTTTTGGCCGCTGCCCACGCTTCCGGTGATGGCCACCAGGTCCACGTCCGGGTGCTCCGAGAGCCGGTTCCCCACCACCCGGCCCGGGCCAGTGACAAAGTTTACGACGCCGGCCGGAACCTCGCCGGCGATAAGTTCTGCGAGCTTCAGGGTGGTGAGCGGCGTCTGCTCCGAAGGCTTGAGCACCAGGGTGTTCCCTGCGCCAAGGACCGGGGCGATCTTCCAGGCGGCCATCAGCAGGGGGTAGTTCCAGGGCGTGATGACTCCGACCACGCCGACGGGCTCGCGGTGGATGACCGAGGTGTGGTTCTCGGCGTAGTCGTCCGCGCCGAGGGTGCTGTAGGCACGGGCTGCCCCGGCGGAGAACCGGAAGGTGTCGATGGTGCTGGAGATGTCGTCTTCAGCCACCGCCGTCGGCTTGCCCGTGTTGGCGGCTTCAAGGGTTTCGAACACTTCCCGGTTTGCCTCGATGATGTCTGCGATGCGCAGCAGCACAGCGGCCCGGTCCTTCGGCGTCTTGGCTGCCCAGGCCTCCTTGGCCGCTACGGCCGCGGCGACGGCGGCGTCCACGTCTTCAACGGAGCCGGCGGGGACCTGCGCCAGGACTTCCTCCGTGGCCGGGTTGACGATTTCGACCGTTGCGTCCGAGGTGGACGGAACGAACGCGCCGCCAATGAACTGGCCGATCGGCGGGAGGGACGGGGTGGGAGTGCTTTCCGCGCGGCGGACGGTGAACTGGGTCTTCTCTGCGGTTGTCATGGCTTGCCCGGGGTCCTTTCAGTGGGGTGGCTGCTGTGAAGAAGATGATGGTGGTGGTGTTCGACGGGGACGGATTTCTCCCAGAAGTCGGCTCCTTCGATGCCCAGGGCTTTGGGGTCGAAGGTGGGATCCAGCCCGAGCTTCCGCTGCCGCTCGTAGTCGCGGTAAATCTTGCGGACCAGCGGGAACAGGAAGACGAGGCAGATGAGGTTCACCCAGGCGATCAGGCCCAGTCCGATGTCGCCTGCGGCCCACATCAGCTGGGCGTTGACCACGGAACCGAAGAACACGATGGCCATGGTCCCGATCTTGAGGACCAGCTTCCAGCCGTGTCCCTGGCGTCCGTCCAGCAGGTAGAGGAGGTTGGAGTTGGCCACGTAGAAGTAGGCCAGCAGGCACGTAAATCCGAAGAGGAGGACGGCGACGGCGACGAATCCTGCGCCCCAGCCGGGAACCAGTGTGTCGATGGCTTCCTGCACCCAGTTGGCGCCGACCGGAACGCCCGGAATGTTGTTGACGAGGTAGCCGCCGGAACCGTCGGAGACGTTGTACTTGCCGGAGACCACCATCATGAGGCCGGTGGCCATGCAGATCAGCAGCACGTCGATGTAGATGCTGAAGGTCTGGACCAGGCCTTGCTTGCCCGGGTGGGAGGTGCGGGCCGCGGCGGCCGCGAAGGTGGCTTCGCCGAGCCCGTTGGAGGATGCGAAGACTGCCCGGCGAACGCCCCAGGCGACGGCCGCACCGGCGATGCCGCCCAGGATGGGATGGATGCCGACGGCGGACTGGAAGATCAGGGCTACGGCTGCGGGGACGCTGCCGATGTTGATGCCGATGACGGCAAGTGCCAGGAGGAGGTAGCCGATGGCCAGGACGGGGACCAGGGTTTGGGTCACCTTCACCAGGCGCGTGGTGCCGCCGAAGATGACCAGGGCGATGAGGACCGTGACCAGGACGGCCGGGATCCAGCTGTCCAGCCCGAATGCGAGCTTGGCGCTGGCAGCAATCGTGTTGACCTGGAGACCCGGGAAGACAAACCCGTAGCCGATGACACCGAGCACCGCGACGAGCGCCCCCACTTTCGGCAGTTTCAGGCCGTACTTGATGTAGTACGGCATGCCACCGATGTCCTCGTTGGCGCTGCGGCGGTCCTCATCCAGCACCTGGCGCTTGAAGGTCTGGGACAGGGTTGCCTCGGCGTAGCCTACGGTGCAGCCCACGAGGCCGGTGACGGCCATCCAGACCAGGGCTCCCGGACCACCGGCACCGACGGCGGTGGCCACACCGGCGATGCTGCCGACGCCCACCCGGCTGGCCAGTGCCAGCACGAGTGCCTGGAAGGAGGACAGGCCTCCTTCCCCGCCTTCACTGTCCTTCAGTTGGCGGAGCATGTCCGGAATCCGCCGGAACTGCACCCCCTTGGTGGCGACGGAGTAGAGCACGCCCAGGCCCAGGACCACGTAGGCCATGGGCGCCCAGATGGCATCAGAGACGTGCGACAGGAAGGCGCCGAAATCGGTACCCACGGCTTAGCCGACGGTCTGGTACAGGGCGGACAGGGCGTGCTGTACCCGGGCGCGGTCTTCGGCATTGAGGTCTGCCGTGGGGCGCTTGGGTGAGCCGGCCGGCAGGCCCTGCTGGGAAAGTCCGGCCTTCACGGCAGGGATGAACGGCACGGACAGCAGGGCGTCGATGACGGGGTAAACCTTCTTCCACTGCTCCAGGGCACCGGACAGGTCACCTTCGGCGATGCGGCGGCTGACCGCGACAATCTCGTTGGGTACAACGTTGGCGGTGCCCGCCATGACACCGGCCGCCCCCTCGACAAGGGCGCTGTAAAGGTAGACGTCCCAGCCGATGAAGGTGCCGATGACGTCCGAGTGGTGGTGGATCAGCTGCAGTGCCTGTTCCCAGTTGGCGCTGGAGTCCTTGATGTAGCGGATGTTGTCCACTTCCTCGGCCAGGGCACGGACGGTGGCCGGGTCCAGGTTTACGCCGGTGACTGCCGGGATGTTGTAGAGCATGACCGGAATCTTGACCGAGTTGGCTACGTCCTTGATGTAGGTGACCGTCTCCTCGAGGGTCAGCGGCTCGTAGTAGGGCGTGATCAGCATCAGCACGTCCGCGCCCAGCTTCTCCGCGGCCAGCGACAGCCTGATGGCCTCCGCCGTGGAGGTGGCACCGGTGTTGGCGATCACTGGAACGCGGGCGTTGGCCTGCTTGATGACCGTTTCGATGAGGAGGAGGCGTTCTTCGGAGGACAGCGCGCCCACCTCACCGGTGGAACCTGCGGCCACGACGCCGTCGACGCCGGCGTCGATGGAACGGTCAACGATCTTCCTCAGGGTTTCGACGTCGATCGTCTCGTCCTGGTTGAAAGGGGTGGACAGGGCGGTGAGGACACCGCGGAGGTTGTTGGACATGAAGAATTCCTGTTCTTAGGTATGGGTCGGTTCGGGTGATGAAGGTCAGGCGACGACGGACAGGCCGGCCTGCGGCGGGGCTTGACGGTGGGTGGCCAGGACGCTTGCAGCTTCCTGGGCTGCGGAGAAGCCTGTGGTGATGGAGCTTTCGGTGTAGAGGGTGCCCAGGTAGTCGCCGGCCAGGAAGACCCGGTTGGTCCCGCGCATCAGGGTGGACTGGATCTTGGCCCGTCCCGGGAAGCAGTAGGGCGAAGCATTCTTCCACCGGTCCACCTTGGCCTCGACGACGCTGTCGGCGAAGCCATGGCCCAGGACCTGGTCAAGGTCGGTGAGGTGGGTTTTGATGACTTCCTCCTCGCTCTTTTCGAGCAACGCGCGGCCCAGGCTGGCCGGAGAGAACGTCATAAAGCTGCCGCCGGGCTTCCGCACGGACTCGGTCCCGCGGACGATGCTCGCCTGGTTCAGTGCGATGGCGAAAGAGCGTTTGGGGGCAGCAATCGCGTAGATGTCATCCCAGGGCCGGGCAGAGTCTTCGTTGGTCAGGAAGGCGGTACTGACATGCGGGCCGTACTTGATCTGGCTGAGGGCGCCCCTCAGGTCCTCGGGGAGATCCACACCGATCTTGTGCGACACGTCGGCGGTGGTGGCCAGGACAACGGTGCGGCCTTCCACTTCGTGTTCCGTTCCGTTTTGGCGGTAACGGACCACCACGGAGTCACTTTTGTGCACCACTTCGTGGACGACGGCGCCGAGCTCGATGCGATCGCCCAGGGCAGCGGCTATCGATTCGGTCAGGGTAGAGGGGCCGCCAACGATGCCCTGGCTCAGCCCCTGGCCGAATCCGAGGACCAGGCTGAAGTAGCCGATGCCGGCGCCTGCGGAGATCTCGTCCATATCCCCGGCGGACCGGGTGACAGTGGTTTTGAACAGCGCTGCGGCGTCCTCGGACAGGTTTCCGATGAAGTCCTGGAACGTACCGCTGTTCTCGAAGTCGTAAATGCGCTGCTGCCTCATGGCACCGGACTCACCTGTACGCTTGCGCACCACTCCGGTGTACTTGGTGACTCCGCTGACCACCTTCATGCCGGCCCGCAGCGTATCCACACGGGACGAAAGGGACATCGGGATGCGGAACGGGTAGGTGGCGATATGCCCCTTCTTGATGAACTTTCCGTTCATGGAGAGGGCCTGGAGCGACCCAGGGATCTGGACGGCCATCACGCCCACCTCATTGAGCAAAGCATCGGTGGAGGAGCCTGCGCCGGCGAAGACGTGTCCGCCCCAGTTCAGCCAGTAGTCGCCCCGGCGCTCCGAGCGGATCCTTCCGCCCACACGGTCGCCGGACTCCAGGACAACAGTGTCCCAGTGCCGCAACCGCCAGGCTGCTGAAAGGCCGGCGAGGCCGCCACCGACAATGACTACATCTTTCATGGTTCCCATTCCTTGCTGTTGGTACTTGTCGCTTGGTGCCGGGGGCCGCCGCGGCGGTGGCTCCCCCGGAAGCTTCTTGGCGCTTAGGTGACTGCGTGCTTCCTGAACGTTTGCGCCGGGCCGGCAGCGCCGCCGTCGAGCATTGCTGCTCCCCGAGGGCCGCAAGGATGCACTTGAGCCGATGTGATACAAACCACCCTAAGATGTGATCACAGATCACACAAGCCCTTCGGAAAGATTTCCTTCATGCTCGCGACGTGGCTGCGGCGGGCGAAGGGGCGTGCGCCGGCGGCCGTATATTTGACTGGTGGTCATATCCAAGCGCGCCGAACCCACCCTTCTGACCGACCAGGTCTATGCGATGATTCACGCTGCCATCCTGAGCGGGGACCTCCCTGCCGGCTCGCGGCTCAAGGTGCGCGATCTGGCCGAGCAGGTGGGTACCAGCGTTATGCCCGTCCGGGAGGCGATCCGCCGGTTGGAGGAGACCGGCCTCGCCGAGCGTCAACCCCATAAAGGGGCGGTGGTCAAGAGCCTGACCTTCGGGGAGCTGATCCACGTCTATGACGTCCGCCGGCTCCTGGAAACAGAAGCCGCACGGCTGGGCAGTGAAAAGATCACACCCGAGGATTGCGACAGGATGCAGTCGGAGTACGAACTGATGCGAACGGCCATTAATGAGCGGCAGGTCATCGCCCTGCTGGATCACGACGAGGCCATGCTGGCCATCCTCTACGAGGCTGCCGGCAACCCGGTCCTGCTTCAGATGATCAAGGCGCTGTGGCAACAATGCCGGGCCTACAAGATTGTTGGTGCCCAAGGTTCCCTTGATGCCGAAAACGATGACTCCCTATGGCGCTACCAGCAGGACCTGGTGACCGCCGCTCGGAAGGGTGACCCGGCAGCAGCCGCAGCCGTGAACGAGGCGTCCCTCCTGGATGCCAGCGAGCGGATCAAAGCCAGGCTGGCCGAAGCCCCGCAAAAGTAGCCCGCCAGAACTGCGACAAACAAGGCGTGCCGTCCGGAGTCCCGGGCGGCACGCCTTTGTGTTGGCGGGTTCCTGGCGCAGAGCGACTCGTTTCCGCCATACGATTCGGCCCCGCCCGCCCGCTTAGGGGAAGAGCCGGTGTTGCCAATTTTCGAAATATTGTGTGATCTGTGATCACAGATCTAGACAGGATGGAGATCGCTGGCTAGGGTGATGTGCAGCACATGCAGTGACGCAGGCCACAGCCTGTCCCAACCCTGAGTTAGACGCCTGGCCCCTCATTAACAGCGTCAGCGGCCTTGGCCTCCGTGCTATATGCGTCATTTATCCAAAGGAACCAAGAATGAGCTTCAGTTTTGGCACTAAAACTCCCCCGATCGCGCTGTCCGGCGAGGTTGTGGTTTCCGGGCTCGGCAAGAGTTATGGCGCCAGTCGGGTGCTGTCAGACGTGAACCTGGTCATGACCGAGGGTGAGGTGGTCTCGGTCATCGGGCCGTCGGGGGCGGGCAAGAGCACCTTCCTGCGCTGCCTGAACTACCTGGAGACACCAACGGAGGGCACCATCGCGATTGGCGGCGCCCGCGTTGTTGCCGGCGGGAAACTGCCGGACAAGTCCAGCCTGGACCACCTCCGGCGCGTTACGGGTATGGTCTTCCAAAGCTTCAACCTGTTCCCCCACCTGACCGTCATGGAGAACATCACCCTGCCGCAGCGGAAAGTGCTCGGCGCGAGCAAGGAGCAGGCGCAGGAGACCGCTAACAGGCTGCTCAAGCACGTTGGGCTTCCCGACAAGGCAAACGCGTACCCCGCCCGCCTCTCAGGAGGCCAGCAGCAGCGCATCGCCATTGCCCGTGCGCTGGCACTGTCCCCGAAGGTCATGCTTTTCGACGAGCCTACGTCAGCCCTCGATCCCGAGATCGGCCTCGAGGTCCTCGCGGTCATGCGCGACCTCGCGGACGAAGGCATGACCATGATCGTCGTCACCCACGAGATGCACTTCGCACGTGACGTCTCGGACCGCATCATGGTGATGGGCAACGGCGGCGTGCTGGAGATCGGCCCAAGCAAGCAGGTGATGTCGGAGCCGCAGAACGAACGCACCCGGCAGTTCCTCAAAGCCGTACTGGACAGGTGAGGCGGCGATGATTGCAGAACTCCTGCCCGCCATCGCCCGGGGCGTCGGCCTAACGCTTTACGTCACCGGTGCCTCCCTCGTTATCGGTGGTCTTATCGGCTTGGTCCTTGTTGGGGCCGCCCGCTCACCATTCGCCATCGTTCGGGGTATCGCCACGCTGTATATCAACGTGGTGCGGGTCATTCCGCCCATCACGTGGTTGTTCCTGATCTACTTCGGCCTGCCGCAGTTCGCCCTGCGGCTGTCGACGATCCAGGCGGCGATCATCGGATTTTCCGTTATCGCCTCGGCGTTTATGGCCGAGATCTACCGTTCGGGACTGCTCAGCATCCCCGACGGACAACGCGAAGCCGCCCATGCACTCGGGCTGAGCGCTGTCACCACCGTCCGGCACATCATCACACCCCAGGCGTTCCGTGTCGCTCTGCCCGCGATCGCCACATACGGCATCGGGCTCCTGAAGGACTCCGCCCTGGCATCGACGATCGGGGTGCGTGAGATCACCTATTACGCGCAGCAAAGCGCAAAGCAGACGCACGAAGGACTTCTCTCGTTCCTCGTTGCCGGGGCGCTCTACATCGTGATCAGCCTCGTCGTCGCCCTCGTCTCGCGTCAGGTCGACCTCGGGCTCCGCAGGAAGATCGGAGTGGCGTGATGGACATGCTGACCCAATGGCTCGGATGGTTGCCGAGCCTCACCCCAGGACTTCTTGTCAGCCTCCAGCTGACCGGACTCTCGCTGCTCTTCGGGTTCCCCCTTGGCCTGCTGTTCGCCGTGATGGCAGCGTCGAAACTCGCCCCGCTGCAGTGGATCTCGTTCCTGTTCGTCGAGATCGGACGTGGGCTGCCCGCCCTGGTGTTGTTGTACTTGCTGTACTTCAGCCTCCCCGATGCCGGCATCACCCTGACGTCCCTGACCACAGCGATCATCGCTTTGACCTGGAACACCGGCGCCTACGCCTCGGAGTACTTCCGGGCCGGGCTTGCGGCGGTGCCACTCGGGCAGAAAGAAGCGGCGCTCACCTCCGGGCTCCGTGGCTGGACCGGGTTCCGGATGATCATCCTGCCCCAGGCTCTCCGGATCTCCACCCCGCCCTTGGCCGGACTCGCCGTCCTTGTCTTCCAGGGCAGTGCACTGGCATTCGTGATCGCCGTGCCCGAACTGATGTCCAAGGGCTTCGAGATCGCATCCATCACCTTCGAGTACCTCAGCGTGTACCTGCTTACGGCAGTGATCTACGGATCCATCACCCTCCTCTTCCTCGGCCTCGTCCGGGTGCTGGAAAAGCGCCTCGGCCGGCACCTGCAACGCAACTGACCCACGCTCCACTTTCCCCGGGCAATCCGCCCCATCACCTCAGTAAAGGAACAAACCATGTCCAGGAATCCCCGCACCCTCATGCGCGCGCTTTCCGCCGGCACCGCCGCCGGCCTGCTCGCCATCTCCCTCACCGCCTGCGGCGGCAGCGACACCGCCGGCACCGCCTCCGACTGCACCCCGGCACACAAAGACCTCCAAACAATCACGCCAGGCGAGCTCACAGTCGCAAGCTACGACTATGCACCCGCCACGATCCTGGAGGGTGACAACGTCACCGGGATGGAGGGTGACCTGATCAACGAGATCGCCAAGCTTGAGTGCCTCAAGGTCACGGTGAGCACGTCGGGCGGCGCGGGAGCGGTCATCCCGTCAGTGCAGTCGAAACGCGTCGACATCGGCTCGGGAAACTGGCTGCGCACGAAGGAACGGACGAAGATCGTCTACATGAGCACGCCGCTGTGGAGCGACCCGCAGGCCATCGTCTCAACAACGGGTCTGACCAGCGACAATCTGGAGGGCAAAATGATCGGCTCGGTCGCCGGCAACCTCTGGAACGACAGCATGCAGAAATGGCTTGGCGATAAGTTCAAGATCTACCAGGACGACGAATCCGTCTACGGAGACCTCAAAGCGGGCCGCATCGACGCCCTCGTGGCATCCTCCGCGTCCGCCAACTACCGCTTCAAAGACGCTCCCATCGAGGGTGCCACGGTGATTGACGTGAAGCCGAACGCGAATGTCCCCCAGTTCGCTGCGGTAGGCCAGGTCATGATGCCGTCCAGCCTCGACAATGAAGCACTCGGCAAGGCACTGGACGAAGACATCAAGAAGCTCCGTGAAGACGGTACCATCACGAAGCTCCTTGAGAAGTACGGAATTGACCCCTCCGTCGGCGAGCCGGGCGCTCCCAGCGAGCTCTGACGCAAGGGCCGTTCCATGTCAGGGCGACGTCGGATATCCGTCCGGCGTCGCCCTCACAATGGGCGGCCGCCCCGATTCTTAAGTTTCTAAAAGCAAGCAAAGGAGCATGCACATGAGCGGGACCATTGTTGTAGGGGTTGACGGCAGCGCGACGGCCAGAAAGGCAGCGGAGGCTGCCAGAGACCTGGCTACAGCACTTGGCGGGACCCTCCACGTGGTGTCAGCCTTTGACGCCGAGCGGTCGGAAGTATTCCGCACCGGCGCCGACAAATGGCTGGTCTCGGACGCCGATAAGGCCGAACACGTCGCGAGGACCGTGGCGGACACCTTGGGCGGGGACATCAAAATCACCTTCGCTGCAGCGGCGGGCAGGCCGGCCGATGCCCTCATCAGGGAAGCGATTCGCAAGGAGGCCCGCGTCATCGTGGTGGGGCAACCGCAGAATGCGGGGCATCGGACGCGTGCTGGGGAGCGTGGCCAACAGTGTGGCACACAGCGCGACCTGCGATGTCTACATCGCCAACACCTACGACGCAGACTAACCAGAATTTCAAGGAGCCCACAGTGCATGACGTGATAATTGTCGGAGGCGGCGCCGCAGGGCTTGGTACTGCGTACTATCTGCGGGACACGGGCCTGGATGTCCTCGTCCTCGAGGCCGGTCAGGACATCGGCGGCCGGTCGCACACAGTCCAGCTGGCAGGGACATCGGCCAACTCCGGTGCAATGTTCGTTTACAAGGGAACAAAGTCTGAAGAGCTTGTGCACGAGCTTGGTATCGAAACCGTGCCCTTCCTCCCTGAAACGTACGGTATCCACGTCAAGGGGAAGACCGTTGTGGCCGAAACCAACGAAGACGTGGTGGCCGGGCTCAAGCTCACAGAGTCCGAAAAGACGGAGCTGATCAAGTTCATTGACACCTCCCTCACCGAGTACCAGGACTACGTCACTGACCGGACGTCAACAGGCCAACTCGACAAACTCTCAGGTGAGACGGTCGCCGAACGGATCGCCGACCTGCAGCCGGCAGTCCGCGACATCATTGCCACCGCTATCCGGGGCGGCGCCGTGGGCGATCCGGCCAATCTCTCGGCCAAGTACGCGATGCGTTATTTCGCCAGCTACCTGGCACGGGAAAAGAACAACCGGCTGTTCGCGCTGGACGGAATGCAGGCCATTCCACGGGCCATCCTGAAACGCCTGCCCCGGGATACGGTCCGCTACAACACCCGGGTGACAGATGTGGCCCTGCTCGAGGAAGAGGGCCTTTACGAGGTGGCTGTCCAGGGCGAAAGGGGCGCAGAGAAGCTGACGGCAAAGCACGTGGTCCTGGCTGTTCCCGCACCGATCGCTCCGGACGTGGTCAGGAACCTGCCGGAGTGGAAGACGTCAGCGCTCAACAAGGTGGCCAGCCCCGGCAGCACCACGCTGAACATTGTTGCTGATATCGAAGGGCTCCCGGAGTTCAAGGACTGGGCCTTCATCGTTACCGTCGGCATGCCCTTCGACGCCATCATCAACCCGGTCCCGGGCGGTACCGAAAAGACCTCCAGCGCAAACATTGTCCAACTGACCTGCTACGGAAATTCCTCGGGCTACCTGCCCGGGTTCGCCGAGGACGAGCAGCGGGTCGCCCAGTGGATGGAGGACGTGTACACGGTGGCACCCCAGCTTCGAGGCCGGGTCCTCGGTGTACACGCCCAGACCTGGCAGCACTGCTTCGCTTTGCTCAGTCCCGCGCGGGCAGAAGCCCTTCCGGAGCTTCAGCGTTCAATCGGATCGCTGCACTTCGCCGGCGACTACACCTCCGAGACCGCCGGGACCCACGGGGCCTACTCCGAGGCCGAACGCGTTGCGGCATTGATTCGGGATTACCTGCAGCCCACGGCCCGATAGAGCGTTCCGGATATTCCTGCAGGAGCTGAGAGAGCGTTGGCAGAAAACCCGCGCCAAGTGAGAGAGCGTCCTATTGGGGCGGGAGTGCCGCGAGGCGGGCAGCGAGGTGCAGGGCGGGAAGTCGTCCGGTGCCGCGGGGGTCGCCGCCGCACAGGGAGAAGATCCGCTGCAGCCGCTGGTGCATGGACTGCCGCTCCACATGCAGCTCCCGCGCCGCCTGCGCGGTGTTGCAGCCGGAGTCCAGCCAGACCCGCAGCGTCTCCACCAGCGTGGAGTGGCGCTGGGCGTCGTGCTCAAGGACCGCGGCCAACTGCTGGTTGACGAAGTCGCGGCGCTGCATCTCGTCCATGGACTGCACCGCCAGCCGCTCGACGGCGAACGCCTGGGCATCGAGCACTGTCCCGTTTCCGTACGCAGCGGCTCCGGAATTCCCGACGCCGGCTGCAAGTTCCAGTGTCAGCCTCGCCTCCGCCAGGGACCACGGAGCGAAGGAGACACCGGAGGCAATGGGCCCGACCGCGCTCACCGTTCCCTCCGGCACCGCCAAAGCCAGCAGGCCGTCCACGATCCTTTGCCGTTCATCCTGGACATTCCCGGACCGGAGCACCCCCAGGGCCAGGAGTTCGGCATTGTCCGCGTAGCTGGCGCCATGCTGCCCACCCGGATCCAGCAGGTGCTCCACATCCTTCCGGAGCTGCTTGGAAGCAGGGGAACGAACTACCACCGCCACCACCTGGGCACTGACGGGAATCCCCGCAGCCGGAGCCAGCTCCCGGAGCCGCCAGTTCTGCTTGCCGGAATCAATGGCCCGGATCAGCGCGGCGCCCGCCATCTCCTTCAATCCGGGAGGCATCCGCTGCAGCAGTGCAAGGGCCAGAATGTCCACCGACCGGTTCCCCGCTATCCGGGCGAGGTTCACATCAGCGTCACCACGGACGTGAAGCGTCAGCCGGGCAGACGGGATCCCCCGCACCGGAACCTCCACGTGGATGGGCGTTGAGTAGTCCCCCACGCCGTCACCGGAGGGCATGGGCCCCGAAGCATCAACATCCCCGCCCGGCTCCGCACTCGCCAGCGACGCCCCCGCAGTGGACGTCAACACCACCTCAGAGCCGGTCGCCACCGCAAGGACCGCGAGAATCCGGTCAAGGCTGCCACCGTGCGCGAGCTCAACCGCCATGGCATGGCTCGCCTGGTCCGCCTGCTGCAACTGTGCCGCCGATTGGCTGACAAGCTGTGAGTTGATCGCCTCCATAACCGCCACAAACGGCACCACGCGGCGCAGCTCGATCAGGGGAAGGCCTGCCTCCTCAGCGGCGGCGATCATCGAGGCGGGAATCGAGGGAAGCACGCTCCCGGTCTCGACGGCGAGCGCCGCCACCCCGCGTTCTGCCAAGTCCCGGATGTAGCCCGTCTGCCGCTCATCGGAAGCCAGCGCGAGGGCCTGTCCCCCGGTGAGCAGGAGTTCCCCGCCGCCCAGCAGCGAGGCAATGTCCAGGACCTCGCTGGAGTGGATCCAGCGGAGCTGGGTTTGCGGAACAACTCCCGCCGCCGCACGGACCACCGGATCGGCGGCTAGGACACTGGGATGCCGCAGGACATCCTCCAGATGAACTGGCATGACACTCCGTCATGTAGAAGGGAAAAGCTCCAGACACATTGTAGATGGTGGATGTGGCGGCCGACACATAACCTTGAAGAATCCCCCCTCCCCTCAACGAAGAGGCCTCGATGCAACAACAACCCACAGCTTCAGGAGCCGACCAGTCCGTCCACACGGAAGACGTCGAAGCCTGGCTCCAGCCAATCCCCGAGTCCCAGCGCACCCACAAAGTCTCAGGCCAGTTCTGGATCTGGGCCGGTGCCAACCTGGCCCCGATCAACTGGGTACTGGGTGCCCTCGGAATCCACTTGGGGCTGGGCTTCGCGGACACCGTGACAGTCCTGGTGCTGGGTAACCTGATCGGCATGCTGCTATTCGGCTGCTTCGTCCTGCTTGGCCAAAAGACCGGCGCCACCGGCATGGTGCTCGCCCGGGCGGCGTTCGGCCGGCGGGGGAACTACCTCCCGGCCGCCATCCAGGCGCTCCTGGTGATCGGCTGGTGTGCGGTCAACACCTGGATCATCCTTGATCTGGTGATGGCCCTCTTCGGAACCCTCGGCTGGGTGGACCCAACAGCCACCAACTACGCCTGGAAGATCGGCGTCGCCACGGCCATTATGGCCGCCCAGGTGGCCATCGCCTGGTTCGGCTACAAAGCGATCGCCGCCTTCGAAAAGTGGACCGTCCCGCCCACCATCATCATCCTTGCGGTGATGTCCGCAGTGGCCTGGTTCGGCATGAAGATCAACTGGTCCTACGCCGGCCCGGCGGGCAACATCCTGGAAGGATCCGAGCGGATCGCCGCCATGAGCGCAGTGATGACCGCCATCGGCATCGGCTGGGGCATCACCTGGTTCACGTACGCCGCCGATTACTCGCGCTTCGTCAGCACCCAGGTTCCCAAGAAAAAGGTCTACCTCGCCAGCGTCCTCGGCCAGTTCATCCCGGTGGTCTGGCTCGGCGTCCTCGGCGCAAGCCTGGCCACCAACAGCGGTGAGATTGATCCCGGCAAGCTCATCGTCCAGAACTTTGGCGTCCTTGCCCTGCCCGTACTGCTGATGGTGCTCCACGGACCCATCGCCACCAACATCCTGAACATCTACACCTTCTCCGTGGCCACCCAGGCACTGGACATCACCATCAGCCGCCGCAAGCTCAACCTCTTCGTCGGGGTGTTCTCGCTCGCCGCCGTCGTATTCTTCATCTTCCAGGAGGACTTCGCAGCAGTCCTTGACGCCTGGCTCATCGGGCTGGTCGCCTGGGTAGCCGCCTGGGGCGGCGTCATGCTGGTGCATTACTTCTGGATCGACAGGCGCTGGCCCGGCAATCCGGAACGGCTGTTCGACGGCGTCGGCACCAGGCGGCTCCCCGGCATCAACTGGGCGGGCGTCACCTCCCTCCTGGTGGGCATCTTCGCCACCTGGCTGTTTATGTACGGGCTCGTCCCCGCCATGCAGGGCCCCATCGCCGTGGCCCTGGGCGGCTGGGACCTGTCCTGGCTCGCCGGCGGCCTTGCCAGCGCCACCAGCTACGCCATCCTGGGCCCGAAGGTCCACCGCCGGTTCATCGAGTCCGCCCCGGTACACCGCCAGGCGGCCGCCGAACTGACCGGAGCCTCCGGCACGCAGCCCGCCCTCTGAACCGCACTGCGCCTGAACGCCCACTAACGCTAGGACCACCATGACCCTCGAAGCATTCCCCGACTCCGCGCACCCGATCACCTGGCCGGAGGGCAAGCGCGCCGCAGCTTCCTTCACGTTCGACGTCGACGCCGAATCCTGCACCATCGCCCACGATCCCAAGAGCACCAGCCGGATGTCCCTGATGACGCATCAGTCCTACGGGCCCAAGGTGGCCGTGCCCCGGCTGCTGCAGGTCCTCCAGCGCCAGGACATCCGCGCCACGTTCTTCGTCCCTGGCTTCACGGCCGAGTGCTACCCGGACACCGTCCGGCGGATCGTGGACGCGGGGCACGAGGTGGCCCACCATGGCTACCTCCACGAGCCCATGCAGGGTATCGACGCCGAAACGGAAGCACGTTACATCGACCGCGGACTGGAGGCGCTCGCCAGGGCCGCCGGGGTTGAGCCGGTGGGGTACCGGGCGCCCTGGTGGGAGCTGAACTGGCACTCTGCCGGGCTCCTGGCGGACCGCGGCTTCCTCTACGATTCGAGCCTGCTCGACGGCGATGCCCCCTACCGCTTCAGCGTCGCCCCGGGAGACTCGCGGGACATCGTGGAAATCCCCGTGGACTGGGCGTTGGACGACTGGGAGCAGTACGCCTTCTACCCCGGCGTGACCGGCAGCGGTGTGATCGAGAGCCCGGCCAAGGTCCTCGAGATGTGGACGCTCGAGGCGGAGGCACACCACGCCCAGGGCAGTTGTTTTGTCCTGACCAACCACCCCTTCATTTCCGGCCGGCCGTCCAAGGCGGTGGCCCTGGAGCGGCTCATTGAACGGGTCAAGGGAATGGACGGCATGTGGGTCACCACCATGGAGGACATCGCGGAACATACCCGCCGGACGGTTCAGGAAGTCCATACCCACGCGCGGATTGAGGTACCGGGCTTCCCGGATACGGGGGCACGGTTCACGCCCCCGGCGGTACGGGAGTCCAGGCCCGCAGCTGCCGGCAGCTGAACACGTTCTGTGTCTTCCAAAGACGTTCCTTGACGCTGCGCTACGTCCTGTTGAGCGTTCGCGACGTCCCGTGAACGCCCGCTACGGGACTGATTGTGCGGCTGCCGGGTGCTCCGTAATCTCGTCTCAGCACCCGCCCCAGCAAAGGAATCCCCAATGTCAGAAAGCCAGGACAAGCGTCCGCAGAACGAGCAAGGCTCCACCCGCATCGTGGCCGGCCAGTCCAATACACCCAAACGCCCCCTCGGCCTGAAGATCGGCATCGCCGCCGGCCTGCTCGCCCTGATTGGCGGCGGCGCCGCCGTCGCCACCACGTTCAACAGCGGCACGCCCGCAGCAGTCCAGGAGACCGCAGCCTCCGGCAACCCGGCCGCCGAACTGAAACTCGGCTACTTCGGCAACGTCACCCACGCAGCCGCTTTGGTGGGCGTAAGCCAGGGCCACATCGCCGGCGAACTGGGCGACACCAGGCTCACCACCCAGGTGTTCAACGCCGGCCCCGCGGCCATCGAAGCCCTGAATGCCGGGGCTATCGACGCCACCTACATCGGCCCGAACCCCGCCATCAACTCGTACGTGAAGAGCGGCGGCGAATCCGTCAACATCATCGCCGGCGCTGCAGCCGGCGGCGCCCAGCTGGTGGTCAAGCCGGAGATCAACTCCGCAGCCGACCTCAAGGGCAAAACCCTCGCCTCCCCGCAGCTCGGCGGCACGCAGGACGTCGCACTCCGCGCCTGGCTCACCGCCCAGGGCTACAAGACCAACGTTGACGGCAGCGGCGACGTCGCCATCAACCCCACTGAGAACGCCCAGACCCTGAAACTGTTCCAGGACGGAAAGCTAGACGGCGCGTGGCTGCCTGAGCCCTGGGCCTCCCGCCTGGTGCTGACCGCCGGCGCCAAGGTGCTGGTGGATGAAAAGGACCTGTGGGACGGCTCGCTGTCCGGCAAGCCGGGCGAGTTCCCCACCACCATCCTGATCGTGAACCAGAAGTTCGCCGCGGACCACCCGGACACCGTGAAGGCGCTGCTTAAGGGCCACGTGAAGTCGGTTGAGTGGCTGAACAGCGCAGCCGACGGCGAGAAGGCCACCGTCATCAACGCCGCCCTGAAGGAAGCCGCCGGCGCCGAGCTGAAGGCGGACGTGATCGACCGGTCCCTGAAGAACATCGTGTTCACCGTGGACCCGCTCGCCGGAACGTACCAGAAGCTCCTGGCCGACGGCGTGACCGCCGGGACCACCAAGCAGGCCGATATCAACGGCATCTTCGACCTGACCGCGCTCAACAGCGTGGCCGGCGAAAAGACTTCGGCCGCGGGGCTCGGCACGGAATAGCCCTCATTGATACTTCACCAGGCCGCCTAAACGCAACCGCCCTCCCTCCGGAACTGAGGCCAGCTTCGGAGGGAGGGCGATTTTACGTCGGCCGTGGCTGGCACAATCGCAAGATCAATCGCTCAGGGCGCGGTACTGGAAGTTCCGAAAGCGCACCTGCCCGGTACCCGCTGCGAACAGGGCCGGCCGAAGGCTCAGGAGCTCATCAGCCGTGTTCGTGTTGTAGCCGGCAACGTCGAACCGGAGACCGTGGCGGGTCCAGTCAATTCCGTTGGTGCTGTAGTACTGAGTGACGATGTGGCCGTCGTTGACGATGCGCAGGTGAATGGTTTTTGCCGATGGGGCAGGTTCCCGCCAATAGGGAATGGCCCTGCCGGCCCGGTAGCTGGTCATGGCAGCACCGTCGTGGCCCATTCCGCAGAAGAGCCGGTCACTGTAGTAGAGCAGCAGCCCGCCCTGGGCCCCGTCCAGGGGTTCCATCTCGACGCTGATCTCATAGCGCCGGTCACCGACGATGCAGGTCAGCGGTGAGCTGTCGGACGGGCTGGTTCCGCTGGCCTTCAGAAGCAACCCGTCATCCAATGAGGCCCGGAGGTACTCGTCTTTTGACGGCGAGTGGAAGGACCACTGGATACCAAAACGCGGTTCGGCGAAGTCGTCGGACAACGCCAGGCCGTGGGTCCGGCCCGCCGCTGCCGATGCCGCCGGAATGGGTGCGGGCAAAGGCTTTGAGAGGTTTCCGCCGGCTGCCCGCGGCCACCCGTCGTCGTCCCATTCAATCGGTTCCAGAAGCGTTTGCCGGCCCAGGGTGGCGAAGCCGTTCTCGTAACCGTGGTAGATGCTCCACCATTGGCCGTTCGGACCCTCGAACAGGGTGGCATGGCCCTTGCTCCACCACGGCTCAGCTACATCCCACGTCCTGATGATGGGGTTGCGGGGACAGTCCTCCCAGGGACCATCTACCGAACGCGACCGGGCGACTGTGACCATGTGCCCGGTCGGCGGGCCCGACGTGCCGCCCACCGCCGTCGTGAGATAGAACCAGTCACCGCGGCGGGTCAGCTTCGGCCCTTCGAGGGCGTAGGCCTCAGTGACCCAGTCGTCGGGGTAGCGCCACCCGTCATATACATGCTCCACGGGCCCGTCGGTTGCCATGCCGTCGGCAGTGAGCCGGACGCGGCTGAGGCCGCTGAGGAAGAGGTAGCGGTGGCCGTCCTCTCCCACCACGTGCCCGGGGTCGATGTGCCCTGCGATGCCGAGGTTGATGGGCTCGCTCCACGGACCCTCCATGCTTTCGGCATGGATGACATAAATCAGCGGCGGGGCCATCGGATCCGGTGAGACCGCGGTGGGAATGATCGGAACGTAGATAAAGTACCGGCCATCGACCTTGCACATATCCATTGCGAAGACGTTGCCGATCGGCTCCGGCAATGCCGGACCCAGCGGTTTCCAATTCAGCAGGTCCCGTGAGTGCCAGATGATGAGGCCCGGCGTTGACTCAAAGGAGGAGAATGTCACGTAATAATCGTCACCGTCGCGGAGGATAGCGGGGTCAGGGTGGTCTCCCGCGAACACCGGATTCAAATATGTGCCGTCGCCGAGATCGGCTCTGCGCTGACCTTCGGGCGCGCTTGCATGGCTGAGGAAGGTACTTTGACCTGATGAGGTGCTCAAGATTCGGCCTTTCTACTGATCGTGATCTGTCGGCGGATCTCATCCAACGTGTCAAAAATACGGGCGGAGTCATCCATGCTGTGGAGCGGATGTTCAACATCGCCATTCAGGATCGCGGCGGTCACGGCCCGGAGCATGGGCACGTAGCCGTGACCTTCGCGCGTGGTCTCGTAGGTCTCGGTTGTCTCGCCCGTTTCGACACTGAACCGGTGGACTGTGAAGCGCGACGCGAACCAGAAGCCCGTGTCTATGGTGATCCAGCCGCCGGTCCCGGACAGTGATGCGGACTGGTCGAGGAAATTGACCATCGAGCTGGCACCCTGGGCGAAACGCCCTCCGGGGTAGTTGAGGGTGTAGTTCTGGCTCAGGTCTACTGCGTTCTCCTGCACAATCCCGGCTGCGGTGATGCCCGACGGGTCACCGAGGAACATGTGGCTGAGTGTCACGGGGTAGATGCCCTGATCCAGCAGTGTGCTGCCGCCACGCTTCCACCGACTTGAGTCATCCCGCGGGAACGGTGCACCGAAGGCAGATCTCACGCTGCGGATCTCACCGATGGCTCCGGCGTCGACCATCTCGCGCAAGCGGAGGTAGAGGGGATTGAACTTCATCCACATCGCCTCCATCAGGAAGGCACCGGATTTTGCGGCGATAGCGGCGAGTTCCCGCACCTCTCCAGCGTCCAGGCCGATCGGCTTCTCGCAGAGGACATGGCGGCCACGCTCGAGCGCTGCACGTGCCAGCTCGAAGTGCGTCACGTGCGGCGTCCCGATGTACACGGCGTCGATGTCGGCGTTGAGCATGCTGTTGTAGTCGTCAAAGCTTGCGGGGATCCTGAACGTGTCTGCAAAATCCTTCGCAGACGACGCGTGCCGGCTGGAGACAGCGACCACGTCCGCATCCGCCACGAGCGCGAAGTCCGCCGTGATCTGGCGTGATATCCCCCCGGTTCCAACGATCCCCCATCGCAGGTTCCTTGGCGACGGCAGAAAGGGTGTCATGCTAGATGCGTCAGATCTCAAGCCCATGCTCATTCCTGCAAGAGCATTCCGGGGCGGGATTCCCGTGGCGCTTATGTCGTTGCCCCCGGAGCGGTCGGGAACACTTTTCACACTGGTGCATAACTTGCCTCTTTCTACACCTGCCCTCGCGCCTTACGCGGACTTGGAAAGTTCGAGCAGCTTGATCCTGGAGGCGCTGATCGTGTCGTTCTTCAGAATCTGAAGCCGCTCGTCACCGTTTAAGAGTCGGCCGTCCCGCCAGCCATCCTGGGTCAACCGCAGCTCACGCACGGAATCAAGTTCGAGCTCTGAGTCTGCTTTATGGAAATCGAACAGCGCGCCCTGCCCCACGACAAGGAACTCCAATGGTCCCGTTTCGAGGATGAGCCCGAAGGGACGGCCATCCCCAGGAGTGTGCCCGTGGGCGGCGCCCTCGGTCTCACCCGGGAGCTCTGGAGGCGGCGGCAGCACTACACCGGCGTCAAGCAGCATGGACCTGTAGAGCTTTGCTGAATTTCGGACGGTAATAGAGATGCCACCGAGCGTCGTCGTTACAAGATCTTCGTCCTGTTCCAACGCGAATCCAAAGATCCGTTCATCTCGCTGGCCCTCAACAATTTGATCGGTAAGTGCCAGGATTGCCCGACACGTTAGGCCGTACTGGTTCCCCGGACGGCCATCTTCAAGACCAAAGACCTGATAGCCCAGAGCACCAAAGCGGCCGACGGAAAGAAAGGCATCACCAGCACGAAACCGTGCCTCCGGTATAAAGAGCGGGTTTCCAACAGACGCGTACTGGGACATGATTTCTGCTGAATTCGGCACGTAAATGTCCGGGGCCAGAAAATCGATTGCGGGCGCTGCCGTTTGCCAGACCGGAATCATCCTCGCGGTCGGCCCACCGCTTGGGTAATTTCCGGGAAGGTCCTGGCCAGGCTGCGGCCCCACCCAAGCATTGGCGAAAACAGGAAGCTCCAGGATCTCCTTTCCAGCAGCGGCAAGTCCCCCTACGTAGGTCGCGAAGGCCCAAGCCATGAAAGCTTCGTCTGCGACAGGGCTGCCGTCACCAAAATGATGAGCCCAACTGGCCTCCGAAGCGATGACGGGTTGGAGAACTGTTGACACTGTGGGATCGAACGCGTCCGCATTGTTCGCCAGGGCCTTGCGAAGTGGCACCGGAACCGGCGATTCCCAGGCTGCCCGAGCTGCCGCCGAACGGTCCCTGCCAACTCCGAGAAGCCCGACCTCGTTTTCGACCTGAACCATGATCACCGTGTGCTGCCGGTCGACTTCGGCAAGATGTGCCATGAATCGGCAGTAAGCCGTTCTATCAGCGACAAAGAGCTCGTCAGAGAACACGGAAAGAGTGGGTCGAGGCATCGAGCCCTTGTATGAGAAGGGTGTTTCCATGGGCTCCGGTCCGCGGTCTGCGCGAGGGAAGCGGGTTCTGTCGGCCCGCACCCATGTGGGTGCGTAAGTGGATGACGCGTTCTTAAAGGCCCCAAACCAGATGAGGATCAGCCTCAGGCCAGCTGCACGGGCATCTTCGAGAATCCCATCGACGACGGAGAAGTCGAAGGTCCCTTCCTCAGGCTCCACCTGGTCCCAGGCCACCGTCGCGATCACACTATTTGCCCCTGATCCGGAGATCTTCTCCCACACTTCTGCCATGTATTGGCGGTCGGAGGAACTGGAGTTGTGTAGCTCGCCGCCCAAACAAAGGAATGGTTTTCCGTCAACGATCAGTCGAGTGTGAGCGTCGTGGTGTTCAAGTCGTGGCGCGGTGTTCATTTTCAACTTTCGGAAAGTGGAAGGAATGCTTGGGCTGAAAGCGATCAGTCGCCCAGAACGCGGTATTGGGAGTTTTCAAATTGCACGTGACCGGTGCCGGTTGCGAGTAATGCCGGGCTGGGACTCAGGAGGTCGGCGGCAGTATTCGCTTTGTAGTCCGAGGCCTCAATCCGCATTCCACGCCGAGTCCAATTCGCACCGTCCACGCTGTAAAAGAACGATACATGTGGCGGTCATTTACGATGCGCAGATGAATCGACCCAGCAGGAGGAAGGGATGCAGCCCGGTCGTCTCCATCGCTGTCAGGATTTCACGCCGCCGGTGAAGCCCTGAATGAACTGCTTTTGTGCGAAGAGGAAGAAGGCAAGGATGGGGATCATCGAAATGATGATGGCGGCAAAGATGACGTTCCACTGGGACACACTTTCACCCACAAAGTTATAGATCACTACAGGCAGTGTGACGGCGTCGGAGCCGTTGAGGAAGATCAGGCCCGTGAAGAAATCGTTCCACACTAT